>JAZSPL010000047.1:0-61781 GCA_045537435.1 Acutalibacteraceae bacterium
ATACGGTGACAACGATAGAGAATGGAGCATTTTGGGGTTGTTTACGGTTGAGCTCTGCTGAAATTTCTACTAGTGTAACTTCAATTGGTGATTATGCTTTTAGAAATTGTGTGTCTCTTCCTGAAGTTATAATTCCTGATAGTGTAAAAAACATAGGTGGATATGCATTCTACAACTGTGATTCTTTGGTTGAGGTTGTAATTCCAGATAGCGTAACTTCTTTGGACTACGCATATTATAATTTTGCTTATTGTGATAGTTTGGAAAGTGTTACGCTTAGTGAAAGTCTGAAATCTATTCCTGATCGTGCTTTTATCGGCTGTACAGCATTAAAAACGATTAAAATCCCAGATGCAATTGAATCAATAGGTACAGAAGCATTCAGTGGTTGCACATCTTTGGAGTTATTTGAATATTCGGAAAACACAAAACTTAAGAATATTTATAACAATGCATTTTACGGTTGTACATCTTTGAAAGAAGCAATTTTACCCGAAACAGTGACTTCGGTTGGTTCGTGTGCTTTCCAGAACTGCACGGCACTTGAAAAAGTGTATATTCCGCAGTCAACTAAAACAATCGGCTCGCAGATTTTTAAGGGATGTGAAATGCTTTCAGATGTAACCTTTGCAGATTATAGTATCTCTGAAATTCCATCGCAGGCATTTATGGATTGCCCGTCGCTGACTGAGATTGTTTTCCCGAAGGGACTCAAGAAAATCGGCAGTCAGGCTTTTGTAAATGATACATCATTGTTCAACCTGACAATCCCGATGTCTGTCACATCAATCGACAGTACGGCATTCTCTTACCCTGCAAAAACAACGATCTTCGGTGTTGCAGGTACTTATGTTGAAACCTTTGCTGATAACGGCGGTTTTAACTTTACTGATATTTCCGCCCCCTGCGAGGGTATAATTCTCGTTGATGAAGTGGAAAATGTCATCCTTGATGTTGGTGAAACATTCAGAGCTGTCTTTGAGTACTGGCCTGAAGAGCATACTGATATTGTTACCTTAACGGCAAGTAATAACAATGTAACAATCAATGGTATGGATGTTTATGCACGATATACAGGCGATACTGTTATCACTGCAACAACCTCAAGCGGTTGTACTTATGAATTCAATGTTCATATCCGCAGTCCGAAGAGCATTTCTATAACAACTCAACCCGATAAACTTGAGTATATTACAGGTGAAGAGCTCGATTTAACGGGAATGGTTGTTCAGGTTCTTTATAACGACAATTCCACAAAGGAAGTTTCAAATTATACCGTCAGCGGTTTCGACAGTTCAGCAGAGGGTACTTATACTGTTACCGTTAAATGGGTTTCAGCGGCGAACAGTACATATTCAACTTCATTCAAAGTAACTGTTATTGACCCTGCCCCCGAACTTACGGGAATTGAAGTCACAAAACTTCCCGACAAGACTACTTATGCAAAACGAGAAAGCTTTGACCCGACAGGCATGGTTGTTTCAGGTCTTTACTCCGACGATTCAACGGCAGAAGTTACAGGCTACAAAGTTACGGGTTACAATGCGCTTAAAACAGGTGTACAGACTCTTACCGTTACTTATGAAGGCTTTACTGCTCGGTTCACGGTCACTGTCGGCGCATCCTGTACACACAGCACAACAGAAATCCGTAATGCTCTGAATGCAACCTGTACAACGACAGGATATACAGGCGATACTTACTGCACGAGCTGTAATATACTTGTTGCTTCCGGTATGGAAATTCCTGCTGTGCTTCAGGGTTGCATTGTAAGCGGTGACAAACTCTGTGGACTTACTTCCGGTATGTCAACCGATGAGTTTGTTGAAAAATATTTTAACAGTGATACTTCTGAAATTGAGTTTGACTCTTCGTTGGTCGCAACAGGTGTCGTTGTTACCGTAACTCATCAGAACGGTAATTCGGAATCGTTTGAGATTCTTCTCTTCGGTGATGTCAACGGTGACGGCTGGTACGACGGTCAGGATGCAGTTCTTGTTTCTTGCCTTGCTAACGGAATGCTTACGAAGGATGATGTCAGCGAAGCTGTGTATATGGCTGCTGACTGTAATCACGATGGTGTAATTGATCAGCTTGATGTTGATTTACTTAATCAGGCAGGAACCCTTCTTGCTAATGTTGACCAGACCAAGCCCGCAGAAGTTCTCCTTGAAACATCATCAGAGTATGTTGAATATCTCGATCTCATTGACCAGTCTCCCGAGATTGAGGTTGAGGATAATACTGAAACTGAAGTTGAACCTAATGTTCCTGAATCAGACGATACAGAAGAAGAGGGGACTCGCGAAGAAAACACTGAGCAGGGTGGTTCAGGAATTGATATTCTTGAAATGATAATTACATTTATCAAATCAATCTTTGAATTGCTTCTCTCTTATATCTCTGTTCCAATTAAATAATGTAATCGACCGCTACTGCTCAGTAACAACTAGCCAGTAGCGGTCTTACTATATGATTTTTAAGATTAATCTAAAAATCATAATCTGTAATTATATTAACTTTAATAGTAGGATGTTGTTTTTGATCTACGTATATCGGTAAATCAAGAGTGTTGATTAATTTACGCCATGATGTACAATCATAATACTTTGCAACTGATTGCCACCCGAGTGTTCCTTTAGATCTGTTTTTGTTGAATTCTTCGTTGCTCTTTGGTTTGATACGTTCATATTCTTTTTTGAAGTTGTCCGTATGTTTAAGCTTTAGCTCTTCTGATGTAACTTTTGAAACAGGATAGTTTTCGTTCAACCATTCTGCAAGTGTCTTGTTATATTTCTGTTTAAAAACCGGGTGAGGGGGCATACCTTTTTTCTTAAAATCGGTTGTAGTTGGAACTCTACCGTTGTCAATAATAAATTGGTCTACAGTATCTCTGATTGATTTATCAGTCCAATGTATTAATGGTAATTCGTCGTGAATATCCTGTAAAAACCTTGCAATATCAACGTTTTCGTGGGATTCAGATAAGATTTCAATTGCCTTTTTTAATGCTTCCTTACGTGTCATAGATAACTCTCCTTTTCGACGTCTCAACTTGCTCATAACATTCCGATGATTATCGGAGAAGTGCGCAGATACCTGAGGGATAATAATTCTGTCAGAGTGAGCAGATCTATGCGGGATACTGCATACAAGGCGATTCAGGCAAGGGAGAAGCTCTCAAATAAACTTGACCGCGAACCGTCTATTGAGGAAATTTCTGAGCTGCTTGAAATGAAAAAGGAGGATGTCGTTATATCTCTTGAGGCGATTGTAGATCCGGTTTCATTATATGAACCTGTATACAATGATGGCGGCGAAGCGATATTTGTAATGGATCAGATCGGCGACAGAAATACAGCGGACAGCTGGATGGATGAGATACTGCTTTGTGATGCTATACGCTCTCTTTCTGACAGGGAAAAAAGAATCTTGAATTTAAGATTTATGCTCGGAAAAACACAGACAGAGGTTGCGAAGGAAGTAGGTATATCGCAGGCACAGGTAAGTAGGCTAGAAAAAGGAGCGCTTAAAAAGATAAAGAGCAGTTAATTTCTTGACATTTGTTGTTCTTATGATATAATAAACGGGCAAAAGCGGATATGGTGGAATTGGCAGACACGCCAGATTTAGGATCTGGTGCGAAAGCGTGCAGGTTCAAGTCCTGTTATCCGCACCAAAGTGAGTATTCATAACACATGTGAATACTCACTTTTTTGTTGTAATTTTTTATATCTTATGTTAACATAGTTCTACAAAAATGAACCATTCAAAAGCAAAAAAGGAGAGTTTATGAAACATATTGAAATAAATCACGAGCTTTGCATAGGTTGCGGAAAGTGTGTCAGAGACTGTGTGTCTGAAAAAATTAAACTCGTTAACGGTAAGGCACAGTTTATGTATGAAAGGTGTATTCAGTGCGGACACTGCTATGCTATTTGTCCTGTGAATGCCGTTACAATGACAAACTACGAATCTGTAGAAGAGATTGTTCCTGTTAACATCGATGAATTTGATAGTGATAAATTTCTTCTTGCGTTGAAAAGCAGAAGAACAGTGCGTCAGTTTAAAAACGAAGATGTTTCTGATGAAATAATATATAAAATAATTGAAGCAGGCAGATACTGTCCCACCGGGACCAATGCCCAGGATTTTTCCTTCACAGTTATTAAGAAAAAGTTGCCTGAGATAGAAAAAGAAGCTGTAAAAGTTTTCAGATTAGCTCAAAAAACAGCATCACCTTTTTCAAAGTATCTGAGAAATGTAATAATTGATGATAATTTCTTTTCAAAAGGTGCCCCGGTTGTTATTGTTGTTAATGGTAAAGGTACAACCAGTGCCTGCCTTGCATCGTCATATATGGAGCTGATGGCAGAAAGTATGGGGCTCGGTGTTCTTTATAGCGGATTTTTAGTTGGTGTGGCAAAACTAAACCCTAAGGTTTCCTCGATGCTTGAAACAAAAAAGGGACACAGTCCTGTAATGGCACTTGTTATAGGATGGCCTGATGTTGAATATAAACGTATTCCACCAAGAAATGAAGCGGAAGTAAATTATATATAGAATCAAAATTAAACAAAAAATTATGCAGAGATGCAAAGCAAGTGTATTCTCGAAGCACTGTGAACACTCGCATAGGGTAAGCACGATGGTTTTGGAATAAATCATCGTGCTTATTTTTTAAAATCCTCCCTTGTAAATTCCAAACAACTGTGATAAAATATAGTGGTAAATTTGTGCAGGTATTCTCTGCATTTTAAGGAGTGTTGTTATGAGTAAACAATACGATGTTATTATTATCGGTGCCGGTAACGGCGGTCTTGCGGCTGCTGTCAACTGTGCTCGTGAAGGTCTTTCGACTCTTCTTCTTGAACGCCATAATATTCCCGGCGGCTCGGCTTCTTCGTTTGTAAGAGGTCGCTTTGAATTCGAACCTTCATTGCATGAACTTGCAGGTATCAGTGCAACTGAGGTTGAAGTCGGCAATATTGAGCAGATGTTCAATAACTGGGGCGCTGACGTTGATTGGTACAGACACGATTCTACCTTCAGACTTGTTGTTCCTGCTAAAGAAGGCGATACGGATACCTTTATCAATGAAGACGGTGTTGAGGTTGTTCTCGATGCCCGTATGCCTGTCGGTTTTGAAAATTTTGCAAGAAAGCTTGATGAAATCGTTCCCGGTTCATATGAAAGCTGTATGGCTGCATTTGACCTTTCTGAGCGTATGTTCAAGGCATTTGAATGTCTTGATAATCCTTCAAAATTGCCGGGCTCACTTAAGGACGTTCCCGACATTATGCGAATGACTTCTCATACGATGTCCGAGGCACTTGATGCTCTCGGAATGCCGAAGAAGGCTCAGGACATCTTTAACACTTACTGGTGTTATATGGGTGTTCCTGCTTCTACATTCGATTTCCTTTACTATATGTGCGTTCTTCACAGCTATGTTAAGAACGGTACGGGTATTCCGCATCTCCGCAGCCACGAAATGAGCCTTGCGATTGATAAGGTTATCCGTGAGCACGGCGGCGACATCTGGTATAACTCTGAAGTAACAAAGGTTATTATGCGTAAGGGCAAGCCTGCAGGTGTTGTTATCAACGGTGAAAAGGAAGTTTACGGTAAGTATATCATCTGTAATTCATATCCTTATGCTGTGTTCAATGATTTGTTCGACAAAGAAGACATACCCGAGATGCAGCTCAAGATGCTTAATGCAAGACAGACTGCGGTCACTCTTACAACAGTTTATCTTGGCATGAACAAGACAAAAGAAGAGCTCGGTATCAAAGATTATTCAATATTTATTGCTCCTGATTCAGATTCAGACAAGCAGTTTGAACTTGTAAAGGATTATTTCAGCGGTTACTGTATCATCAACTGTCTTAATGAAATTATTCCTGATTGTACTCCTGAAGGAACATGTCAGCTTTTCCTTACATCAATGACTCACGGCGATGTTATGAAGGATATCAGACCTCAGGATTATAAAAAATTCAAGACAAAAGTTGCTGAAGATATGATAGAAACCTGCGAAAAAGCTCTTAATATTTCAATTAAGCCTTATATCGAGGAAATTGAAATTGCATTGCCGCCGACATTTGCACGTTATCTCAATACTCCCTGGGGCACACCTTACGGTTATATGCTTGAAAAGTGGGATAGCATGCTTCCGCGTACAATTCAATATATGAAAGACCAGCCGTTTGATAATTTCTTCTTCTGTGGTGCTACTCAGGAACGCGGTGACGGCTACGGCTGTGCATACTACACAGGTGAAAAGGCTGCAGGCATTGTTATAAAGAAAGTTAAGGAGGGCAAATAATATGGCAAACATCAAATCATTAAAATCAAAGAAGTTTTTACCGATGCTCTCTGACCGTCAGGCAAGATTTAACGCTGCAGAAGCTAAATTACCTGATTTTTCAGACAATGCTATGGTTCTGGCAAAATCTCTCCATCCGAAACGTCAGTATCTTAAGATTGCTGCCGTTACCCAAAGAGCTGAAGATTGCAAAACATTTACTCTTGTTCCGAACACTGAAAAGGGAACAAAGGAGCTTGCATATTTTGCTGCAGGTAAGTACCTCACGGTTTTTGAAACAATTGAGGGTATGAATGTAACCCGTGCATATTCTCTTTCATCCTCTCCGAAGGATTCTCTTGAAGGAAAATATGAACTTACAATCAAGCTTGTTGACGGCGGCCTTATGTCAAGATTCATTCTTGATAATTGGAAGGTCGGAACTGAAGTTGAAGTTTCGGCTCCCGAAGGACATTTTGATTATCAGCCGTTAAGAGATGCAAAGAAGGTTGTATGCCTTGCAGGCGGTAGTGGTATCACTCCGTTTGTTTCAATGGCAAATGCTATTGCTGACGGTGATGAAGATTTTGAAATGACTCTTCTTTACGGAAGCAGAAACAAAGACGTAATCATCTTTAAAGATGAACTTGATGCTATCACCAAAAAATGTGATAAAGTAAAGGTTGTTCACGTTCTTAGTGATAAAGATGCAGATATTTCAGGTGACGGCTTCGAGTCAGGATTCATCACAGCTGAATTGATTAAAAAATATGCTCCCGATAACGAAGCTTATTCTGTTTTTATCTGTGGACCTCAGCAGATGTATGATTTCCTTGATAAAGAGCTCCAAAAGCTTAATCTCGAAAAGAAATTTATCCGACATGAAATGTTCGGTGAGTTCCATAATCCTTCAACTCAGTCTGATTATCCTGCAGGTGTACCTGAAACTGTCAATATTACAGTAACTATTCAGGATATGACAACTACAGTTACAGGTTCTTCAAACGATTCTGTTATGCAGATTCTTGAAAAGAACAAGATTTCTGTTCCTGCACGTTGTCGAAGCGGTGAGTGCGGATTCTGTCATTCACATCTTCTTTCAGGTAAGGTTTATGTTCCTGAGCATCTTGAATACAGACGTCTTGCAGACCATAAGTTTGGTTGCATTCATCCGTGCTGTTCATTCCCGCTTACGGATCTTATAATCGAAGTTCCTGTTGCAAAATAATTCTTTTGACACCTTTGAAGTAACGTTCAAGGGTGTCTTTTTCTTTGTTGACATAATAAAAATTAATATGTTATAATCTTTTTACTAAGTTTTTTGGGAGGATATTATGTCAGTTGAAGCTAAAAGAATATTTAAGATAATCAGCCCGTATAATGATATTTCAGGTTTGATTGAAAACCCTGAAAATCACTATAAAACCAATCTTCACACTCATTCTACATACAGCGATGCTAATAACACAATGAGTGAAATGATTGACGGATTTTATGATAACGATTTTGACATTCTTGCATTTGCTGAACACGGTATTTACGGAAAAGAGTGGGATCAGGAACCGTCTATAATTCCTTTATACACATTCCAGCTTCTCTGGCACGGAAAAAGAGAGCACCCTACAACTGAGCAGTATCACAATATCATTAACGGTACTCATAAGACGTTCAATAATCTTCGTACGAAGAAAAGGGGGTTGCAGTGCGTTCCCGATGCTATTGAAGCCAATATGTTTACTCTTGTTAAGAATCATGTTAACGGTTATTTTACCGACAATTCTTGTGAAGGTATCTGCGGTAAGGAAAATGATTATGAAACTCCAATCAGAAAGATTGAAAACAGCGGCGGTGTTTCTCATATTAATCATCCTACCGATTGGCTTAAGGCGTATAAAGACCCTGACTGTGCATATGTTCCCGAAAATGTAAACTTCTTTGCTGATTTATTAAGAAGGTATCATTCTTGCCTTGGCACTGAAGTTCTCAATATGTACGACGGACCTAACAGAAGCGACCGTATTCTCTGGGATGAGCTTCTTAAAATCCTTATTCCTGAGGGTGAAAGATGTGTCTGGGGATTCAGTAACAGTGATGCACACAGAGTTACTGAAATTGACACAGCGTTTATGGATTTTATTCTTCCTGAATATTCTCTTAAGAACCTTCGTACAGCTATGGAAAAAGGAACATTTTTCTCTATTGCGCGATATGCAAAGAATGAATTGGGCGAAGATTTCGTAGGTCACGGTCCTTGCCCGAGAGTTATGTCGGTTGTTGTTGATGAAAATGAACAGACTATCACCATTAAAGGTATCAATGCTTCTGCTGTCGAGTGGGTAGCTGACGGTGAGGTTATCAAAGCTGACACAAATGAAGCTGACGGTGAAATTACATCTGTTATCAGTCTTAGCGAGCTGGAAAGCGAAATCAATTGTTACGTCAGAGCACAGCTTAAGGGTAAGGGTGGTATCTGTCTTACTCAACCGTTTATCTGTGATGACGGTGATTTACAGCGTTTCAGAAAGCCGATTCCTGAAAAGAAAAGACTCTCAAAGAGCGAGCAACGTAAAAAAGATTTCTTCGATACAAGACTTGGTGTTATAATTGACCGATTGATTATCAATAAATAATTTTAGCCGGCATCGCAAGATGTCGGCTTTTTATCAATGAATGGCATATTTTTCATTTTACACTTGAAACTTTATGTTCAGTGTAATAGAATATAGAAGAGGTGAGATGATGCTTCTTAATGGTATAAAAAAAACGGACAGTATGAAATCACTGCGTGATTTATATAAAATCGGTAAAGGACCTTCGAGTTCTCACACGATGGGACCTGAAGCTGCATGTAAGATTTTTATGCAGATGAATCCTGACGCTGATAATTTCAAGGTTATTCTTTACGGTTCGCTTTCAAAAACAGGTGTCGGTCACGGTACGGACAGGATAATCATTGAAACTTTTGAACCGAAAAAATGTGAGGTTGAGTTTGATTACACTCTTACCGATTTAACCCATCCTAATACGATGGATTTATTCGCATACCGTAACGGTGAGCAGATTGATAAAAAAAGAGTTCTCAGCGTTGGTGGCGGAGATATTGAAATGGAAGGGTATGTGGCTGAAAAGCTCGAATATATTTATCCTGACTCTTCGTATAAAGCTATTTCCGAGTACTGCAGAAATAATCATTTAAGGCTGTGGCAATATGTTGAAAAGGTTGAAGGACCTTCGATCTGGATTTATCTTGACGAGGTATGGTCACAGATGAAAAAGAGTATCCGTGAGGGTTTGTATGCTGACGGTATCCTTCCCGGCGGACTCAATGTTCATAAAAGAGCAAAACATCTTTATCATCAGCAGCACATTGATGAAAGTGCAGAAACAAGAGAAAACCGCGAAGTATGTGCTTATGCTTTTGCTGTAAGCGAACAGAATGCTGACGGAAAAACGATTGTAACTGCTCCGACGTGTGGTTCCGCAGGAGTTATGCCTGCTGTTTTATACTATCAACAGCTTAAAAGAGGATATTCAGATACTGAAATTCTCAGGGCGCTTGCTACGGGCGGTATTATCGGAAATCTGATAAAAACCAACGCATCAATTTCAGGCAGTGAATGTGGCTGTCAGGCTGAAATCGGTAGTGCCTGTGCTATGGCTGCAGCTGCGTTGGGTGAGCTTTTCAGGCTCGATCTCGATAAGATTGAATACGCTGCCGAAATCGCAATTGAGCATCACCTAGGTCTTACATGTGACCCGATTTGCGGCCTTGTTCAGATTCCTTGTATCGAAAGAAATGCTGTTGCTTCAATGAGAGCGATTAACTCTGTCAGCCTTGCAAGTTTCCTTAGTGATACAAGAAAGATTTCACTTGATGAAGCAATTGCTGTTATGAGGCAGACAGGTCTTGATATATCAAAAAGATACAAAGAAACTTCAGATGGTGGTTTGGCAACCCTTGAAGTAAACTGATATATTTGAAAGGAGATATTTTATGTCAAATATATGGCACGATATTTCGCCCAAGAGAATTAATCCTGATGATTTTGTGATGGTTGTTGAAATTCCGAAGGGTAGCAAGAAAAAATATGAGCTTGATAAAGAAACTGGATTCATCATGCTTGACAGAATCCTGCATACATCTACTCACTATCCTGCAAACTATGGTTTTATTCCCAGAACTTACGGTGACGATGAGGACCCGTTGGATGTTCTTCTTATCTGTTCTCAAGCACTTGAACCGCTTACGCTTGTAAGAGCATATCCGATTGGTGTTATTTCAATGATGGATAACGGCAGAGACGATGAAAAAATTATTGCAGTTGCGTTCAATGACCCTAACTATAATAACTATACCAATATTGATCAGCTTCCTGCACATATCTTCGATGAGATGCGTCATTTCTTTACTGTTTATAAAAACCTTGAAAATAAAGAAACCGCTGTTGATGAAGTTAATGACAGAGATGCGGCAATCAAGGTTATTGATGAAGCAATTAACCGTTATATTGATAATTTTTGTAAATAATAAAAAAGGAGGCTTTGCCTCCTTTTATTCGTTGTAATATATCTGCTTAAGACCGTCTAAAATAAGATTTTGATCATAGATGATATCTCGGGTACAATTGCGGATAACTTCCCTTGAAAGGCCTCCTGTTGCAACTGTCGAAACGACCTTTTTGCCGAAATCTTTTTCCATTCTTTCGGTAAGACCGTCAAGCATAGCTGCTGTTCCGTAAACAATACCTGATTTCATACAGTCAATTGTATTTGTTCCTATTGAAGACTGAGGCGTTTCAAGATTAATTGTCGGCAGCATCGATGTTCTTGAAGCAAGTGCATGTAATGAAATTCCGACACCGGGTGAAATAGTACAGCCGACAAACATTCCGTTTTCGTCAATCAGGATAATCTTGGTTGCTGTGCCAAGGTCGAGAACGAAGCAGGGGAGAGGATATTTCTTGATTGCAGCAACCGCTACTGCAGCAATATCTGCACCGATCTGCCCGTTAATATTGTTAATTACTTTAAGTCCTGAACCGATATCTGAAGAGAGAATCTGCGGTTCTTTACCAGTAACACATACGACTGCCGCTTTGAGTGCATCAGTAGCCTCGGGAACAACACTGCTTATGATAGCTCCGTCGAATTCTGAGATTTCAGCTTCATAAAGTTTGAACACATTAAGAAGTTCAACAGCATATTGATCGCCGGTTCTTTTTCTGTCTGTGGCAAGACGTGAAGTGAACTGTAATTCATCACCCTTGAAAACACCTAAAGTGATATTTGTATTACCGATATCTATTGTTAAAAGCATAAGAACACCTCGCTTTGGTTTATGAAAAAATTATACCACTTTTTCTTATAATGTCAATTTAAATACCTTTTTAACTTGACAATGCAGTCGGATTGTGATATCATAACTGACGTTGCGATATGCTACTATGGCTCAGGTGGTAGAGCACATCCTTGGTAAGGATGAGGTCAGCGGCTCGAGTCCGCTTAGTAGCTCCAAAATCCCGAATGCATATGTGTTCGGGATTTTTACTTTTTAGTATTTGAATTTTCTGTAATGTGTGGTATAATTAACTGAAAATTCAAAGAGGGGAGTTTATTATGGAAAACAAACTTTCAAAGCGCCTTTGGTTTAACATTCTTTTGTTTAATCTTATGGGTGCAATTGCATGGAATGTTGAAAACATGTATTTTAACACATTCCTTTACAACTCAGTCTACGCAGGTGCATCATCTCAAGCTATCGCAGGTACAATGGCACCTACAACAGCAATCAGCCGAATGGTTGCGATTTCAGCCATCACTGCAGTACTTACCACATTTATTATGGGTACGCTCAGCGATAAGATAAAAAAACGTAAGGTTTTCATTTCCGTCGGTTACATCGCGTGGGGTATTATTACAGGCTTGTTCGGCTTTATTACACGTGATAACATTGCCACACTCTTCGGATTATCTGAAGCTGCAACAGTTCTTACGGTAACTGTCTGGGCTGTAATTATAATGGACGCTGTTATGACATTCATGGGTTCTACAAGTAATGACTCTGTATTCAATGCATGGGTTACTGAAGTAACTACTCCGTCAACAAGGCCTAAAGTTGAAACAGCATTTACGTTTATAGGTTTTATTTCAATGGTTATTGTCATGGGTATTGGCAGCTTTGCACAGTCCGGTGCAATCAGTTATCAGATTTTCTTCCTTGCTCTTGGTGCGGTTGTTACTGTTTGCGGTATTGCAGGTCTTTTCTTGCTTGAAGATCCTGAACCTAAAGTTCAGGCGGATAATTTGGCAAAGTCAAGCTATTGGAGTGATCTTTTCTACGGTTTCAGACCTTCTGTTATATCAGGCAACTCAAGATTATATCTTACACTTGCTTCTGTCGGTCTTTACAATATCGCTATCCAGGTCTTCTTCCCGTATCTTTTTGTTTATCTTCAATACGTTGTTCTTCCTGCTAACGAAGGAATCAATTTCCTTACAGCCGGTGTAATTATTCCTGCAGTACTTGTAATTATTTTCCTTGTAGCCGGTATAGTCATCCTTATGAAGGCTTCGGTTAAAAATAAGGCATACGGCTTAATTCCTGCGGTTATTTTATTGGTAATCGGCCTTTTCATTCTTTCTCGTACAACCAACCTTGTTGGTGTTCTTATCGGTGTAGGCCCGACACTTATTGGTTATGTTGTTCTTATGATTCTCTTCAATGCTGCTGTCAGAGATTTTATTCCTGTAGGTAAGGAAGGTCTTTTCCAGGGTATCAGAATGATTTTTGTTGTTCTTATACCTATGGTTGTCGGTCCTGTAATGGGTGATATTGCTTGCCGCAATTCTGCTGTTACATATATGAATGAGTATGGCGTTGAAACGATTGTTCCGTCATCAAGCATGTTCCTTTACAGCTGCATTTTCGCTCTTCTTGTTTTCGTACCGCTTAGTGTTCTTATCAAGAAAGGTTTTGAAATTAAAGAAACAAGAAAAAGCAGAAGATAAAATTTAGCCTCTTGCTCTGGCAAGAGGCTTTTTTAGTTAAGAAGAACCATAAAAAACGAAATTTAATTAGTTAAATTTATAAAAGGAAACGAGCAATCTTCATCGGAAGATTGCTCGTTTTTTTGGTGGAGATGGCGGTAATCGAAACCGCGTCCGAAAACCCATTCCCGCAATTTTCTACGAGTGTAGTTTATCTTTTAAGATTCCCCTCAGAGAACGCCGGTAAACAGGCTTTCTCCTACGGTAGCCTTTAGTCCGTGATGCGCTTCAAGGCTACGGGCACATTCACGTTCACCACTGTTCGACACCCTTATTCAGTCCGTGGTACTACTGAACAGGATGGACCGCATTAAGCAGCCATTAATTTTGTATTGTTGTCGTTTATTTTTAATAAACTACGGATTTTATAGTGGTCCCGCACCACTACTCGCTTATCACAGTTCAGAATCCCCGTCGAAATCCTTTCATCCCCGTATATCTAAGAGCAGTCGGCAGGGTAGGACTGCTCTAATCAATTTATTTAATCTCAATAACTACAGTCTGTCCGTTTTCGTCAACAAGATTTAAAACTTCACCTGTTACGCCTTCGTCAACTAACTGTAGTATCTGTTCGAGCTGTTTATTATTAAGTGCCTGTGTACCGATAATTCCGGAAATATTGTTTCCTATTTTTGCCATTCGTTTTACAAACGTTAACGGGACATTGATATTAATCGGTTTTCTGTTTAATTGTATGACTTGTATGTGTAATTTTAAATCTGAAATATTAATATCGGATTTATTGTAATTAGTTTTAGTGCCTGTAAGCAATTCATCAACAGTTGTATCTAATAATTCAGCAATCTTAGGAAGCAACATAATATCAGGACAAGATAAATTGTTTTCCCATTTAGAAACAGCCTGAGGTGTTACATCCAGTAAGCTTGAAAACTCATCTTGAGTGTAGCCTTTATTTTTTCTTAAAAATGATATCCTGCTGCCTAATGTTTCAGTTGAATCAGTTTTGTCTTGCTTTTCTGTAAAAGATGGTTCTTCTTTTTCTTTTTTATTGAATAATGTCATATTACTTTTCTCCTTTCGGTTTGTTACCAATATTTTAGCGGAGAACATAAAAGATGTGAAGAGATCAAAGGTTGAAAATACTAAACTAACAGTTGTTTTAACTGAAAATCCATTTAACTGTCGGTTGAGTTATTGAAAACGTTCCTTCATTGCTCTTTCGATGTTTCTTGCAGCATCTTTTTTTGCTGCGACATCACGTTTATCGTAAAGTTTTTTACCCTTACAAAGACCGACCTTTACTTTTGCTCTGCCTTTCTTGAAATAGACCGAAAGGGGAATAAGCGAAAGACCGTCCTGCTTGACCGTACCGAAAAGTCTGTTGATTTCCTTTTTATGCATTAGAAGCTTTCTGACTCTTAACGGGTCACGGTTGAAAATATTTCCGTGGTCGTAGGGGCTTATGTGCATACCGTTGACAAAGATTTCACCTTCAATGATATTGCACCATGAGTCTTTTAAATTGAGTTTTCCCTGTCTTATTGACTTGATTTCCGTTCCGAAAAGCTCAATTCCTGCCTCATATTCTTCAAGAACAAAATAGTCATGATAGGCTTTTTTGTTCTGCGCTACTGTTTTGTTGTTGTCTTGCTTATCCATCCTACCACAACTCCTTTCGTTCATCAAGTTAAATTATTTGTAAAACCTGCCGTTATTTGACTTTGAATAACGTGATTTTTTCTGATCTTTTTCGCTCTTTTTGGCAATAGCATTATACTTCTTTTTAAAATCTTTTGCACCTTTGCCAGTACCTGACTTTTTCGTCTTCGCCTTCGGGTTTTTTTCTGCCTGAAGTTCAGGGTTTTCTTTATAGAATATCATGCTTCCGCCTATAACCTGAACAACCTGAGAACCTGTAGCTTCTGCAAGCTTTTCAGCGATTTCTCTCGGAGTTTCGGGTGCAGATTCAAGAAGCACCTTAAGTTTTATAAGCTCGTGCACTCTCAGAGCGTCGTTTGTCTGTGCAATCAACGCATCAGATATTCCGCCCTTACCAACCTGAAAAAGCGGTTCAAGGCGGTTTGCCTGTCCTCTGAGCTCAGCACGTCTTTTGCTTGTCATTTTTTCTTCCATAATTTTCTCCGTTATATATAATTCTTCAATTCCTCAGCAAGGTGACGAAGCGCTTTGCCGCGATGACTTACTTTGTCTTTTTCTTCTGCTGAAATCTCACCGAACGGCTGACCGTTGCAGTTGAAAAGGACATCATAACCGAATCCGCCGCTGCCGTGCCTTTCGTGGAAAATTGTACCTTCACAAGTATCAGTAACCGTAAGATGTCTTCCGTCAGGAAATACGCAACATACCGCACACACAAATCGTGCTGTTCTTTCTTCATCGGGTACATTTTCAAGCTCTTTTAGGAGTTTGTCGTTGTTCGCCTCATCGTTACCGTGAACACCGCAATAACGTGCCGAGAATATTCCCGGAGCACCGCCGAGAGCATCAACAACAAGTCCCGAGTCATCTGCAATACAGGGAAGTCCACTGTCTTCACAGCCTGCCTGAGCTTTAATAAAAGCATTCTCTTCAAATGTTGTTCCGTTTTCTTCAACATCTCTGAGTGTACAACCGATATCTGTATCGGTAACAATTTCAATGCCGAGAGGGGAAAGGATTCTTTCCAATTCAGCTCTCTTCTTCATATTATGGGTTGCAATAATTATTTTCATTCAGCAACTTCCTCAGTTTCCTCTTTAGGTATAAACATATTATCGTCATCGTGCTTTACTTCGTTTTCAAAAAGACCTTCAGCAAAAGCAGTTGGATTAAACGGTTGTAAGTCATCAATCTGCTCGCCGACACCTACAAACTTAACGGGAACCTTAAGGTCATTCTTGATTGCAAGAACAACACCGCCTTTAGCCGTTCCGTCAAGCTTTGTCAGAACGATACCGGTGATTTCACATACGTTTTTGAAGTCGCGAGCCTGATTAACAGCATTTTGTCCTGTTGTTGCATCAAGAACAAGAAGGCTTTCACGGTCATTGTAGGGGAGTTCCTTGTCAATGATTCTGTATATCTTTGCAAGCTCATCCATAAGGTTCTTTTTGTTGTGAAGACGACCTGCTGTATCGCAGATAATGATATCCGCATCACGTGCCTTACCCGCCTGGATTGTATCATAAACAACAGCCGCAGGATCTGCTCCTTCCTGATGTTTAACGATTTCAACACCTGCACGGTTTGCCCATACTTCGAGCTGATCAATAGCTGCAGCGCGGAAGGTATCAGCGGCGCCGAGAATAACCTTTTTGCCTTCAGCTTTATACATGGCTGCCATTTTACCGATTGTGGTTGTTTTGCCGACACCGTTAACACCAATAACAAGAATAACAGACGGCATAGTAACAAGACCCATATCTTCGCCGCCCTCAAGCAATTCAGCAACTATCTCTTTGATAGCACCTTTGACCTGAGAAGACTTCTTAATATGCTTCTTTGAAACATAGTCACGAAGTTTTTCACAGATTTCAGCTGCGGTATTCATACCGACATCGCCCATAATGAGAATTTCTTCAAGATCATCATAGAGCTGATCGGTAATGTCTTCATTTTCACTGATAACGGCATCGATAGCACCTGACATGCTGTCACGTGTTTTCTTTAAGCCGAAATTGAATTTTTTGAATATATTGAATGCCATTTGGATTTACCTCCGTGAAAATCAGATTCCGTCACGTACGTTTTTGCTGATGTTGTCAACCATTTGTCTGACCTTGCTGTCATCGTTATATCTCTTCTGGAATTTTTCCAAACTGTAAACGACGGTTGAATGGTCACGGTTGAACTCACGTCCGATTGCCTTGGTTGAAAGTCCTGTAAGCTCTCTGACGATGAACATAGCCATCTGACGCATTTCTGTGATAAGTGCATTCTGCTTTTTTGAATAAATCTCTTCAGGTTCAGCACCGTATGTACGTGCAACTTCAGAAACAATCTTTTCGACAGTTACCTTAACAGGCACTTTGTCAACAAAAATATCGGCAATTGCTTTTTGTGCTGTTGCAAGGTTAGTCGGCAAGCCCTGCATTGTAACAAAAGCCTGCATCTTTTTAACAGCACCTTCAAGCTGACGAATGTTGTTCTTAAGCTTTTCTGCGATAAACTGAACACATTCATCGGGAAGATCAAAATTAAGAATATCAGCTTTTCTCTTGATAATAGCCATTCTTGTTTCAATATCGGGCGGCTGAATATCAGCCATCAAGCCCCATTCAAAACGGTTCTTAAGTCTGTCTTCAAGAAGAGCGATTTCTTTCGGCGGACGGTCAGAAGTGAGAACAATCTGATTACCTGCCTGATAAAGTGCGTTAAAGGTGTGGAAGAATTCTTCCTGTGTTGATTCCTTACCGGCGATGAACTGAACGTCGTCAACAAGAAGGATGTCAGCATTTCTGTATTTTTTATGAAACTCAATTGTACTCTTTGAAGAAATGTATCTGATAAGTTCGTTTGTGAAATCTTCACCGCGGGTATATATTATCTTTGCATCAGGATTCTGCTGCTCAATTGAATGACATATAGCATTGAGCAGGTGAGTCTTGCCAAGACCTGAATTACCGTAAATGAACAAGGGATTGTATTTGTTTCCCGGATCATTGGCAACTGCACTTGCAGCTGCATAGGCAAATTTATTCGATGCACCGACAACGAATGAATCAAAGGTATCCTCAGCCTTAAGGTTTTCAGGCTCCTTCTTAGACACATATTCTGTTGCTGCATCAACATCAACGAGTTCGATGTCAATGTCAAATCCTAAAACGTTTGTAAAAGAATCTGTGAGCTTACCCATAAATTTTGTTTCGATAATTTTACGCTTGAAATCAGAAAGGGCAATAACAACCTTCTTCTCAGTAAAGCTAACGAGCTCCATATCTTTAAACCAAACGTTGTATATGGATTCAGATACTTGTTTTTTACATTCATCTTTAATTAATTCCCAAAGTTCTGCGAATGAATCCATCTTTTTTCAACTCCTGCTAATATATTGCGTTACCGAATAAGTATATCACAACGGTGCTTCAAATTCAATGTTGAAAATATACAATTATAGATTGAATTTACTATATTTATTATATGAAGAAAAGATGCCCTGAAAATCAGAGCATCTATAATCTTATTCAAACATTGCCATCCAGAACTGTGAATAGGCTTTTGTTCCGAAGATTCCGCAAAGTGACTGGTCAGTAATCTTGATGATTGTTTCAATCGCTTTGACTGTCGGATCAAGCTCATTCATCTGCTTCTGAGTGAGGATATAAATATCTTCATCAGAAAGGCCTGAGTATCTATTGCACATAATGTTTACGCGAAGTGTTGTCTCCTTACAGAATGCATCATCAGCGATTGTGGCACGCATTACACGTTCACATTCGTAAAGAAGAGCTTCACACTCGGCTGCATCTTCAGCGGGCATTTCGATATCGCCGTCAAGATACTTCTGATAGATTTTCTTAAGGTCGTTATATCTCCAACGTCTGATGAACCAGTTGTCGGAATTTCCGTTGAACTGCGGGAATTTTTCAGGATTTGTGTGAACATCCTCAACCTCATCTGAATAGAGGAGCGCAAGCGCAAGGTTGATTACCGGTGCGTTGTTTGCTGTATCTTCATGGTTCATATTGTAGAAATACCATGTATTGTCGGGAAGAACGCCTGTTGAAGCGTCGATTTCTCTGTCAGGTGAGATATATGAATATTCACTGTCGATGGCTTGCTTATAATCAGCGGGTAACTGTTCACCGGGGAGGGCGGCAGTTGCTCCGAGAGTAGTTGACTCAACGTGAATAATACCGTCACCGTTTACGTCAAAAGAATCGCCCATAAGCTGGAAGAAGTTGTATCTTGCTTCACCTGTATGGAGGCTGTAACCTGAGATGATATTGATTTCAACACCGTTATCAACCATTGTTCTGATGTTATCTTCAAGGTTCATCTGAGCCTGATGGAAAGCATCTGTCATAGCTCTTACAGGAGCGTGTTCAGCATCGCCAAGATACTTTTCAGCGAGTTCAGGATAATCCTCGCGTGTTACCATTGCCCACATCTGCGGAGTGTTGATAAGAAGATTTTCAAGAAGTACGTTGTACATACTTGTAATTATTGAAGCGTTGACATCAGCCGGAAGAGCACGGATAAGGAGATTTACAAGGCTACCTACCATACTGCCGTATTCCGTAAATTCGCTGATAATGATCGGGAAAAGATCACTGTACCAATATTCGCCGTCAAGGTTGAAATCGCGCTGATACATATCGCTTACAACCTGAGTGCCGTTAAGAACCGGAACGACATTTACAACAGCGTTTACTTTATCAGTATCCGTGTATTTTTCAGCGTAAGCCGTAAAGATTGTACCGCCGAGACTTATCGGGAGAAGATTAACTTTCTCGGCACCTGTCTTTTCAAGAACCATATCAATATATTTGTCAAGGTTATCTGCAGATGTCATTGCATCTCCGAAAAGGCTGAAAGTAAAGAAGAAGAGATTTTCTTCGCCAATAACTTCAGCAACGGAGCGAAGAGGAAGGATCTTATAAAGATATTCCGTCTGATACTCCATATAAGACTGATTGTTGTTATCTTTCGTTGCAAAGTCTGCGAATGAACCGTTGAACTCAAGTAAACCGATTTCGTTGTTTGCAAATGTTCCGTCAGGAAGAGTTTTCTGAACCGAGAAAGCTGCATCCGCCAGCTTCGCAATTCCGTCAACAACACCTGCATCACTCTGTGTCATAACAGAAAGAACGAGTGGAACGATAAACTTTGTAACCGCCGCAAGAACTGTTGCAGGAATATCAAGGATAATTGTAGAGCCTGTCATATCGTTACCGAATGCATCCTGCTTAATGGGCGGCTTTGAAGGATCTTCTGCGTTTGCATAGTCATAATTTTCATCAACAACATATGTAATTGAATGGGAAATTCCGGGCACAACAACGAGAGGGTAATAATTACCGTTTTCGTCTTTTTCATCATAAACAACACTCATATCTTCAAGTGTGTATTTATAATTTTCAGCGGCATTTGTGCCTGGTGTCGGCTGCGGTGCCGGCTGAAGGGTCGGCAGAATTGCCATAATTACTGAAAGGATTACTGAAATAGATTTGATAACAAAGTTCATCGTATTCCTCCTTATGTATATTAAAAATATAATACCATATAGGAATAAAATTTTCAAGTATATGAATTTAAAGTATTGAAAAAGTGTCGAAATAATGCTATAATTAGCAAAATTTATTGGAGGTTTATCATATGACTGAATTAACAGCAGCAGCACAGTGGTTGAATGATACTTTTTATAGTTTCGACTATGCAATTCTTGAGTTTTTCCACAACACTTTTAATCAGGGAGCAGGAAGTGCTTTCTGGGATCCGTTTTTTAAATTTGTAACGCTCTTAGGAGAAGAGGGTCTTTTCTTTATCATCATTTCGATAATAATGATGCTTTTTAAGAAGACTCGCAAAGCAGGTATGGCCATGCTTCTTGCGATTGGTGTAGGCGCACTCATCACAAACGTTTCCGTTAAGCCTCTTGTAGCACGACCGAGACCGTTCCAGAACGAACTCAGCGATTGTTTTGAAGCATTCAAACAGTGGTGGATTGATGCGGGCTCAACAAAGGTCGGTGAAAAATCATTCCCGTCAGGTCACACAACTTCTGCGATGGCAGCAATGGCAGGCTATTTCTTCGCAAGCAAGAAAAAGTACATAAGCTGGACAGCACTTCTTTTTGCAGTACTTATGGGATGTTCAAGAATTTATCTTTGCGTTCACTATCCGTCAGATATCCTCGGCGGTATCGTAGTCGGTATTCTTGCAGGACTTATTGCTTATCTTCTTATTAACCTTCTTTATTCAAAAACAAATAATAAAGGTATCAATGCGATGGTTGAATGGGACATCAGAAATATTTTTAAAAAGAAAAACGCTTAATAATAAAGCCTCGGTTTTAAACCGAGGCTCATTTTTTAGTCTGTAAACGGGGTATAAATTTTTCCGAATTTAAAATCAACCGGTTCACGCGTCAATGAAGAACGGTAAACGCTCATAACCATTCCTATCGCAAAATAAATACAAAGGTTTGAAGAACCTCCGGCACTCATAAATGGTAGTGTGATACCGATTACGGGTAAAACCATAAGACACATTCCGATATTGATTACTACATGTGCGACTATCATAACTGCAACAGCAGTACAGATAATTTTTCCGATAAAAGAAACTGCATGCTGACCGACATAAATTATCTTTATAACAAGAATCAAAAGAAGAAGCAGAGCAAAAATTGCGCCAACCAGGCCAAGCTCCTCACCAACAACTGTAAAAATCATATCATTTCTGCTTTCAGGAACAAGACCGTTTTGCGTGTAAGGTCCTTCAAACAATCCCTGTCCGAATATTTTACCCGAACCGATAGCATTGACGCCTTGCTGCTGTTGGAAAATCACTTCCTCATAAGTTGCTTCAGTCAAAGATGAAGGCGAGTAGATAGCCATAAATCGTTGTTTTTGGAAATCTGAAAAGAATTCAAACCAAAGTACGGGAGCAGCCAGAGCGATTACGCCGACACCGAACAAGAAATACCTAATATACAAACCGGCGACAAAAAGCATCCCGAGTGTCATTACAACAAACACAAGAGCTGAACCGAGATCGCCTGTAAGAATAACAAGAGCTATTACAACAAGGGCATGAATCCCGAGAAAAACAACGTTTTTGAATTTGTTGATGTCATGTCTTACGGAATTAAGATGCACGGCAAAGGTAATCATAAAGCCGATTTTCAAAAGTTCGGATGGCTGAAAATAAAAGCTTCCCAATTTAATCCAGGAAATAGCATCTGAACGACCTGACGGAGCATCACCGATAAAAAACAGTGACACCATCAATCCGATACAAACTAAAGCTATAAGCGGCCATAGTCGCGAAAGAGCCTCATAGTCTACAAGCGATATTATAAATGCGCATATAACACCGAGTATAACCGCAATTGCCATTGTACGGACATCACGCGGAATCAGCATATCTTCGGTTAATGTTCTTCTTGTGGCGCTGTAGACCATAATAACACCGAAGGTTGAAAGCAAAACACTTAGAGTAATGAGAAATTTATCAGTTCCCTTAAGAAAATCCTTAAACCAATAAATGATTTTATTCAAAGCTTCACCTCCGTAACTTTTAAATACACGAACAATTATATATGTAATCTGTTTTAATTTCAAGTACAAAGTTATTTACTTATTTAAAAAATATGATATAATATTCTCAATGATTGAAGTTGGAGTGATATTTTGTCTTCATTTTACAGCAAAAGTGTCAAAGATACTGTTGAACTCGGCAGGAAACTTGGCGGCAAACTGAGCAAAGGTACAGTTGTTGCTTATTTCGGACCTATGGGAATGGGAAAAACAGCATTTACTCACGGTCTTGCCGCAGGTCTCGGTATTGATGAAAATTGTGTCAGCAGTCCCACCTTTGCACTTGTACATGAATATAAGGGTAAAGGAAATAAATTATATCATTTTGATATGTACCGTATATCAACCTGGGATGACCTTTATTCGACGGGTTATTTTGATTACCTTGATGCATCGGAAATCCTTGCAGTTGAGTGGAGTGAGAATATCGAAAAAGCTCTGCCGGAAGATTGTATAAAGGTTATTTTTTCTCCGGGTGAAAATGAGAACGAAAGAAACATTGAAATTATTGGAGTAGATTTACTTTGAAAATATTAGGAATTGACAGCTCAGCAAAATCTGCGTCCGTAGCTGTTACAGAAAACGGAAAAATCCTCAGCAGTTTTTATATTAATACAGGATTGACTCATTCACAGACATTAATGCCAATGCTTGATAACGCGTTAAAATGTGCATCTTTAACGCTTGATGATATTGATGCTGTTGCAGTTAACAAAGGACCCGGCTCATTTACAGGCATCCGAATTGGTGTTGCTGCAGCTAAAGGTATTGCAGACACAAAAAATATAAAAACTATCGGAATTTCAACACTTGAATCAATGGCATACAATCTTGTTGCTTTTGACTGTATTGCGGTTGCCGTTATGGATGCACGTTGCGCTCAGGTTTACACGGCATTATTCAGAATTAAAGATTCTGTCGTTGAAAGACTGACTGATGATCTTGCAATTCCGATATCTGAATTAAAGGAAATGCTGTTATCGTACAACGAGGAAATAATTCTTGTAGGTGACGGTGCGGATATTTGTTATAATTCATTATATACTGAAATCGCCGGTATAAAAATTGCTTCCGAATCTTATAAATATCAGAACGCAACCGGTGTCTGCTTTGCTGCAGAAAATAAAGAGAAAGAATTATATATCAACAGCGATAAATTAGTTCCTGAATATTTACGTTTACCTCAGGCTGAACGTGAGTTAAAGAATAAACTGAAAAAAGGTGAGTGAAAAACATGAAAATCGCAATCGGTGCCGATCACGGCGGATTTGAACTTAAAGAGTCAATTAAAAATCATCTTGAAGAAGTCGGCAGATTTGAAATAACGGATTACGGTACTTATACAAGCGAATCTGTTGACTATGCTGCTATTGCTTATAAGGTAGGTACAGCTGTTACGGAAGAAAAAATCCTTGGTATTCTTTGTTGCGGTACGGGAATCGGTATCAGTATGGCTGCTAATAAGGTAAAAGGGGTACGTGCAGCCTGCTGCTCTGATTATTTCAGTGCTAAGCTCACGCGTGCTCATAACGACGCAAATATTCTTTGTCTCGGCGGACGTGTTGTAGGCGCAGGACTTGCAAACGAATTGGTCGATATTTTCCTCAACACGGAGTTCGAGGGTGGCAGACATCAGAGAAGAATTGATCAGATTTCAGCTATTGAAAACGGTGAGTTTTAATCGGGAGGTAAAAACTATGGGCAATGTTATTATCACAAATCATCCTCTTATACAGCATAAACTGTCAATTTTACGAGATATTCACACATCATCAAAGGATTTCAGAAATCTTGTAAGCGAGATTGCTACACTTATGTGTTACGAAGCAACAAGAGATCTTCCTTTGCACGAGATTGAAATTGAAACTCCGATTTGTAAATGTGTTGCACACAGCCTTGAAGGTAAAAAACTTGCTTTTGTTCCGATTCTTCGTGCAGGTCTTGGTATGGTAGACGGCGTTCTTCAGCTTGTACCTTCTGCAAGAGTCGGTCATATCGGCTTGTATCGTGACCCTGAAACCTTGAAACCGGTTGAATACTACTGCAAATTACCTGCAGATATCAATGATCGCGATGTAATCGTACTTGATCCTATGTTGGCGACAGGCGGCTCTGCAATTGATGCAATTTCTTTGATTAAGGAAAGAAAACCGAAATCAATCAAATTTATGGGGCTTATTGCCGCCCCTGAAGGAATTGCGGCTCTTAAAGAAGCTCATCCCGATGTTGACATTTTCCTTGCAGCTGAGGATGAAAAGCTGAATGACCACTGTTATATTGTTCCCGGTCTCGGTGATGCAGGCGACAGAATATTCGGAACTAAATAAAACAAAAATACCGCTGTGATACAAACTCACAGCGGTATTTTTTTCAGCTTGTCTGCATATGTTTTAACTGTTATTAAACAGCTTGGACGGAGGGTTAAGCTTGGATAAAAAAATAATCAAAAAACCGGTTAATTTACATAATTTCAGCAAAAAGTTAAATAATATTATGCTGAATTGGAAATTTTTAACACCTGTAATATTTTCTGTTTCGGGAATGTTTTTAGGCTCATTTTCGGCAAAAGGGGAGAGGGGAATATATTTAAAGCTAAGTGAAGTAATAAATCAATATATTCTTTCGTCTGAAAACATTTCAATATATGAAAGTTTTACGGTTCACCTTTTATTGCCGACTATTTTTGCAGTTATGATATTTTTCTTCGGGTTGTCAGTCTACGGTTGCTTTGTTGTGAATTTTATTCCGCTGCTATTCAGCTTTTTGGCAAGTATAATAACATATTTTCTCTTCGAAACTTATGCATTGAAAGGTCTTGCTTATGTTGTTATTATGATAATTCCATATTGCATACCGTCACTAATGTCGTTGATTCTGATTACGAGTGAAAGTATAAGTATGTCACAACTTCTTATTAAAACCCTCGGCAAATCGAAAAGACTGAACGATTATAATTTTTCCTTGTTTTATAAAAACAGCATTAAATACTATCTAATTATAATTATTGCCGTAGTTATACGAATTCTAATGTACAGATTATTCAATGGAATCTTTGTTTTTTGAAATGTTGTTCAAAGGGTTGGATGCAACAGCATCTTTAAGCTGTGAATCAATAATATGAGTATAAATTTCAGTTGTAGCAAGGTTTTCGTGACCGAGAATTTCCTTAATGAGAAGAACGTCAACGTTTCCTTGCTGATACATCAGAGTTGCAGCGGTGTGTCTTAATTTATGTGTTGAAAATCCCTGATCACCAAGACCTGCTTTATCAAGAAAGGTTTTAACAATATGCTGAACAGTTTTAGGACTTATCCTTGAAAGGCGACTGCTTAAAAAAAGTGCATTTTTATCTTTCACACCTTCAACAGGACGCACCTTCATATACTCATTAATGGCATTAACACACATGTCATTAAGATAAATTATTCTTTCTTTGTTTCCTTTACCGGTTACTCGCATTGAATTATCTGAACGGATATCGCCGTAATTCAATCCGACCAACTCGGAAAGTCGCAGTCCGCAATTAAGGAACAAAGCAATTATACAATAATCACGCTCTTTAAATTTGCCGTCAATGCTGTTAAGTAAATTGACACTTTCTTCAAGTGTCAGGTACTTTGGTAACGCCTTCTTTGCTTTAGGGGATTCAAGCTCCTGCATCGGGTTTTCTTCAATCTGCTTAGTATTAATTGACATGTACTTAAAGTATGCCCTTAAAGCTGATGCTTTTCTTGCACGTGACGCAGCATCGTTTTTCCTTACATTTCTGCAATAGGACAAGAAAGCATATGCATCCTGAATGGAAACAGTTTCAATCATATCAAGACCTACAGAAGAAATATCAATTGAATCAAATTCAGTATTCTCATCAACTTTTTTTCTGTATATAAGTAAATATCTGAAAAACAGACGTAAATCGGACGCATACTCAAGAACAGTAAGCTCCGATTTATTTTTTATTACACTCATATAATTTAAAAATTCGACTACTGATGGGGGTAGAGTTTTAAATTCATCCTTATGCATAACTATCAATATCCTTAAATTTTAATTGCTAATTATACAAAAGAAATATTTTGTATAATTTAGGGTAGGGGTTAATTAAAAAATATCTGATCTGACTATATGAAATCATTATGTATACTCTGAAACAGGTATAATTCCGCCTATATCGATTAAAGGTCCGTTACTGAGCTCTACATAATTGATATTATACTTATTTAAAAATGATTTTATTAGTTCAGCATCACTGTGCGTATCAAGATTACCGGTAAAAGCTAACAGATTTTTACCAATCATACCGCATGTACCGCCTATAAAGCCGTATTCACGTCCATTCAACTTGACAGAACCTTTACTTATTAAAATTGAATCGATTCCATTTTTCTGAGCTGAACAATGTATCGTTTCATCATCAGTTATTAAAGCATTATTATTTAATAATATTGTTGAACACGCTGCATAGCCTTGATTACAATGGATTAAACGATATCTATGTTTACATGAAAATTCTTTAATTGTTTCATCGACATACTTAGTGTTGCAGAATATCATATCAGAAATAATCCTCACATTAAGCTTTACGTCTTCTGGATACGGCGAACAGATATTACCTGCACTTTTATATAAATTAAAATTAATCACACTCTCTTCTATTGTTAAATAATTAACAATAGAGTCATAGATGTCTTTTCCTGCAACGGCTGTATTTTCATTTAATTGAACAAAGACACAATCCGGATGTGAAGATATATCAAAAGTCAGCGCATTATTTCGCTGAACACGGATTGTTTTTACGTTATATTCTTTAAGAAGTTTATCGGAAATATCCGGATAATCAGTTGAAATTAATGCCAATGCTACGTTATTTTCAGGTAAACAGGGTGTTTTAATAATTTTTTTCAACTATCCTCTCCCCTTTTAAATACCTGCATCAAAAGCCGCGCGTATAGTCCTTGCAGGCACAACTTCAACCAATGATTTAATATTAGCATTCAGATTTTTATAATTATGATACGGAACAATACATTTATTGAAACCAAGTCTGGCAGCTTCTTTAATTCTCTGCTCGCAGCTGCCTATTGAACGGATTTCACCGCCAAGGCCTATTTCTCCAAAGGCTATGACATCGTCCCTTATAGGTTCGTCCTTGAGGCTGGAAATCAATGCTAATGCAACAGATAAATCCGAAGCCGGCTCATAGAGCTTCAAACCGCCGACAACGTTTATATATACGTCCGTATTGGCGTAGAAAAATCCTGCACGTTTTTCAAGTACAGCAAGAAGCATTGATAGTCTGTTATAATCGAAGCCGTTTGCCATTCTTCTCGGGTTTCCAAAACCGCTTGATGTAACCAATGCCTGAACTTCCGCTAATATCGGCCTGGAGCCCTCCATAAGGCACGCAACGCACGAACCGGAGGTATTCTTTGGTCTGCCTGAAATCATCATCTGAGACGGATTTTCGACTTCAGAAAGTCCGTTATCCTTCATTTCAAATACACCGATTTCGTTGGTAGAGCCATATCTGTTTTTAACTGCACGAAGAATCCTGTACGAAAGATGTCGTTCACCTTCAAAATATAAAACTGCATCAACTATATGCTCTAGAACTTTCGGACCTGCGATATTTCCGTCCTTATTAACGTGTCCGACGACAATTGTAGGTATATTTAATGATTTTGCAGTCTGCATAAGACAGTTTGTACATTCTCGTACCTGAGCAACACTACCAAGTGAAGAGTTGAGTTCAGTAAAATTCATCGTCTGAATCGAGTCGATTATAACAAGATCAGGCTGCGAAGAACGCATATATTCAATTATTATCTGTACATCGGTTTCGCAGAATACAGAAAGATTTTCAGTGTCAACACCCAATCGACCTGCTCTGAGTTTAATCTGATGAGCTGATTCTTCACCTGAAACATAGAGTATTTTCAGGGATTGACCGAGATACTGACAAATCTGCAAAAGTATAGTTGATTTACCTATACCCGGATCACCGCTTAACAATACAAGTGAGCCCTTAACGATACCGCCGCCAAGAACTCTGTCAAGCTCATTAAGACCTGTTTTATATCTTATTTCGCTGTCACAGCTTATCTCGTTGATTTTCTGCACACTTGAAGTCAGCGCAGAAACTGTACGGGTAACTTTTTTTGAGCTTTCGGGAGCTTTGAATACTTCAGCCATTGTATTCCACTCATTACATCCCGGACAACATCCGAACCACTTGGCACTCTCATATCCACAAGCAGAACATACATATACATTTTTAGCTTTTGAAGCCATTTAATCACCTTTGAATATAATAGTTTATAATACCGTCAGCAATAAGTGTTGCTATTTTAATTTTATAGGTATCAGTTTTTAACATCATCAAATCATTACTGTTGGATAAGAATCCGCATTCAACCATAACTGACGGAATGGTTGAATGGTACAAAAGAAATATTTCGGTTCCTGATTTTTTGGTTTTGCGTTTATTATTTTTCTGAAGATTACTTACAACTGAGTTTTGTATGTAATCGGCTAATTTTTTACTGTTCAGGTTCGCAGGTGAATAGAAAACCTGAGTCCCCTCCTGCTTACTGTCAGAAAATTTATTTTGATGAATACTTACAAATATCGCATTATTGAATTTATTGATAATATCAAGCCTGTTTCTGATATCTGAAACCTTTTTCTGCCTCTGAGTTTTAAGATTTTCATCACAGGTCATTTTATCTTCAGTACGTGTCATTATTACATTAAAACCGTACAATTCCAGTATGCTTTGAAGCTTAAGAGCAATATCAAGGTTAAAATCCTTTTCAAGAGAACCGTCATAAGCAACAGCTCCGCCGTCTTCACCACCGTGTCCGGCGTCAATTATAACAGTGTAACCATCTCCTACACCCGCAGATGTCATTTCTGCACGACGATCGATAAATATTTTAATTAAAAAAGTAAATACTAAGGCAAAAGAAACAATTAAACAGTAAATCTTTAACGGTAAATTCCTCATATCAACACCCCACATAAAATTTATGCAGGTGAAATATCAATATGAAAAAAACAATAAATTATATAGCAGGCATTTTAATCGGAATCATCAATATTGTTATCGGAGCCTGCGGAGGCATAGTGGCAATTGCATGTTTGAAAAAAAACAATATTACCCAGACAAAAGCACATGCTACGGCAATATCAATAATACTTCCTTTGACCGTAATCAGTGCAGTGGTATATTTAATAAACAACAATGTCAATCTTTCTGATTCATACGTTTATATCATTCCGGGAATTATCGGCTCATTTGCAGGAGCCACATTACTGCCTAAAATCCCATCAAAAATTTTAAGAAAAGTATTTTCATTATTTATGATTTATGCAGGAATAAGGATGTTTTTAAAATGATTGCAGATATTATAGCAGGTTTTATTTCCGGAGCTTTAGGTGCAATGGGCTTTGGCGGCGGCGGAGTTCTGATTATTTACCTGACGCTATATAAGGATATCCCTCAGTTGACGGCACAAGGAATCAACCTTATATTCTTTATCCCGTCAGCAGCAATTGCACTTGTTAAACACAATAAGAACAAGCTGATAGAATGGAAAATCAGTTTTTCATATATTGTTTGCGGGATTATCGGTGTTGCCGCAGGATTTTTTCTTATAAGATTTCTGGACGAAATGATTATACGAAAAATATTTTCTTTGATACTTATTTCAGTTGGTTCAAAAGAATTATTAATCCAAAATAAAGAATGAAGTAAATCTTCCTTTTGAAAATTTATATACTAAATAATCCAGCAATATCTTTATTCCTACACCGAGATAAAAACCGATGACATTAAGAATGAAGTCGTCAATATCGGGGTGACCATTTCCCAGGAAATATTGAGAAATCTCGATTACTGAGCTTAAAATAATCGGTAAAATAATTATAAAGAATTTATTTTTAATAAAAGCTGAAATAAAAATTCCAAGGGGTAAAAAAACAGCTATATTTCCAAGAAAAAGAAAAATCAGCTCATAATCGATATAACCTCTTGAAAACGTAAATTCAATCATTGCAAAAGGTTTAATGTTAAACTCAGGGTGTATAAACGTAATCTCTCTGATAAGAAAAAACGAATATACAAGAATTATTAAATAATAAGCAAGAAATAATATTGATGTTTTTCGGATAAATCGCTTGTAATCACAAACGAAAGCATCCTTTTTATTAATCATTAATTTAAAAATATAGTACAAAACGCAAACAATTATAACAACAAAAACCAATGCAGGTTTATCATAGTAAAAATTAAGTATCCAACGTAACGACCGGTCGTTGTTCTCAATGTGAATCTCTATCTGCTTAAACAAAGCAAAAAACGCCCAGAACACAACCATCGCTGTCAGCGAATTCGAAACAGAAACAGCATCTGCTTTCAGCAAAAAATCAGATACAAAAAGAATAATCAACGCGCATGCGATTGTAACAACAACTTGAAGAAACAGATTGCCGATAAGATTAAATCCGGGAATTACCGAAAAAGTCAGCAGAACGGATATTAAACCTTGATTAAATAATTTTTTGATTTTGTTTTCAGGCATTATTATTTCTCCTGTAATCAAGATAATCCTGAAGGATTATTGTTGCTGCGACAGCATCAACAACATTTTTTCGCTTCTTTCCGCGTGTGTTAGTTTCATTTAAGTAGTTATACGCTGAAACAGTTGTTAATCTTTCATCCCAAAGGACACACGTTATATCGACAGCTTTTTCAAGTTCAAAAGCAAAATCTTTACATTTCTGAGCACGTGAGCCTTCTGATGAATCCATATTTTTAGGATATCCTACAACAATAATTTCGGGTTTCTTTTCATCCACAATAGATTGAATCCTTGCAATTACCTTGGGCTGATATGCTTCGTTTATAACTTCAACCGGAAAAGCAAAAGTTTCAAGGCGATCACTGACAGCTATGCCAGTCCTTACATCACCGTAATCAACCGACATAATTATCATATGACCGCCTCCAATATAAATTTAAATTATTCGTCTTCATTAACCGCCGGGGTATCCGGTTCAGGCGGTCTTGTTGGTATAACAACCTGCGGTATATCGATTATCGGAGTATCTCCGGATGAATTACCGCTATTGCCTCCTGACGACGAACCTGAATTATCGGAACTTGTTGATTCAGATGAGCTTCCGCTTGAATAGTGTCCGGAGCAGTATGACGGTAAATGTTCCTCAATATACCAACCCAAAGCAGTTGAAGAGCATTTTGAAGAAGCAAGTTTACCTGTAGAAGTACAATAATACTTTTTAACCACTTCAGATGTATCTTCAAATTCTTTATCCGGAAGATTCTTGTGAATCTCATCCATAACAGTTTTATAAATAGCACCTGCAGGGTTAGCTGATGTATTTATTGTTTTAGGAATATCATATCCGTACCATACAGCAGCTACATAATGCGGTGTTCCGCCAACCATCCACTTATCATAGTTATTATCAGTTGTACCTGTTTTTGCATAGTTATCAAAACCTGAAGTCTTGTATTTATAACCTGTACCGTAAGTTTTGGTTGTAACAGTTTCCATCATATGACGCATAACGTCCGCTGTTTCCGGTGATATGATTTGTTCGCCTTCATTATCTCTGTTATCAAGAATAACTTCACCAAGAGAATTTTCTACATAGTAGTATGAATACGGCTCGTAATACAAGCCTCCGTTACCGAATGAAGCGTAAGCCGCTGTCATTTCAAGTGAAGTGATACCAATGTTCATTGAACCGACAACCAACGGTGCCGGATTGTCATCTTTACCGTCAATTGCTGTGGAAATGTGGAACTTATTCTTTACATAATCATATGAAACATCAGGACCGAGCATATTAACACAAATACGAGCCGGTACAGTGTTCAGAGATTTCGCAAGGGCAACCTGCACCGAAACATTGCTTCCTGAGCCAAGATCACCGCTATAGTTTTTAGGCCACTGACGTCCGTAATAGTAGATTGATGAATCTCTTACGAAAGATGACCAGGTAATTTCGCCCTTTTCGATTCCCGGAGCGTATGAACTAAGCGGTTTAATGGTTGATCCGGGAGGTCTCGGAGAATCTGCAGCTCTGTTCAGAACACGGTTTCCTTCTTTTTCACCAGCCTGACCGACAATTGCAACAACACGTCCGGCATAATCCATAATAGTCATCGAAGACTGCGCTTTTTTGTCAAGCCAATTGGTTTTATTAACATAAATCTTTTCAAGCTTCTTCTGAATATCAAGATCTACGGCTGCATAAATCTTAAGACCTCCGCCGTAAATCATATTAGTCGCTTCCTTATTTGAACAACCTAATTCTTTCTGAAGATCGTCAATCAGATCGGAAATAACATAGTCAACATAAAAACTCTGAACTTCTTTGTTGTTCGTTGCTTCCTTTTTATTCTTCTGACGTTCAATTTCCGCTGCACTCGGAACATAATCCTCATCAGTTGTGAAAACTAAGTCATAATTTACAGCTTCCTGGTACTGTTCCTTAGTGATTTTGCCCTGTATACGCATCTCGTCCAGACAATAAACCTGTCTGTTTCTGTTTTCTTCAGGATTCTTAATAGGGTCAAGTGAATATGGTTTCTGTGTAATAGCGGCAATAACTGCACTTTCAGCATAGTTAAGTTCTCCGACAGTTTTTCCGAAATATGTTTCTGCGGCAGTTTCAACCCCGTAACAACCCTGACCGAGATAAAGAGTATTAAGGTAAGCTTCAAGAATCTGATCCTTATTGTAGTTTTTTTCAAGATTTAGAGCCGTAAGTATCTCGTTGTATTTTCTGACATAAGTTACCTCATTATTGCCGGTAACATTCTTAACAAGCTGTTGAGTGATGGTTGAACCACCCTGACCCTCATACCTAGAAACAATCATAACACCGACAGTTCGTCTCCAGTCAACACCTTTATGATCATTGAAGCGTTTATCCTCGAGAGCAATAAAAGCATCACGGACACACTGCGGTATTTCAGCAAGGTCAACCCAGATTCGGTTTTCGGTACCGTGAAGTCTTAGTAATTCAATTTCATTTCCGTCGGCATCAGTTGCATAAAGGAAAGATGTCTGATTCTGATTGTTTTTAGCATTTTCTAGGTTGATAACAGGATCACCGTTTGTCACAGTTAATATGTTAATCAGGATGTAGCCAACAACAATTAATGACGTAAGGCCGATGATTGAACAGAAAGAAATAATACAAGCAGCAAAATTAGAAAGCTGTCTGCGCTTTTCATTACTCTTTTTCTTTGCCATAATAAATCTCCTTTCCTGATTATTTTCTCAATTTCCTTGCAATTTTTATTTTTAGTTTTCTAGCTTTAGGTACAAAGTCATTGTAAAGCTTGAATTTTAATTTATTGTTTACCAAAGCATACTCGCCGATAAACTCAATTAAATCCGAATTAAAGCTTGCTTTAAAGTCACGTATTCCGATAAAATCTTCACGCACTTTAAACTCACCAAGAGGCATGTTTTCATCAGTCGGATGTTCAACCTCATCAACAAAAACATAACCAAGGTCATGAATGTCGCAACCTGATTCAACACTTCGTTTGAGTCGGAGATAGTTCACATAATGACTCGGCCTTGTTTCATTGCGAAGTATGTTTCTGCTTCCGCCGAAAATACATCCGGCAATACCGTTGTATCGGATTGTAAGCCCTGCTGCAACGCAGAATCTTTCTTTATCTGTAAACTCTTCAGCAAGTTTAAAACGCTTCATATAATTATCCGTCTGCTGCTGAATGGCTTCGTTCTCGTTCTGAAGCTTCTTTTTCTGCTTTTCGTTGCAGGTTTCCATCTTTTTAAGATTTTCAGCAACCTGTCTGTCACGTTCATCCTGAAGTTTTTTGTCTTCATTTTTGTCATAATAAACAAGAGACAAGTCCATATAATCTTTGAAGACTTCCAAAAGATGCGTGACATAGCCGGAATTTCTTTCCATAAAATCATTTCTGTCCGATGTGTCACCCATAACCTGCATAAAATCATCCATTAATGACGGATCATTTTTAACATCTTCATATGAACATATTTTTGAAGTAAGACCGCGCTGGTCACCGATTCTTACGCTGTAGCGAACACCTTTTTCGCATTTTTTAATTATATCATCAGCTGCATACGATTCACCGGTTTCTTTATTTTTAAGCGGAATATAATACTGAACAGGAGCTTTATAGATATAATTTTCAATGTTATGATTAAGCTTATAACCATTAGAAATAAGCATTTTATGTGCATCGAGTCCCTGTTGCTGATTTTCACCGTTTATTCTTAACGGAATATGAGGATCAGTGAGGAGAACGGTAACATTATTTTTCTTCATTTCAGTTTTTATAAATGAAGAAAATTCCGAGATAAGAGTTTCATCTGTATAATCACAGATAAATCCGTCAGGAACATACCAGACAAGACCTGCCATCGGCAAAACTCTTCCGAGTATAAGACACTGAAAAACTCTTTCACCGTCTTTTAAACCAACATAAAAATGAGGCTTCCAAGCAGGCTTTGCATCAGGCCAAAGAGAGCACTGCATATAAGTTCCGCCGTTTTTTATGAGATAATCGTCAAAAGACTTGAAATCTTTTTCAGACTTAAATTCATATGTCATTTATTCGCTCTCCTTTTCTTGAAAATTTCAATATGCTCGCGTTCAGAAAACGGAACATACTCACCGTTAATCTTCATATATTGTTCGTGACCTTTGCCTGCAAGTAAAAGAATATCACCTTTTTCAAGCAATCCCAAAGCATATTCAACAGCCTCTCCCCTGTCAGGGATACCGATGTATTCACCACCGGCTTCTTTTACGTATTTGCCGATTTCATTGATAATGTTCCACGGGTCCTCAAAATCAGGGTCATCCGATGTAAGAACAGACAAATCACACTCTTTACCCGTAATAAGTCCAAGCTCTTTACGTCTTAACTGTGTACGTCCGCCAACAGCTCCGTACAATGCAATTATATGGTTATGCGGATAACTTTTAAGTGTATCAAGCATGCTCTTCATGCTGATTCCGTTGTGAGCGTAGTCTATAATTACATCAAAGTCATCGCAGACATATACACACTCTGCTCTTCCGCGCACTCTTATTTCTTTCAAAGCGTCAATATAATCTGCCGCATTAATTTTGAGTGCTGATAAAACCGCAATAGCTGCGAGGGCGTTATATACATTAAACAGTCCGGGTAACGCAACTTCTGTATAGAACTCCTTGTCCCCGGCAATGCAATCAAACGAAATACCGATAAACCTATTGTTTTTAAGAAGCTGAACATTCTCAGCTATAACATCAGCTTTTTCAAGACTGTATGTTGTTATCGGTGATTTGCAATTTCTAATCATTGCTTCGTATGCAGGGTCATCAATATTGATTACTGCACACTTTGCAATCTTGAACAAAACTGATTTCCAATACATGTAATCTTCAAAATCAGGATGTTCATTCGGACCGATATGATCGGGTGAAAGATTTGTAAATACACCCACTTCAAAATCAACACAATCAACACGGTGAGCCATAAGTCCGATTGAAGAAACTTCGATAACGCAAGCCTTACATCCGTTATCAAGCATTATTCTGAAAATTTTCTGAAGCTCATAGCTTTCAGGCGTAGTATTAACGGTAGGAATTTCAATATCATCATAATAGGCACCAACCGTTCCGATTATACCACACTTAATTCCGGCCTTATCAAGCAATGCTTTAACAAGATGTGCTGTAGATGTTTTACCTTTCGTTCCGGTTATACCGATTACTTTGAGTTCCTTTGTCGGATGTCCAAAGAAATTAGCAGAAGCGACTGCAAGAGAAGCTCTTGAATCAGCAACTTTAACCTGAACAGCATCTGAAGGCAAATCCAACTGACGTTCAATCATAAAGCAGCGGCAACCTTTTTCGTATGCACTTAAAGCGTATTCATGACCGTCAAAACGAGCTCCGCACAAGCAAACAAATAAAGTTCCTGCAGAAGCTTTACGTGAATCATACACTATGTCATCAATATTAACCTGAATATCAGAATCTGTTACAAATTCAATTCCGTTAAGTATTTCGCTTAAAAGCATAAACAGCCTCCAAATTACAGTGCCTTGCGTAAAAGCGCATCAGCGGGTATCTCAATATCACTTTCAAATGTAAATATCATCATGGGATGCGGTGCTTTTTCAATAAGTTCACCGTCTTCATCACGAAGATCCTTGATTTTAATCTCAAAGGGTTTTTTACCTCTCTGTAAAACTTCAAGAGTATCGCCCTCAAAAATTCTGTTGCGTTGCCTTGCGATTACTCTTCCGTCTTTATAATCAACAACTTCAGCCATAACACTCCAATCACGCTTGTAGCCTCCGTCATAATAAATCTGAGCATTTTCAGTCGGATGACCGTAGTAAAAACCTGTACAGTATTCGCGACTGCTCATTTTATACATTTCATCGATAATCCATTGTTCAGGATTGTACGTATCAGTCGGATTCTTAAGATATCCGTCAATTGCCTCTCTGTAGGCGTTTGTAACAACGGATGTGTAATAAGCAGACTTTGCCCTGCCTTCAATCTTAAAACTTGAAATACCGGCTTTGACAAGGTCAGGGATATGTTCAATCATACACATATCTTTTGAGTTCATAATATATGTACCGGTTGAATCCTCGTCAATCGGCATATACTCGCCCGGACGTGTTTTTTCCATCAAAGCATACTGCCATCTGCAGGGTTGAGCACAGTCTCCCCTGTTTGAATCTCTGCCGACAAGATAGTTTGATAACAAGCATCTGCCTGAGAAAGAAACGCACATTGCACCGTGAACAAAACATTCAATTTCAAGATCTTTCGGTGTTTTGGCACGCATAGTTGCAATATCCTCAAGAGAAAGTTCCCTTGCTGTTACAACACGTGTTGCCCCCATATTATACCACTCATTGGCAGATGCATAATTTGTTATTCCTGCCTGTGTTGAAATATGGATATCAACATCCGGAGTATATTTTTTTGCAAGCGACATAACTCCGAGATCGGATATTATGAACGCATCAACACCTGCCTGAGCCGAATCAATAAGAAACTGCGGGAGTTTTTCTATTTCATCGTTTCTCGGCACAGTATTGCAGGTAAGGTAGACTTTTACATTTTTATTATGTGCTGCTTTACAGGCTTTTTCAAGCTCATCGGTGGTAAAGTTAGAAGGAGCAGCACGCATTGAAAATGCAGATCCGCCGAGGTATATTGCATCTGCGCCAAAATACAATGCTCTTTCAAAACGTTCCATATCACCGGCAGGTGACAATAATTCAGGAACAAAAATTTTACTGTTGTCCATAAAAAGCTCCGTTAGTTCTGGTTATTTGCTTTAATGATTTTAACAAGATTTGTATTGTGTCCGTCAAGGGTCTCTGCAAGATAAATCTTTCCTGAATTATCATGTGCAAAGAAGAAATACTTTGTCGTTTCAGGATAAAGAGCTGCCTTGATGGCATCCATACCCGGATTACAGATCGGACCAGGAGGTAACCCCTTATTGGAACGGGTATCATAATAGCTGTAATAATTAAGACCTGCCGCATCACCTACAACGGGTGTCACATAATTTGTTACATACAATGCAGTTGAGTCACAACCGAGAGTCGGGAAACGAGAATCATTATTAAGTCTGTTATGAATAACGGATGAAATTGTCTTCATCTGTTCAGCATTTGCTGCTTCCTTCTGGATAATTGACGCAATAATAATAATTTCATCACAGGAGTAACCAAGCTTGTCCGCCCTCGCCTGATACTCGGGAGTCCATTTGCTTTCAAAATTATCAAGGAACTTTTTGATAACATAATTAGTATCGGCACCAACAAAGAAATCATAAGTATCAGGGAAAAGATAGCCCTCAAGCTTGAGATAACGTTTATTGTCGTTTTCTATTTCTGTAAAAAAGTCATAAGAATAATTAGACCTGATTGTTGAGTAAAGCTTGTTTGATTCACAAACATCATTCTTTTCGAGCTTTTCAAAAATCTGCTGAATCGTCCAACCTTCAGGGAAAGAAAGCTTGATGGTATCCGCAGTAATAGGAGCTACCATCATATCCTTGAGCATACCCTCAAGACCCATACTGCTGCTAAGATAATACTTACCGCTCAGGTATGTGTCATCATCAAAATTTCTGTACTGAGTAAACAACTTGCAGAACAGCTTGTTTTTAATAAGATCATTATCGTGGAGAATATCAATAACCTCAGTATACTTTGCATCTTCAGGAATCGTAACTTCGATACTTTCTTCGCTTCTGTTGATTGCAAGCATATCGCCGATACACGAAATACCGATGTACGAAAGAATTGAAGTTGCTACGATAATTATAGCCAGAAAAACAAGAGCAGCCCTACTGCCAATATTCTTACTTGCAGCACCAACTTTATTATTACCGGGAGTTGCTGCTTTGGCAACGGTGGTTTTATTTGTCGAATTATTATTTTTTGCCGATTGTGATTTTTGTGTATTGTTAGCTTTCTTCTGATAATTTGAAAAATAAATGCCACTGTTGTTCTGAGGTTTGCGAACAGGCTCATTGATTTCAGAATCAATAACAGTTTCATCAATATGCAGAACAAATTTCTTTGCAGGAGCGTTAAAATCTTCAGGGTTTCTTCTGACTGCAGAATTGTTCTTGCTTATCGGCACATCGTTGTAACTCTTACCGGTTTCGGTACGACCAGACTGACCGCTTGTGCCGGCAGTATTGTCAGCACTGCGAGTCGATTCACGATTGATCGCAGAATACTCTTCAAGAATTTTATTCAAATCAAGATCTGAATTTCTCTGTCTGTCATCATTCATTAAACTCTCTCCTTCCTCAGAACGGACACTGTAACGAAGCTTTGATTCTGTCAGCCGTAAAGTCATCAAGAAGTACTCTCACTATCTCACGACTGAACTCAATTGCAGCTCCCATTCCCTTTGCCGTTATATATTTACCGTCTGCGCAAACAAAGTCTTCAGAAACATTCGCACCCTCAAGCTCATTTTCGAATCCGGGGAAACAACAAGCTTTCCGACCTTTTAGCAGACCTTTATGTCCGAGAATTGAAGGTGCAGCACAAATAGCACAGACATATTTATTGTTTTGAACGCAATAATCAATAAGTTCATTTACCGTTTTATTAGCTTCAAGATTAAGCGTTCCCGGCATTCCGCCCGGTAAAACTATAGCATCAATCGCATCAGAAGCTGAAATTTCATTTTCATCAAGATCACAGAAAACAGGAATGCTGTGCGAACCGGTTATAATCTTACCGCCGATCCCCACTGTATAAACCTCTAATTCTGCGCGACGTAAATAATCAACAACCGTCAACGCTTCAATTTCTTCAAAACCCTTTGCTAAAAAAACGTAAATCATAATTACCTCTCAGTCAAGATACATTCCGGCGTATAAATCCGTATGCTTCTTCAAAAAATCAGATAATCTGTCATTCAACGGAAAACACATACCACATTTTGTATATTTTTCCATTATATCTGTACTATTATACACTATCGGACTGAAAATGTAAATATTTTCAACATCTTTATTGAAAAAATGTTGAAAATTTTCCGAATAAAGCTCCATTTTTTCAGTTAATAACTCTTTAACAACAATATCAGAACCGTTAATGTAATAAAAAGCAACCGTCTTTTCATCATCTTTCGAATTAATATATATTTTGCCGCCGTTAAAAAGGTGTTCTTTTATCGTATATTTCATTACATCATCCGAAAAACGAAATCCGTTAATATTTTCAATAAGTTCCTTCTTTATATTAAATACCGAATCAACATCTGCTTCGGTTAATTCGGACAGCAATTCGGATTCATTTTGAACAACTGATTCTTTCTTAAGAAAGGATGCAACAAATTCAAACTTTGAATAATAAGAATATAAGCTTTCATTTGCCGGTACGAGAAAAATCGAAGAACAATTTTTATCTTTGCAATAAGTTTTTGTAAATTCAATTAATTCTTCCATTATTCCGCGGCGTCTGTAATCTTCATGTGTACAAGCCGCATAAAGGTATTTACATTTTTCAGATGCCAATTCACCTTCAAGAAGAAACAATTGTGATGCAAGTCTGCCTTCAACAAAATATTCAACACAAACATACCCGGGACAGTTATCAAGGAAAAATTCAACATACTCCCTTGTATCACCAAAGGATTTCATCCAAAGGTCAATTACATCTTCCCTGTTCAGATTTTCAGCATTATAAACCTTAATCAAATTTTCACCGCCGTAAACTTTTCAAGCAGAATTTCAGGATAATATGACAGCTTCGCCTTACGTAGTCCCTCAGAACCAATGTCATCTTCCCTGTTTACAAACTCAAAGCCGTTAATAGTGTTCTGAGCAAATTGATTGTTTATCATCGGATACGCGCCTCTTATATCGGCAAACGCTTTTTCAAAATGTGTGACAAATGTATTTTCATTGAGCTTTTCGCCGAATGTAAATGCAACTACTTCTCCTTCTACACGCAGCAAACCGCCCGTAAATCCGAATTTTTCAAAATTATCAAAAGAAAGATTCAAAACCTCTCGTTCAGCTTCGATACCTTCCGGATCTTTATCTACATTAAGCTCATACCATTTTTCATTCATTCTGATACATTCGGCAAGATTATCTGAGTTCATCTCTTCATATGACCAGTTGTAAGTCTTTTTAAAGTAAGAAATATGATTTCTCTTTGAGTGATATTTCTTACCTGTAAGATTTGCGAGGTCTGAAACCCTGTATATATAATCAAACGAATTACGCGACGGATAAAAAACATATTCACCGGGAAAAGATTTTTCTATTAATTCTTTCTCCTCAACCGTCAGACCGTAGAAAGACGGATATTCATATTCTTTTTTAAGTGCAGCTAAAGCTGCACTCCAATTGTCGCCCTTAGGAAAACCAAAAACTTCATTCTTTTGAATTTTCGCAACAAGACAGCCTTCAATCTCCGCAATCTGTGCACCGTAATGTTTAGCCCAGCCGATAAGATTGCTTAAAGCGTACTCACAGCTCATCGGCTGTGCCTTTTCAAGAACATTTTTTAACCAATCAAAATCATCCATTGTGGGTTGATGAAAATTAAACATCCGCTAACTCCTTAGAAACAATTTCAAAAATTTCGTCACCAATATCATCAATACTTCTCGGTTCATCATCGTTATTACACTTGATTACATGCCAACCCATTTCTTCAGCTGCAACAAGTGCGGCTTCTCGGCATTTGAGAAGATATTCAATATTGCTTTCGTGAATATCTTTTTTTGTTTCATCTCCGCTGTAGCGTTTACTCATCATTTTCTGTGAAATTTCGATAGGCATATCAAGATATATTACAGCATCGGGTTTAGGTATACCTATAAGGTTATATTCAAAATCTTCAAGCCAATCAAAATACTCAGACCAGCTCTCTCTCGGTATTTTTGTTGATTGATGATATGCATTTGATGTTGTGTATCTGTCCGAAATTATTATATCACCGTTATCGTAAAATTCTTTCCACTTTGTCTTAAAATTTGCAAAGCGGTCAACAGCATAAAAAGCAGATGCTGCATATGCATTTACATCATCCGGATTTTTACCGAATTCACCGTGGAGATACATCTTTACAAGTGTACTTGAAGGACTGTCATAATCAGGAAGCTTTATCTGACGGACCTGCTTGTCCGACAATTTTGATTTAAGAAGTTCAATTTGTGTTGACTTGCCACTGCCGTCAAGGCCCTCAATAACTATTAATTTTCCTTTCATTACATATCACCTCCATTATATTATAACTATTTTTTCAATATAATCAACTACAAAAGGTTACAATTTACTACAATAAAAACCGAAATTAAAAAGCACCCGGACATGGGTGCTTTCACTTTGAATGATATTTTATTTTCATTTACCCTTAGGATTAAGTTCCCCTGAACACAGTGAAACATCCCTTGTGCTATTAAACCATTCAGATGTTTTAAACTTTTCTGGAATATTTTCAACCTCCAAAGGATTTTCAATACCTAATTTTTCTAACGCTGAAAACCACTCATCACGTTTGCTGGAAGGTAAACGTTTACCACACCAAGGACAATAGTCTATTAACACATAAGAAGTTGCTGCACCATTTTTTCCATCGTAAATTGGAATTCCATACTCATCAAATTTAGAACAATAATATACCGTTTTATCTGTTTGGTCGATTTCAATTTTTGAAGCATCTTCGAAAATACTATACATATTATTCTTCATATCTTCACAGCAAATCGTTACCATAACGTTCTTCCTTTCACTGCACCTTTATACATTTTTCCCGTTTAATGATCCATTGAGCCTAAATGTTTAGCAAGGTTACAGGGACGGTTCTGTGTGTCAAAAGAATTTTCTTACAACACCAAAACCGCTCCTGTCTTTTTATATAAATCTTACCATTTATTATGTACTCTCTCAGCGAATACCATCTTGTCTTTAATTTCAATGACTGTTCCGTCATCAAGAGTTGCCGTTCCTGAAATCAGTCCGAAAACCTGATGCGGAATCATACACATTACTTTCAGATCAATTGGTGCAACTCGATCAATAACGGGTTTGAAATTCATTTCAAAACGGCCGTCGTTACTGGTGAATGTCCAGTCAGACATATAATCAAAGTCACCGTTTTTCATCGGGATATTAAACTTGACCTGATCGAGTTTATGTGATTTTCCGTTATAGAAAAGCATATTCTCACTTGCAGCAGATGTATTGCCGAAACCGTAACCGATGTTAAATCCGAAAACATTTCCGTCATCAAGAACCATCTGTCCGCTGCCCCAGTACCAGGTATTGTCATAAGTCCAGACTCCGCGTCCCCAGTCAAGTGTTCCGAGAGCTTTGTTTTCTTCGTTGAAAACCCAGTCAATGTCATCAAACTTAACGAAACCTTCAGCCTTCATACAGTTGATTTTCTGATTGTAATAGAAATGTTTGTCCTTATCAAACGGTGTAGCAATAACCATACTTTCTTCAGGACAATCAGACAAAACAACATCAAAAGTCAGAGTTTTTCCGCTGTTGCAATAATTGTCATACTTACCGAAAAGATGACGCTTGACGCCGTCGTTATTGAACGTCATTTCAAGAGTGCCTGCCTTTGTGCTGACATCACCCGATACGCTTGTTGAAGGCATATTGACCTTACCGAGAGGCAATATGCCGAGTTCGCTGTCGTTCATCTGGAAAGGCTCATCACCGAACTTCAACAATGAAACAGACAGACTGCTGACATAACCTACATCGGAAACAGTAAGGCAAAGGCCGTAATCCTGAGTGCCTATATAATAATAATCCCATTCCTTGATTCTGAGTTTATTTGCCTTTATCGCATTACGGTCATATTTCCAGAAAAGCTTTTTAGCAAAACCGGGTTCAGCTATATTTCCATTAGAATCAAGCAAAGGCTGTTCGGAAGTAATCTCATGCTGAGTAAATTCAAACATACAATCACCTTATTTTTTCATATTCGCAAGGTCACGATAGTTAATAAGCTTGAATCCGAGAGATTCAATGTGCTGTTTTGTCTGAGGATCTTTAAGAATCTGATATTCCCATACCCTTCTCTGCCAAGCACCTGTTGTACCCTTGAGGTCATCAGTCTCAAGAGAGGGATGCATATATGTTTCCGTAACAGCACCGTCAGGGAAATGTCTGTAAAGCTCATAAATATACTCTTTGAAGTTGTCATAGCTTTCATCCTGCGGTCCGCCCCATTCATTAGGAATGAGGAAGTCAGGAATAGCTACACCTTTCATATCGGCATAAGAAACGATATTTGAAAGCAAGCCCTTAACCATTTCCTTATCAACCTTGATTTCAAGCATAGTGTTATCAAAGACTTCGTCAGGTAAAATTTTCGGGAAACGGAAAGGAAGACCGTACTCGGAAGCAACATCAAACGCTACATTAAGAAGCTCAAAGCGACCCGTTTCAATTCCGTAAATCGAACCCATGTGATTATCAACATGTGACGGATTGGTGAGGCCAAGTTTCTTAAGTCTTTCAATCTGTGCGCGGCACTCTGCTTCAATTTCATCGAGATCGGCATTGAGCTCAACCTGATCACTTTCGTGATAAAAGAAGCCATCCTCATCTCTTAATGAATCAGTATTTGATGCACCAACAGGTGCCCAACGGTACTTACTCCATTCACTTGTGAAAGTCCAATGAACACCAATACCAAGCTCAGGATTTGCTTTTGCAAACTGAGCTGCTTCCGGAGCCCATGCACACGGTGCCATAATTGTTGATGACGTCAAGGCGCTGTTCGGATCCTTAAAAAGATCCATAACAGCAAGGTTGGCACCTCTGCACATACCAAAGTCATCTGCATTTATAATAAGATACTTACTCATTCAAATCACCTTACCAATTATTTTTTAGCTTTTCTTGCTGCGATTTCAGCAACCATTTCACGCTGTCTCTTCTCAGTAACTGTGTAGAAGAACATCGGAACTGCACAAGCAAACATACTGATAACACCTGAAAGGATAAGAACATCCCAGAGTGCATCAGGGTTAGCAACTTCATAAGTTCTTGCATTGATACCTGCAATGCTCATTGAAAGTACACCAATGAATGCACCTACAGCCATACCAATCTTATTGATAAGTGTCTGCATAGCGAAGCAGATACCTTCGCCTCTTTCACCCGTCTTCCACTCAAGATAGTCAACAGTATCACCGATCATTGCGTATGTCATAATGTTGTTAACACCCTGAGGAATACCGAGAAGAACAAGGCCTATTGCACAGACAATGAGTTTCCAAGGTGCATCGTAACCAACGAAATACATTATTGCCATTACAACACCGCCGAAAAGGTGAACTGCAATATAAGACCATTTCTTTGTAAACTTCTTTGACATCCACGGAACAAGAACTGATGCAACAAGTCCTCCGGGAACAACAAGAAGTGTAATTACGCCATATAAGCCTTCGTTCTGAAGGATGTATTTTGCAAAGTAAAGACCACCTGTATATGAATATACCATTCTTGCACCGCCAAGAACACCTGAAAGAACAATAAGAAGAAGTTCTTTGTTCTTGAAGAGAAGCTTAAGGTTGTGACCGAATGACGGCGGATTTTCGTCTGATGTGAAGCGTTCCTGAGTGTTCTTGAAACCATAGAAAAACATAGGAATAGCCAAAACTACAAGAACAACAGCACTTATGAAGTATACCCACTTAAGTGTGTCAGCATTAGCAATTTCCATACCCTGCTTAACTGTACCGACAAATGTCTGAATAGCCTCATCCTGTGTGATACCCTGATTCAAAACCATCTGTGCAATAGCTTCAGCTTTATCTTTTGCAATAAGAGCTTTATCAGCAACCGTATCTGCATATTTAAACTTTTCAGTAAGTGCACCGGTAATCATCGGAATAAACACAGTAACGATACCTGCTCCAACAGTACAGAACATACGAGCAACAGTAAGAATATTACCTCTTACAACCGTGTCGTTTGTAAGGCAGGTAGAAAGCCCCCAATACGGAACGTCAGCGATTGTATAAATAACACTCCAGATAACATAGATAACAGCAATTGTAACAAATGCCTGAATTGTTTGTGTACCGTTATAAACATTTTCAGCACTGAAAATCGGCAAGAAGCAAAGAATTGTCATAATGCCGATAGGAAATGCCATCCATTTAAGATAGGGGCGACATTTACCCCACTTTGTACGGGTTTTATCAACAACTGAACCCATAATCGGGTCATTTAATGCATCAAAAACACGGGTGCCGAGCATAAGTAATGCAACAGCAATAGCACCGCTCATCGTACCAACAGTAACACCGTCAGCACCGAAAAGAAGTGCATCCGTCATAAACACAGTTATGTATGAACCGATAATGGTACAAATAAAATTCTGACCAAATCCGGCTACACTATAGGCCAAAGCCTCTTTGGGTTGTACGCCGACACCGGGTGTGGTGCCGAACAATGAATGTAAAGAAAACTTTTTCTTCATTTCAAGACCTTCTTCCACAAATTTTGTTTATTTTACCACATTTCAATCCCATTTGTAAATATACAAAAATAAAAACTTACTATAATAACAAAATTACAGTAAGCTTTTTATCAAAAAACACTATGAAATTTTTACAATTATATTTTTATCCTGTTTTTAATATTTTCAAAAATTTCAATTATCTTAAATCTCGGTTCAAATTTAGGACTGCTGCTCACTAATTTAATCTCATCATCGCTTAAAACAGACTTAAGAACATCCTCTTCATCTGCCGCTGAAAGACACATCGGCGGAAACATAACACACCACCAGTTTTTCCCTTCACCTTCACCTATTCTTACAACCAAAGACAGATATTCACCTGCAGGCAGAGTTACGGTTTCATATGTTCTTGTTGTAAAATATTCTTCGTCAACAGTTATTTCAACACTGTAATCAAATCCATGTTCCTTAATCACTTTTCTTGCAGATTCAGTCAGAATATTTATTTGCGGTGATATTTTCGCAACGGCATTTTTAACGTTGACACTGCCGTCAAAAATTTCTGCCCCGGCATCAAGAACAGCATCACGTACTTCAAGTTTAAGTTTCTGATCCTCTTCGCTGTCTGAAGCTGCGATTACATGTAACCGAAGCACATCTCCGCGGATTTCTTCAGCCGTATCTGCAAACGATATAACACTAAAAATTACGCTCGTAACCACTGCAATTGCTATTGAAACTTCAAATCTTTTTAATAAAGACATACAGTCAACTCCCCGTTTAAGATTCAAACAAATTGTTGACTGTATAATTTCAATTATTCATAGACAGATAAAATTTCTTTCGTCTTTTCAATAAGAGCATCAGAAAGATTCTTTGGAGAAAGAACCTTTATATCAACACCGTACTGCATAATCCAGCTGATAAGACCGTTACTTAACTCAACATCAGCCTTGAAAACAAAATGATTTTCATCAAAAATCTTCAAAGGTGTTTCATCGCCGAATTTTTCAAGTATATCATCAATAATTCTGTTGTCACAGCAAAGCTCGATTTCACCTGATTCACCCGTAAACATATTGAATATTTTATTTGAATAATCAGCTGTGTCAAACTTATCTGTGTATTTTGAGACTTTGGAAAAATGCTTTGACGGCGAACCAAGCAACTTTACCTGAGAAATTCTGTCAAGTCTCAGATGCATCAGATTATTATACTTATCATTATTGCAAACAAGATAATAATGATCATTAGACCAAAGCAAAGAATAAGGATTTATAAGAAAAACCTTTCCTTCACTTTTCTTAAGATATCTGTTTTCAAGCTTTCGTTTAGCATAAGTAATCTGAACTTGTTTTGATTTTTTTACAGCATCGTCAAGTGCTTTGATTATTTCATACAAATCTTCTTTTCCAGACTTGAAGCTGCTTTCAACATAAATCTGCTCTCTGAGTTCTTCCTCCTGAAACTCACTGAGAAGATTTCCGATTTTATAAATCAAAGCTTTTGTTTTTCTTGATGAAATGAACTTAGCTGCCTGAACTGCATCAATAAGAAGACGAACTTCAGCAACATCAAACTTTCGTTCATTAAGGTAATAACCTCTTTTGGGCGAACGAACATTGACGATATCCATACCGTATTCTTTCAGTGCTTCAATATCGCTGTAAATCGACTTTCTTTCACAGTTTATACCGTATTCCAACAAAAGATCACACAGTTCATTAGCTGAATAAACATGATCTTTATCAGTTTGTCTTGTGAAAATATCATGTAAAAACAGAAGTTTGATTTTATTAAGCTCTTTACCCAAGGTTATTCACCTCAATACTTCATTTTACTGTTGATCTGCTTAATTGTATGTTCATCAATTTTAACAAGTTCACGGTCATAGGTAAGAATTCCGTTCACTTCAAACTCAACGTCACTTACCTGAGTATAGACAGTTGCACAAAGACCTTTTGAAATTTTCGGAATAATCTGCTTTTCAAAAAGACTCTTGTATGCCTTGGTCAAAGAAGTTTTATCTTTGAACATAATATAACCAAAGCTCTTTTTTGCATTCCACATATGGTTTTCAATTTTTCTGCTGTATCCGCCAAACTCAGTAAGAGCAAATGGTCTTCCGTCGTTTTTACGCATTGTTACAGGAAGAATATAGCGATGCATGCTATTAATTTCAGGACCGCCCTGGTCATGCCAGCCGCTTGCATGATCAACAATTCTTGAAGGATCATATGCTTTAACTTCGGCACCGATTCTCTTAGCGTCAAACTGACCCCATGCCTCGTTAAAAGGTACCCAGCAGCCGATAGAAGTAAAATTGTACAAATTGTCTATCGTTTCGTACATCACCTTTTCGTGCTCAATTCGGCATTCTTCAGGTGCTACTCTGAACAAATTGTAATTAGAGTCATTAGCCTTTCTTATACCGATATTCGGCAAGAATCCGACAACAAAATTATCAATCTTTTCAGCACCGCAAACCATATCCTGCCATACAATCATACCAAGCCTGTCACAATGATAATACCATCTGTGAGGCTCTACTTTAATATGCTTTCTCAACATATTAAAACCAAGCTCTTTCATCTTCTTGATATCATAAATCATAGCTTCGTCACACGGTGCGGTAAGACCGCCGTCGCTCCAATATCCCTGATCAAGAAGACCGTTCTGGAAATATGGCTTATTATTAAGACACAAACGCGGTATACGCTTATCATCATAACCGACACTGAACTTACGCATACCGAAATAGCTCGTAACGGCATCAAGTATATTACCGTTTTCGTCGCAAAGTGCCAGTGCGATATCGTAAAGAAACGGATTTTCAGGACTCCAGAGCTTCTGATCTTTAATATTAATTACTGCATCCTTGCGCTCAATCTCACCTGCCAAAATAATCGTGTCACCGTCTTTTACGATTGCTTTTACCGTTGCTTCGCCATTAAAGTCAGTTGAAATTTTTACTGATGAACTATCAATATCAGGAGTAATCTTAATCTTTTTAACAAAAACATCACCAACCGGCTCAAGCCATACTGTCTGCCAGATACCGCTTGTTGCAGTATACCAGAAGCCCTTACTTTCACGGACCTGCTTACCTCTGTCCTGCCAATATGCATCAGTCGGATCATAAACACGTAAAATCAATTCATTTTCACCGTCAGCTATTGCATCCGTAATATCAACAGAAAAAGGAACATAACCGCCCTGATGTTCAGTAACAAGTTTACCATTGATATAAACTGCGCATTTCCAGTCAACTGCACCAAAATTAAGGATTACATTTTTCCCGTTGAAACAGCTGTCAAGAACAAAATTTTTTCTGTACCATAAATAATCATTTTCGGTAACAGTTCTGCCTACACCCGAAAGATAACACTCCGGTGCAAACGGTACAATAATCTCGCCGTCAAATTTTTCAGGAATTTTTTCATTCATTCCCGTAATTGCATATTCAAATCTACCGTTAAGATTCTGCCAGTCTTTTCTTACAAGCTGCGGTCTCGGATATTCCGGTAAGGGACAATCAGGATTCACACTGTCTGTCCACCTTGTTTTTAATTCAATCATGTTATCAACTCCCGTAATCAAAAATATTTAATTGCGTTATCTTCAGCTTCCTGAAGCCAGACTTGTGCTTCTTCTACACCCTTTGGAGAAGCTTCAAAATTTTTCTCACAAACAACAGACTTATCTGTTGCATCATAAGAATACTCACCATTATAATGAGCAGCATTCAGAATTAGTCCGTCATCGTTTTTGCTCAGCCATACACGGTATCTGAACGTTTTATTTTCAATGCTACCCAAAAAGGGATCGCATCCCATTGAGCCGGAATAAATATTTCCGTCACCCCTGAATGGAATATTTCCCAAAAACCATATATAATTAGGTAATTTAACCATTTAGCACCTCAATACTGTTAAAATAGTTTTGCTTTAATATTAATGAGTTTATAAAGCATACAAATCATAAAAGGTTTCTTTTTTCTGATATATTTATTAAGCAACTCATCCGATTTCACCTTAAATGTTTTGTATTCATCGCTGGTTGTGTATAAGAAATAGAACTGCTCATCATTAAGAATTCTGTTAATGTATTTAACAGAATCAACCATCTTCATATAAGTCGCAGCTGTTTTAAGAGACAAAAAACTTTTATACAAAAAAACTGAAACCAGTTGATTATATACAATTTCATAATCACAATCAATTTCTTTAAAATAATCTGATTGCCAATTAAAAACAAAACTTTGTATATCGAACCCTTCCGGAACAACAGATGTTGCATTATTTTCGTTGACGAAATAATAATAAACTTCATCTGAAACAAAAGAAACCGAACTGCAACAACGAAGATATGTATAAACAAAAACCATATCTTCAGCATATTTACGACCGACAGGAAACAAAACACTGTTGTCAACAACAATTGAACGACGGAATAATTTTGCCCAACACGTAAAAAAGAACTGATTTGACGAAGAAAGCATCGATGTTAATTTATCCTTTATGTCTGCAATTTCATATACACCTGATTCAAAACATTCAAGAAAATCAGATTGCTCGGATGTGTTTGAATTATGTCTTGCGCATATGATATCAGCATTGCCTTGCGAAAGCATCTTATCAAAAGCATCTTCAAGCAGATAGTCATCACTGTCAAGAAAAAATATCCACTCACCTTCTGCAACATTTATACCGTTGTTACGTGCTGCAGAAACACCACTGTTCTGCTGATGAATGACTTTAATATTATCATACAAGTCATCATACTTGTCACAGATTTGTGAAGAGCCGTCAGTTGAACCGTCATCAACCAGAATAAGCTCGTTCACAATAAAATCCTTCTGATTAATGACAGATACAATCGCGCTCTCTAAGAATGCTTTACAATTATAGACAGGAATAATTACAGATACTTTTATCTTCATACAATCCCTACTTATTCACCAAAAAATTTCTTAAACAAGGAACCAAGTCCTGAACTTGCCTCAGCCTCAGTTTCAGCCTTTTCTTCTGAATTCTGAGCTACAGAAGATTTAAGACTATCCACCTTGTATATAAACATAACCGATGAATCCATGTTGCTTGCCTTGGTTGTAAAAATCGTATAACGTTTGCCAAGTTCAATCCAAGCGGTCATCTTTGCCGTAATTTCATCAGCGTCACCGGTTATTGTTGCAAACTGAGAAATACTGCCTATAGCAAATGACCCTTCAAGACTTGAGACTGCCGAATCTATTGATGCAAGAGCATTACTATCTGCAAGGACCTGAAGTGCATCGATTACATCTTTGTTTTCGTCAATTGCTTTTTGAAGTTCGTTCAGTGTTGCAACAGTCTGTGGAAGGTTGTCGATCGCATTCTGTACCTCAGGGTTATTAAGATCATCTGACATCTGTTTTAACAAATCAAGACCTTCCTGAATTTTTGCAGCGCTTGCTTCATCACCGAACAAGCTGTTAAGCACGGCAAGTGTATCTTCAAGACCTTCAAAATCTGCATTTGAAATATAGTCAGTAAGAATCTGTATAGTCTGCATATTCTGAGGTGTTGCGAAATTATCAAGGAAATTAATAAGAGCCTTATTATCAGCATAAAGCTTTGCCGCTCTTCCGACAAGATCGCTCAGTTCGGAAATCTTATTCGGATTTGAGGTCAAAGTTGACAATAACCTATCAGCATCAATGTCTTGTAAAGTCTTTTGGAGCGTACTGAGTTTTGAAAGATTTTCTCTTACATCGTCCATAGATGTTGAAATAGAGTTAAGACCGATATCAAGAGAAGCAATAGGCAATGCGGCAAACATAAAGTTGCCAATTTCAAATTCCGTAACATCAGCCGAAACAACAAATGTATCATTAAACGAGTACTGAATTCCAGTATTTGCATTCTGAGTGATATCAGACAACCCGAGGCTTTCGTTAATTCCCGGGAAGCCAACCATAACAGCAAACTGATTGTTACCGTTACTTATCGTTTTTCCGTTAGAAACGCTGATATTCTGAAATTTAGATTCATTAAGGGCAGTTCCGCCAACAACAACCATCGGAGTGTACATAACAACATCCTTGCCGTTAACCTTAACCACTTCATTCTTAGTGTTTATCATTTTTATGACAATCTGCACATGTCCGCTTTTGCCGATAAGATCGGTAGCAGAAATAGGCATACCGTTTAACGCATATGTAATCTTAAACTGCAACGGAAGAGGAGCATTTGTTTTACCCTGATAATAAAGATCCGTAGTGTCCATATGCCAACGAAGATTTCTGCCGTTAACATCAGGCACGGAATCATCTTTAATATTTTCGATCTGTGAAAGATTTGTAACGTCATCAACGTAAACCTGACCTTGTGTTGTATGAAGCCAGTCACTGACAATTGTCTGAGTAACCTTTCCCGAAGTATCAAGATTCACGTAAACTGTCTCGTTCTTTGTAACCATTCCTGCCGGCAAGGTGTACTTTACCTGATCCTGAGAAGCCTCCGGTGTTTCTGTAACATCCTGTCCGACTTTAGAGCAAGAGCAAAGAAACAACATAACAATCACAAGAAATATAGCTGAAATTCTGTTAAACTTCTTCATTTGTGGTTTCCTCACATTCATTAGACTGAGTCAATGGGATATCGGTAAATCCCGTATTCTGTACAAACGCAACCGGTGTTGAAGGCTGAACAGTGTCAAAAACACTTTGCGGTGACCATTCTTTGGTAGTTTTAGAAATTGTTTTTTCAAAAAAGATTAATAAAGGCGTAAGTACAAAAATAATTATAAGCGCACTGATTATTGAACCTCGAGCAAGAAGAGCACACAATTCTTTAACAATAGATATACTTGAAACCATATAAACACCAATCGTTACAACAAAGAAGACAACTGCACTTTGAAAAACAGAGTGCATAGCCTCGGTTGCAGCTTTTCTTACAGCTTCAAATTTATTTTTTCCGCTTCTGATTTCTTCTTTGAATCTGGAAGTGAGAAGAATTGCATAGTCAACGGTTGCACCAAGCTGAACACAAGAAATAACCGTTGGAGCAAAGAATGAAATCGGTGTTCCGAAAATAGTCGAAATAGATTCGTTAATCCAGATTGCAAATTCAATCGAAAGAATAAGAATAACCGGAATCGAGTACGACTTAAATAAAATTGCAATGATTATAAATATCGCAAGAATAGAAATTATACTGGTAACAGTAAAGTCAGTAACTGTAATATCAACCAGATCGCTGTACATCGCACCCTCGCCCGTAATAAATCCGTTCGGGTCGTATTCCTTAAGAATCGAGTACATTTTCGCAACCTGATCGTTCGATGGTTCAGTTGCAGCTTCAAACTCAGAATTCACAAGCATAACCTGATATCCGCCCTGTTTTATCACATCAGTAATACCGTCAGGCATTACTGAATCCGGTATAGATGAGCCTACGAACTGATTGTATGCAAGCATCGAAGAAATGCCTTCAAGTTCATTGATGCGGTTTTCCATTTCGATAAGCTCTTCGGCAGAGATTGAATCATTAACAACAATAAAATGTGTTGTTTTCATATTAAACTCTTCTTTTAGCGTATCGAGTGCTGCAACAGAGTCAAGATCCTCAGGTAATGTTGAAGTAATGTTATAGTACTTCTTAACGTTAGCCGAAAGAATAATTGCAGGAATCAATAATACAGCAAAAGCAATAACAAATGCTTTTCTTTTTTTTATTGAAAAATCAATCAACTTGGAGAAATCCGGAGACAACACTTTGTGTTTTTTTTCATTAATTTTTTCGTCAAAAACAAGAAGATATGCAGGCAAAATTGTAACAGCAGAAATAACACCGATAACAACACCTTTAGCCATAACTATACCAATATTAAATCCGAGCGAAAGCTGCATAAAGCATAAGGCCACAAAACCGAACACAGTAGTAGTTGAACTGCCTATAAGAGACGTTACTGATGCTTTTAATGTCTTAGCCATAGCTTCTTCTTTGGTAGCAGACAACTTTTTTTCTTCTTTAAATCTGTTAATAACAAAAATAGAATAGTCCATCGTAACCGCAAGCTGAAGGATTACACCAACACACTGTGTGATATACGAAACGCCGCCGATTATCCAGTTTGTACCCATATTAAGCATAACAGTGATTCCAAGCACAAACATCATCACAAACGGCAGAAGGTACGACTCCATTGTAGCAAACATTATAACAAGTACAAAAATAATTGCTAAAGCAATATAAATCGGCAGTTCTCTGTTTGTTATTTCTCTGACATCAGCGTTGATCGGTGTCAGACCGCTGAGCAAGCACTGTTTTTGAGTTGCGTTCTTTATCTGTGATACAGCTTTGATAACATCCTGTGATGAACAGTCAGGGTTGAATTGTACAAACATCATTGTATAGTTTCCGTTCTGACTGTAAAAAACGTTTCTGACTTCATCAGGCAGAATATCAAAAGGGATGCTGGTATCAACCAAATCATCATACCATAAAACTGAAGCAACATTTTCAATCTCAGCTATTTTCTCCTTGAGCTTGACTACCCTCTTTGATTGCATATTTTCAACAATAACCATCGTCGTAGAATCAACGTTATACGTTTCACTCAAAATCTGCTGACCCTTAACCGAATCTAGCTTGTCAGGAAGATATGAAAGAATGTCATAGTTAACATCAGTAAATATATAACCGATCAAGCTGGGAATAAGAAGAATCAGCGATATAATTATAACCAGCTTTGGATTTTTTGAAATAAACGCAGATATTTTATCCATGTTATTCTCCTATTAATACAAAAACCTTGTAAAAAGATGAAATACCGAAAAAATATAGGTTACGAAGCTGATTCCGATTACGGCAGAAAGTGCAATCAATACAGCTTTGATTTTTTCATATTCATCAGCATTCATAATATATCTCATAATCGACGTGAATTTCTTGCCGTAAAGATCAAAGTAACTCATCGTGTATGTTTTGAATGTAGATGTATCGTTTTCATCAAGTTCAAAAACACGAACACCGCGCGAAACCATATTTCCGTAGCTTCTGAACGAGGCACCGGGGGTCTGAACAATATTCACACCGTCAATCTCAGCTGTGAAACAGTTAAGATGATCATGTCCGAACACAAGAGCACAAACATCACCGCGTCTGCGGATTGCATCAAGCTGACCGAAATCTTCAGACGTAGTCTCGGCATACTCAAAAGCAAAACCTGAAGCCTTGTTTTCGTCAAGTTTATAAAACTTACCGTCTCTGCCTTTTACTGCAAGCTTGTCATTTTCATCACATTCAACAAAAAGCTCTTTAGTCTGAGGAACTGGAATATGCTGGAACATAAGCGACATCACGGGAGAACCGTTTTCTTTTTCAAGTTCTTTACTCCTGTTTTCGTACCATTCAATGGTTTCAGGTTTTACATATTCAAAACAGTTATTGCCATTATCATCAGCACCAGCAGAATCAAGCATCCAGATATTATAAGCAAGCTTGTCCGAGGCTGATGAGTAAATAGGGATGTTGTATGTATCACAATCAATGTTGTCATTCTCAAGGTTGTACGGCACACAATAACCGTATGAACCGTAAATTTCAGCCTGTTCTTTCTTTGATATGCAATTCATATCATCGTGATTGCCATAAACAAACGCAAAAGGAATCTTTCTTTTTTCAATCGGATTCAGAAGATGACCGAGAGCTTTTTTCATTCTTTTTAAAGTGCCTTTTTTTGTCTTAACATTCTTACGGTTACCTATGGGAGCATCATTTATGTGATTGCCGAGAATATTGTCACCGGTAAGTACAATTAGGTCGGGATTAATTTTATCATAAAACTTGTCAAGCATTTTAAACATAACTCTTCTGGGTATGTGCATATCCTGTGCATCACTGACCTGAAGTATCACAAACTTACCGTCAGAATTAAATTTTAGTTTTTCGTTGTACATATATAAACCCACTTTCTATACGTAGTTAATTGTATCACAATCAAACACGCATTGCAAGAAAAAGAGAATGGAAAAAACCGCCCGAGGCGGTTTTTTATGTAATATCATCCTGCTTCTTAATTTTAAAAATCAAGCGAAGAATTCCTTTTAAAAATTTTGGCGATTCCAACATTACAACCTTCATAGCTATCCCCCGTTCATTTGGCTACGATGATTCCGAGAACAATAATAACTACCGAAAGAATCGCAACCGTAAAAGTTTTAGGACACATAAGTGAAATAAGCATTCCGAGCCCGAAAGCAGTAAAATACAGTCCGATTCTGTTCTGACAGCATCTGTTTCTCCGCATAAAAACACCACCATAGCTTTTACTATCATACTATGGCGGTGTTAAAATTTTGTTACAATTGCCAATCTTTTAAATCTTTAACTTCATTGTATAATGAAACATAACTCTCATGCCTTGACCTGCAAATTTCACCGCTATTAACTGCTTCAACTATTTTGCAGCCTTTATCGTTGATATGTGAGCATGAGGTAAACTTACATAATCCGAGATAATCCGAAAACTCCGGAAAACACTCGGCAAGCTCATCTTTTCTGATAATATCATTTGTTTCAAAATCAAGGGAAGAAAAACCCGGTGTATCCGCTATATATCCGTTTCCAACTTTAAAAAGTTCAACGTGTCGGGTTGTGTGACGGCCTCTGCCAAGCTTTTTGCTTATTTCTGCTGTCTCCAAAGAAAACCGTGGTTCGATGCAATTAAGCAAAGATGATTTACCTACGCCTGAATTGCCCGTAAAAACACTTATATAACCATCTAAAAAATCTACAACCTCGTCAACACCCTGATTTGTTGCATTTGACACAACAAAAGTATCAATTCCGGTTTTTTTATATTTTTCACAGTATTCAGATGCACTGTATAAATCATCTTTTGTGAAGATAATCACCGGTCTGACACCTTTATGGTAAGCAACTGCCGTAAGTCTGTCAATTATCAGCAAATTAGGCTTCGGATCACATGTTGAAGAAACTATAATCAGGTTATCAACATTTGCAATAGGAGGTCTGTTGAATGAATTTCTGCGTCCATTAATCTTATCTATTGAATTTTTGCCGTGCTCATCAACAGTAATTTCCACGCTGTCGCCGACAAGAGGAACTATCCTTTCTTTTCTGAAAACTCCTCTTGCCTTGCATTCATATATTTCACCGGCGGCCTCTACATAATAGAAGCCGCCGATACCCTTTATAATAGTACCGTTTAATTTCAATTCAAATCACCGAGCGTAAGACTAATACTAACCTGCGAAGGATACTGTAAACCTGCAGGCGGATACTGTGTTGCAACAACCGAACCTGCTCCCGTGATGTTGATTGCAGACACGTCAAAACCCGCAGCAACAATCTTCTGCTGCGCATCCTCCGGAGTGTCACCTAAAACATCAGGCATTACAATCAAAGTTTCAACAGTTGTTGACGTTGTTGTTGTATCTTCTTCGTAGATATAAATCGAAACATTTTTAATTTCACCTGGTACCGATACAAAATCAATATCACAAGTATAATACACTTTACCGTTAATAAATAATTTCAGGTTTGAGTCAGGCTTATAACCCTCAACATCAACACTGTACGAAGAACCGTCAAGTGTTACTGTTTCCGAAGAAACCATAATGGTATCAAGGCTGACAGTAACTGAGCCTAAAGTGCCCGTATTAGGTAAAGACACATTAATGGTTACATTCTGAACAACTTTTACACCAAGGCTGACTGTGAGAGTAACTTCAGAACCTTTCGGTATCTTTGTATCCTTAGGAACTGAGCTTTTGATTACATAATCCTTTTTGATTGTATCATCATAATCATACTGAACAGCTACAACAAAGCCGCTTGATTTCAGGAGCTGAGTTGCGCCGTCTTTTGTGAGACCTGTCACATCCGGCATTGGTACAAGCTCAACGTTATTTGAATTATAAGAAAGATACGTAACAGTTACAGTCGAATTAATATAAACTTTTTCACCAGAACCGGGTGTGATATCAATAACCGTACCGGGTTCAACTCCCGAAGACTCATACTCGGAAGTATAAGCAATCTCTTTGTCGACGACATTGAGTTTAAGATCGGACAAAGTATTTCTGACAGTAACATAATCCTTACCCTTAAGTTCAGATGGAATTGTCACCATTTCTTTACCTGTCGCTATAACTAACTCAATTACTGTCTTTTCAGGATTGATTTTCTCACCTTTAGCAGGTGTTTGTTCGAGTATTGTATTAGGAGTAACCGCAGTATCAAGTTTCTCGGTAATTGTGAATACAAATTCAGAATATTCCTTTTCAAAGACCTCTTCTGAATACTCTTTACCGACAAAATCAGGCACCTTGACCGTTTTATCACCTAAGCCGAGTATTAAAGATATACCGGCAACAAGAAGAATAACCAAAGCTGCAATTACACCAATAAGAATAGGAATTGTCCTGTTTTTGGTTTCAGGTTCATCGTCCTCTTCGTCGACATTATCAACATCGTATGCAGTTACCGTACCCGTTACGTTTGGAATATATTTTGTGGGCTCATTATTGGTGTAACTGTAATCAAACTGAATTGAGGGATTTCTTCTGAATTCTTCAAGGTCAAGAAGCATTTCAGCCGCAGACTGATATCGGTCATACGGATTTTTCTGCATAGCCTTGATGATAATCTGCTCAACACCAATCGGAATCTGCGGATTAATTTTACGCGGCATAACAGGATCCTTCTGTAACTGCATAATAGCAACCGACACTGTATTGTCCGACTCAAAAGGTAATTTACCTGTCAGCATCTCATAAAGCATTACACCCACAGAGTAAATGTCAGCTTTATCATTTGTGACATCGCCTCTCGCCTGTTCAGGACTGATATAATGAACGGAACCGATTGCAGAATCCGTCATTGTGCGTGTTTCGCTTGCAAAAAATCTTGCAATACCGAAATCAGTAACCTTGATGACACCATTCTCAAGCAAGAGAATGTTCTGAGGTTTGATATCTCTGTGAACAATGCCTTTATCATGAGCGTGCTGTAACGCCCTGAGAACCTGCATAATAAAGAACACTGCCTCACGGTGGCTAACTACACCCTGCTGCTGAATATACTCTTTAAGAGTAATTCCCTCAACATATTCCATAACTATGTACTGAAGGCGGTCGCCGTAGCTGACATCAAAAACTTTAACAATATTCATGTGAGAAAGAACAGCAATAGCTTTGGATTCATTCTTGAATCTTCTGCGGAACTCTTCATTAGCAAGGAATTCTTCCTTAAGAATCTTAACAGCAACTATTCTGTCATCAATGTTATCGTAGGCTTTATAAACAACAGCCATACCACCGACACCGATGATTTCACGAATTTCATAACGTCCGTCAAGTCTTTTTCCTACATAATTCTGCATATTTCTACCTCCCCCGTTTATCTGTCGGTAACAGTTACAACAGTGACATTGTCTCCGCCGCCGTTGCGATTAGCTTCAGCAACAAGCACATCTGCCAATGAATAACTGTCATAGGTATTACATATTTCCTTTATTTTAGAATCATCAACAAAATTCGTAAGCCCGTCACTGCAAAGAAGAACTATATCGCCTTCGCTGTAAATTTCCTGACTGTAATCAATACGAATCGTGTCATCAACACCAAGAGCACGGGTAATTACATTTTTCTGCGGATGGTCCTTTGCTTCTTCAGCGGAAATTTCGCCTCTGTCAAGCATAAGCTGAACAACTGAATGGTCATTGGTAAGCTGAGTTATACTGTCATTTGTTACTATGTAAATTCTTGAATCTCCAACGTGTGCAATATATAATGCGTCGTTTTTAATTATAGCAAGAACAACAGTTGTGCCCATTCCTTTAAGAGAAGAATCGTTTCTTGATTGTGAGAAAACAGTTGCATTCGCGGCTTCAATTGCAGAGACAATCAAATGCTTTATCGAATTGTCATTCATAGCCTGATGATAACCAAAATTAAGCTTATCTGAAATCGTTTTAGCTGCCGATTCACTTGCAATATTACCGCCGTTTGCTCCGCCCATTCCGTCACAGACAAGCGCCCAGGTAACGCCGTCGGAAAATTCACCTGACAAGCAGAAATCCTGATTATTCTTTCTTACTGCACCTACATCCGACTTAGCAGAAATTTTCACTGTTCTCCCTCCTTTTCTTTTTTCTCACGGACATGCTTGCTTCTGAGCTGTCCGCACGAAGCATCAATGTCCGAACCAAGACTTCTTCGTATGGTTGTATTGACGCCCCTTGAATTCAATATATTCATAAAACGCTGCAAACGATCGTTTGTACTGCGTTTATGTTCGCTTTCGTTAATTTCGTTTGCAGGGATAAGATTGACGTGGCACAGCATCCCTTTAAGCAAGGAAGCAAGCTCATAAGCACACTCGTCCGAATCGTTAACATCCCTTATCATCGCATATTCAAACGATATACGTCTTGAAGTTGAGTCAGTATAATCTTTACAAGCTTTTATTAATTCTTTTACAGGATATTTCCTGTTGACAGGCATTACAGCGGAACGCATAGTATCGTTCGGTGCATGTAATGAAATAGATAGTGTAAGCTGAAGTTTTTCTTCAATTAAATCATAAATACGAGGAACAATACCGCAAGTTGAAAGTGAAATGTTTCTCATTGAAAGATTGAGGCCCTTTTCATCACTTGCAAGCTTGAGGAAACGGATTGTATTGTCATAATTATCAAGCGGTTCACCCATACCCATAAGAACGATGTGGGATATTCTTTCACCCAGATCACGCTGTGCGCAATAAAGCTGAGAAAGAATTTCTCCGGGTAAAAGACTTCTTTTGAATCCGCCGAGAGTTGATGCACAGAACTTGCATCCCATGCGGCAGCCCACCTGTGTGGAGATACAAGCTGTCACGCCATGGCGATACACCATGCGGACAGCCTCCACGCAGTTGCCGTCCGAAAGCCTACACAGATATTTTACCGTATCATCTATGGCAGATGCAAGCCTTTGGGCAATTTTTGGTCGTTTTATATAAAACTGCTGCTGCAGATCTGCCCGAAACTGTTTAGAAAGATCGGTCATTTGGTCAAAATCTGCCACTTTTTGCCGATGCATCCATCGGAATAGCTGTGCCGCACGGAACTTCGGCACACCCAAGGGCTGCAAAGCGTCGGTCAGCTCATGGG
>JAZSPL010000042.1:0-30584 GCA_045537435.1 Acutalibacteraceae bacterium
TCGATTCACGAATCGACCGTTAAAATAGAATAAATTTGAACGGGACGTCGGGGACGTCGTCCCCTACGCAGTTGCCTGAATCGTGTTCGTAGGGGCGCGCATTGCGCGTCCGTTAAATTAAGCAGAATTTCCGCGGACGACCGATGGTCGCCCCTACGATGTTAATTGAACATTTTGCTCTACAAACCCGAATTTGTAAATAAAATCATAATATATTGAATTGGCTTTGTGTGGGTGGTATAATCATTTCAATGTTTTATGTGAGGGTATCTTATGACGTATTCAGATTTGCTCAATTACTGTCTTTCAAAAAGCGGAGCGTATATTGACCATCCGTTCGGTCCTGAAAGCGATATAATTAAAGTAGAAGGAAAAATTTTTGCTCAATTGTTTGTTCTTAAAGATAAAGAGAGTGCTACACTGAACTGCGAAAAATCCACAGGCGATTTTTACAGACACCTATTCCCTGATATTGTTGTACGAGGCTATCACTGTCCTCCTGTGCAACAACCGTATTTTAACACCTTTCCTATCGACAGCATTCCTGACCAACTTATTTTTGAAATGGTTGACCACAGTTACATTACTGTTGTCGGTAAACTCCCTAAATATAAGCAAAAGAATTTATTGAGTGAAAAATAACTATACTTTAATTACCACAAAAACCTCCCACTCGGTTTCATCCGAAAGGGAGGTTTAATCGTTATATTCTGATTATATCTTCAGGCTTGTGCGCGATGTATTCTGCTCCGCTTGCAAGGAGAACATCTTCGTCGCGGTTGCCCCAGGTTACACCGATACATTCAAGCCCTGCGTTGTGCGCCGTGAGCACATCAACGTCGGAATCGCCGATGTAAATACATTTTTCTTTTTCAGCACCGAGCGACTTGATTGTATAAAGAAGTGAATCGGGTTCGGGTTTTGACGGAAACTCGTCCATTTTTCCTACGACAGTATCGAAAATATCGCCGAAGAAATCTTTGACAACAGCCTGCGCTGCAAAATGTGCTTTGTTTGAAACAACTGCCGTTTTGCAGCCTTTCTTTTTAAGCTCATTTATCACGTCGATTATTCCGTCATACGGCTTTGTGTAATCGGCGATATGTTCAAGATAGTATTTCGTGAATATTTCCAACGCTTCAGCGTAATCTGTTTCGCTTGTATTTTCCGGCACGGAACACTTGATAAGAACCTTGATTCCGTTTCCGATAAAGCTTCTGACTTCATCCACGGTTCTTTCAGGGAATCCTTTTGAACGCATTGCAAAATTCACCGCATTCGCAAGGTCAAGAAGAGTGTCAAGAATCGTGCCGTCGAGGTCAAAAATATAAGTGTTATACTTCATCGCTTATCTGCGCTTCTTTCCGAAAAAGCCTTTTTTATCGTCTGCCTCAGGCTTGCTTCCGCCCATAGTTTCGTTGAATCGGAGAAGTGCTTCCTTCTGCGGTTCATTAAGCTTAGTCGGAATATCTACGATGATACGCACCATCTGATTGCCGCGTACCTTTGTGTGTATGTTCTGGATACCTCTGCCCTTAAGAACGAAAACTGCGCCCGGCTGTGTGCCTGCAGGCATACTGTACTCAACTTTTCCGTCAAGTGTCGGCACCTGAAGCTTGTCGCCGAGAGTTGCCTGAACAACTGAAACGTGAACCTCGCACCATACGTTGAAACCATCACGTTCAAAGAACGGATGCGGACGGACATTTACATTAACGTGAAGGTCACCTGCAGGACCGCCGTTGATGCCCTTGTTGCCCTCGCCTCTTACCTTGAGTGTCTGACGGTCATCGATACCTGCAGGGATATCAATTTCAAGAGCACTGTGCTTTGAAACACGGCCTCTGCCGCGGCACTTCTGACACGGAGTTTCAACAATCTTGCCTTTACCGCCGCAACGTGAACAAGCTCTCTGTGTCTGGATAACGCCGAAAGGTGTTCTCTGCTGTGCCGTTACCTGACCTGAGCCGTGACATTCGGGACAAGTCGTCGGTGAAGTACCTTTCTCTGCACCGCTGCCGCTACATTCAGGACAGATTTCAATGCGGTTTACGTCAACCTTGCGCTTACATCCCTTTGCAGCCTCTTCGAAAGAAATTGTAACCGTTGACTGCAAATCCTCGCCTCTTCTCGGCGCATTGGGATTTGAACGGCGACCACCGCCTCCGAATCCGCCACCGCCGAAGCCACCGCCAAAGAAGCTTGAGAAAATATCGCCGAGGTCGATGTCATCGCCGAATCCACCACCGAAGCCGCCGCCAAAGCCGCCGCCTGCGCCGTAATTCGGGTCAACGCCTGCGTGACCGAACTGGTCGTAACGTGCTTTTTTCTGCTCGTCGCTGAGCACTTCGTAAGCTTCGTTTGCTTCCTTGAAATTAGCTTCAGCAACGCTGTCCCCGGGGTTAAGGTCGGGATGGAACTGCTTTGCCTTTTTTCTGTATGCTTTTTTTATTTCATCGGCACTCGCGTTTTTGTCAACACCAAGCACCTCATAATAGTCTCTTTTATCAGCCATAGTAAAGCCCCTGACTTTGAAACAGGGCTTGCGGAAGTGAAATCACATCCGCAATCCCTTATTCAGCTATATTAAATTATTCGTCGTCTGTTACGTCTGTGTAATCAGCCTCGTAGAAGCCGTCACCGTTGGGTGCGCCACCCATGTCACCCATATCGGGTGCACCCTGCTGACCTGCAGCAGCCTGAGCTGCCTTATACATCTTTTCTGAAACCTCGTAGAACTTAGCCTGAAGAGCTTCCTGTTTATTCTTGATGAGGTTGATGTCTTCGCCCTTGAGAGCTTCCTTAAGAGATTCAATATCTGATGTGAGAGCTGCCTTATCCTCTTCAGAGAACTTGTCGCCTTCCTCAGAGATAAGCTTTTCGCACTGGTAAACCATCTGGTCTGCGTTGTTTCTTGTGTCAACTTCCTCACGGCGCTGCTTATCTTCCTGAGCGAACTGCTCTGCCTCATGAACAGCCTTTTCGATGTCTTCCTTAGACATATTTGTTGAAGATGTGATTGAGATTGACTGCTCCTTGTTTGTGCCGAGGTCCTTAGCTGAAACGTGAACGATACCGTTAGCGTCGATATCAAATGTTACTTCGATCTGCGGAACACCGCGACGTGCCGGCATAATTCCGTCAAGGTGGAAGATACCGAGAGTCTTGTTGTCCTTTGCGAATTCTCTTTCGCCCTGAAGAACGTGAACTTCAACTGACGGCTGATTGTCAACTGCAGTTGAGAAGATCTGGCTCTTCTTTACGGGGATTGTTGTATTTCTTTCGATAATCTTTGTGTTGATACCGCCCATTGTTTCAATACCGAGTGAAAGCGGAGTAACGTCGAGAAGGAGAAGACCCTTAACTTCACCGCCGAGAACACCTGCCTGAAGTGATGCACCGATTGCAACGCACTCGTCGGGGTTGATTCCCTTGAACGGATCCTTGCCGATGAACTTCTTGATTGCTTCCTGAACAGCAGGAATTCTTGAAGAACCGCCGACCATAAGAACCTTGTCAATTTCTGAATTTGAAAGACCTGAATCCTTCATTGCCTGACGAACGGGTCCCATTGTTGCTTCAACAAGGTCTGCTGTAAGCTCGTTGAACTTTGCTCTTGTAAGAGTCATTTCAAGATGCTTCGGACCTGTTGCATCAACTGTGATGTAGGGAAGGTTGATATCTGATGATGTAACGCCTGAAAGCTCAATCTTTGCCTTTTCTGCAGCTTCCTTGAGTCTCTGCATAGCCATTTTGTCTGCACGGAGATCGATTCCGCTTGAAGCCTTGTACTCGTTTACGATCCAGTCCATAACTCTCTGGTCGAAGTCATCACCACCAAGACGGTTGTTACCTGCTGTTGCAAGAACTTCCTGAACGCCATCGCCCATTTCGATGATTGAAACGTCGAATGTACCGCCGCCGAGGTCATAAACCATAACCTTCTGGTCGTCTTCCTTGTCGATACCGTAAGCAAGAGCTGCAGCTGTCGGCTCATTGATGATTCTCTTAACCTCAAGGCCTGCAATCTTACCTGCGTCCTTTGTTGCCTGACGCTGTGCGTCTGTGAAGTATGCAGGAACTGTAATAACAGCTTCTGTAACAACGTCGCCGAGGTATGCTTCAGCGTCTGTCTTAAGCTTCTGAAGAATCATTGCAGAAATTTCCTGCGGAGTGTACTTTTTGTCGTCGATTGTTACTTTGTAATCTGTACCCATCTGACGCTTGATTGATGCAACTGTTCTGTCAGGATTTGTGATAGCCTGTCTTTTTGCAACCTGGCCAACCATTCTTTCGCCGTTCTTGCCGAAGCCTACAACTGACGGAGTTGTTCTTGCGCCTTCTGCGTTTGCGATAACTACAGGCTCGCCGCCTTCAATAACTGATACACATGAGTTTGTTGTACCTAAGTCGATACCGATAATCTTTGCCATAATAATTTTCCTCCAATTTATTTAGTTTGCCACTGCTACCATAGCAGGACGGATGATTTTGTCGCCGAGCTTATAGCCTTTGACAATTACTGTTGTGATTGTATTCTCGCCCACCGAATCGTCTTCTGTATGCATTACTGCGTTGTGAATGTTGGGGTCAAATTCTTCGCCAACCTCACCGAATGATTCGATGCCGAGGCTTTTAAACACGTCGCTGAACTGTTTGAATGTCATTTCAACACCCTTTTTGTAATCCTCAATTGTTCCGTCGGGATTTGCAAAAATTCTGTCAAAATTATCAGCTACGGGTAAAAGTGCGTTGATAACCGAAGCCTTACATTCTGCGTAAAGTGCTTCTTTTTCTCTTTGTGAACGCTTACGGAAATTATCGTACTCCGCAGCCATTCTTAAAAGCTGATCGTTTTTCTCGTCAAGCTGTTTCTGAAGTTCCTCTTCCTTTGAGGGTTCCGCAACTTCTTCTGCTGTTGCTTCCTGCTCGATTACTTCTTCGTCGGCATTGTTCTTTTTCTTATCCTTTGCCAATCAGTTTCATTCCTTTCAGTCGTCATTGAGCGTCTGTGTAAGCAACTCACCCACTAAATCGGTAAGGTACCTTACGCTCGGTATAAGACTTGCATAATCTATTCTCGTCGGGCCGATTATTCCAATCGAGCCGCGATTATCACCGTCAATGTTGTAGTGTGCCATTATGACGCTTGAATTTTCAAGCTGTTTAAATTTGTTTTCTCCGCCGATTTTAACGTCGAAGTCCTCTTTGCTGTTTGCAAGCAGCTGACTTATCGGCTCACCTCTGCGAAGGAAATCCATAAGCTCGTAAGCTGTTGTGCCGTAATCCTCACGGTAGCGCAGGATATTTGACTGACCGCCGAGCATTACCATAGTCTGCATCGCTTCCTGTGCGAGTTCGGAAACCGCTGAAACAAAAGGAATCATCGTCAGCGCGTCCATTCCCATTGAAGCAACAAGCGTCTGCAGGGTTGCCGTATCGATTTCATCAAGCGGAAGACCGAGGAAAGAAGATTTGACGATGTTATAAAACTTTTCAATCATTGAAGAGTTAAGGTCAACATCGCTTCTGCAAACCTTACTTTTGATAACTCCTGTTGAAGTAAGCAGGACTATCATTCCTGTTCTTGTTCCTACGGGTACAAACTCAACTCTTTTAATCGTCGCATTTTCGCCCGAAGGAGTTGTTGAAACCGCAGCGCAATCCGTCATGTCTGCAAGGAATTCGCTTGCCTTTGCAAGGATTGCTTCCGGACTTGCGTTCTTTAAGGAAACACCTGCTTCAATCTGCCTTTTAACGGATTCATCAAGCGGACGGACACCCATAAGATGATCGACATAGTACCTATAGCCTTCATTCGTAGGAATACGTCCTGCCGAAGTGTGTGGCTGCTCAAGGAAACCGAGAGCAACAAGCTCCGCCATCTCATTTCTGATGGTTGCACTCGATACGGTTATATCAAGCGCAGACAAAAGAGTTTTGGAACCAACAGGCTCGCCCGTCTTTATATAATGCTCTACAACAGCAGCGAGTATTTTTTCTTTTCTCTGACTGAGTTCCATTCTCTCACCGCCTTTAGCACCGTTAGCACTCTTTTCAGTTGAGTGCTAACTGCACTTATAATATACAACTCAACAGCGGTTTTGTCAACAGTTTATTTATGAATTCTTTGTTAACTTTGCAAAAATTTCCCTTTTTATAAGTATTGGATTAACTGCCTCCGGTTAAACATTTTTATATTGAATAAAAAGAACAATTGTGATAAAATGATATATATATGCTCAGAGGTGGCAGAATGTACATTGTTATCGGCGCAAACGGCTTTTTAGGTTCATATGTTTTAAAAACTCTTGTCAGTAACACTGACAGGAGGATAATTGCTACCTACCACGGTAAAAAAGAAAGCCTTTTTGAAGACAGCGTTGAATGGGTAAAGCTTGACGTTACGAATAACGACGATATAAACAACCTTGCTGATCTTACAGGCGATATTTCAGATTGCAACATTTTCTATTTTTCAGCCTGCCACAACCTTGACCTTGTCAGGCGTGAGCCGGAATTTGCAAGAAGCATAAATATAACTGCACTGAAAAATTTTCTTGATACATTCAAGAATGCCAAAAATCTTTATTTTTCGTCAACCGATTGTGTCTACGGTGAAAACACAGAGGATATCCCGTATTTCAAAGAGAGCGACATCACCTCGCCTGTCAGCGAATACGGCAGACAGAAGCTTGAGGCTGAAGGTCTTGTTACAAGCTACGGTTTCAATGTTGTACGGTTGCCGTTTATGACAGGACCGTCAATTCTCCAAAACAAGAAGCATTTTTATGACAACATCGTCGAAAAAACGGTACAGGGCGAAGATTTTACTCTTGCAGACGGCTTGTGGCGTTCAGCTCTTGATTATGCGAGCGTTGCGGATATACTTTTTAAACTTACTGACAAAGATAATGTTCCGCAGATTCTTAATCTTTGCGGTGACGACTCTCTCAGTAAATACGATATCGGAGTTATGATTGCAGAAAAACACAATCTGCCTATGGAGCATATAATTAAAACTCCCGAAGCTGAAATTATGAAGCTTTTTTACGAAAACCGCACGTCATCAACTGCAATGGACAATTCACTTCTTAAATCCGTCCTCGGCATTGATGAGATTAAAATAAACATCTGACAGGTGATAAAATGAAGGCTGTTATTATGGCAGGCGGCTTCGGCAAAAGACTTGCTCGTTTTTACAGCGACAGGCCAAAGCCAATGATTGAAATCTGCGGCAGACCTGTACTTGAATATCAAATTGAAAATCTTCGTGATTCAGGCATTACTGATATTATTATCGTCGTTCACCATATGCGCAATCATATTATGAATTATTTCGGTGACGGTTCTTTGCTTGGTGTTAACATCACTTATTACGAAGAGGAAATACCTCTCGGCACAGCAGGAGCACTGTTCAAAATACGAGAAAGACTGACCGAAGATTTTCTTCTTATCAACGGCGACCTCATATTCAGCATCAATTTTCAGAAGATGATTGATTTTCATAAAAACAACAATGCACTTGCAACGCTTTTCGTTCACCCGAATTCTCACCCTTACGACAGTGAACTTGTTGTTTGTAGCAAAGATAACGTCGTAACGGATTGGTTCAAAAACGACGGGTATGGCAATTACAAAAATTGTGTAAACGCAGGTGTTCATATTCTTTCAAAAGAAATTCTTTACACTACTAGCCACAGCGAAGGTAAGCTTAACCTTCGTGCAGACGTTATTGAGCCGCTTCTTGACACAGGCAGAGTTTATGCCTACCATTCCGCAGAATACGTCAAGGATATGGGCACATCGGACAGGCTTCGCTATGTTACCGCTGACGTTGAAAACGGTATTGTTTTTGCAAAAAGAACTGACCGGAAGCAGAAAGCAATCTTTCTTGACCGTGACGGTACAATCAACAAGTATAAAGGATATATAACCTCTCCGAAACAGCTTGAGCTTATAAGCGGAACCGCAGAGGCAATCAAAAGAATCAACCGCAGCGGTTATCTTGCAATTATAATCACAAATCAGCCTTCAATTGCCATGGGAAGAATGAGCTTTGCCGTGCTTGACGAAATACACGCAAAGCTTGACACTCTTCTTGGCGAAGAAGGTGCTTACATCGACGCACTTTATTTCTGCCCTCATCATCCTGACAAAGGCTTTGAGGGTGAAAGAGCTGAACTGAAAATCAAATGCGACTGTCGCAAGCCTTCGGGCGGTATGATTAAAAAAGCTGCTGAAGATTTTAACATCGACCTTTCAAAATCATTTATGGTCGGTGACTCAGAAAAAGATGTCCTTGCCGCAATTGATGCAGGGTGCACTCCGATCTTCCTGACGGGAAGCGATAACACTCTCAATATACCGCACATCAGAAAATACAAAAAACTTTCAGAATTCATAAAGGATGAGATTAATTAAATGTTTACGACCAGAACACCGTTCAGAATGTCTTTCCTTGGCGGAGGAACTGATTTTCCTGCGTACTTCAACGAGTACGGCGGGTGTGTTCTGTCTGCAACATTCAACAAATACTCCTACGTAACCGTACGAGAATTGCCTGCACTTTTCGATTACAAAAATCAGTTTACATATTCAAAAATCGAGCGTTTTAACTCGCCCGATGAACTTGAGCATCCGCTTGTAAGGGAAGCGCTCAAATATATCGGCACCGACAGAGTGCAGATTGCATATGATGCTGACCTTCCTGCACGTTCGGGTATCGGTTCAAGTTCGTCATTTGCAGTCGGGCTTCTTAACGAGCTTCACCTGCTCAAGGGTGAAAAACTCAGCAAAATGGAGCTTGCGAAAGAGGCTATTTACCTTGAGAGAGTTCTTTGCAACGAAGCCGGTGGAGTTCAGGATCAGCTTGCAGTTGCGTTCGGAGGTCTTAATAAAATTACATTTGACGCTGACGGCTATAAAATTCTTCCTATTGATATCTCTCACAAAAAGAAAAAGCAGTTCAACAACAATCTTCTTCTTGTTTTTACGGGATTTTCGCATTTTTCGGGCGAGGTCGCCGTCGCACAGCAGAACAACATACCTCATAAAATTTCAGAGCTTAACGAGATGAAATCACTTGTTGCTGAGGGCGAAAAAATCCTTGTTTCAGGCAACGACCTTGATGATTTCGGCAAGCTTCTTGATTATACATGGAAATTAAAGCGTACCCTTTCGGACAGAATCAGCACAAGCGAAATCGATGAGATTTACGATTCTGCAAAAAAAGCGGGCGCGCTCGGCGGAAAAATCCTTGGCGCAGGCAGTGGCGGATTTATGCTTCTTTACGTGCCTGAAGGAAAACGCGAAAACGTTAAAAAAATCTTTGAACCTTCAAGGACTATTCCCTTCGAATTCGAAGACGAAGGCACAAAACTTATTTACGGCGGAGGTAAATGATTATGAAAATTGCAATCACGGGCGGTGCAGGCTATATCGGCTGTGTGCTCGTACCCGAACTGCTGAAACTCGGACACGAGGTCAGTGTGCTTGACAACTTTTACTTCGGCCAGACAGCACTTCTTGACTGTTGCCACAACAAAAACTTCACTATAATCCGCGGTGATGCGCGCGACCGTGACACCGTTGAAAAATTCATCGACGGCGCAGATTGCATCATCCCGCTTGCGGCACTCGTCGGATTTCCTCTCTGCGATTACGACAAGGTTGCGGCAAAAACAACAAACCTCGATGCAATCCTTACGCTTCTTGAATTAAGAAAGCCTGAGCAGAAGATTATCTTCCCCTGCACAAACAGTGGCTACGGTACATCCGACGGCAATATCTACTGTACGGAAGAAACTCCGCTTAACCCGATTTCACTTTACGGCACAACTAAAGCCGAGGCAGAAAAAGCAATCCTTGAAAGCGGCAATTCGCTCACCTTCCGTTTCGCAACAGTTTTCGGAGCTTCACCGAGAATGAGGCTTGACCTGCTCGTCAACGATTTTGTTTACCGTGCAGTAAATGACAAGACCATGATTATTTTCGAAGGTCATTTCAAAAGAAACTTCATTCACATCCGTGATGTTGTCGGGGCATATATCCATGCTATCAATAATTTCGAAGCAATGAAAGGCAAAGCCTACAACTGCGGTCTTTCAGACGCTAACCTTTCAAAAATTGAGCTTTGCGAAAAAATCAGGGAGCATATCCCCTCTTTCACTTTCTTTGAATCGGAAATCAACAAAGACCCCGACAAAAGAAATTATATCGTTTCAAACGACAGACTCGAAAGTACCGGTTGGAAACCCGAGTACACTCTCGATGACGGTATTGACGAGCTTATCAAAACTTACACAATAGTTAAAAACAAGGCATTTGCCAACTTTTAAGGTGAATTTTTATGATTGAAATTTTAAAACCTGACTTTGAATTCAATGATGAGCGCGGAAAGCTTATGCAGCTTCTTCACGGAGAAATCGCACAGGTGAATTATGTGGAGTCTAACCCGTCTTCTTTAAGAGGCGGTCATTACCACAAGCTCAACAAAGAAACATTCTTCATCATCGACGGCGAAGTTGACGTTACCGTTAAAAAAGATGGTAAAGAAGAAACTCATTCTTTTAAATCAGGCGATATGTTTTCAATCGAAAAAAATATCATTCATTCATTCGACTATAAAAAATTCACAACCCTCATCGTGACTTACGACAAGGGAGTTGAATTGCCCGACGGCACAAAGGATATTTATTCAGAATAACGGTGTTTAGTATGTTAAAAAAACTTTACGAAAAAACTAAATACGAGTTTTGTATCCTTCTTTTTCTTCTTGCACAGTTGATTGTTTTTGCGCCCGAAGAAGAGGGTATGCCCTTATGGCAGCTGCTGACATACCTTGGAGATTACAGCCACGGGTTTATGCCGCGTGCATTTCTCGGCGAAATAATATCGTGGTTTTCGGACACGGTATCGCTCGGGTTGCTTTTCTCACTTTCTTTCACTATATGTGTTTTACTTAGCGTTTCAATCGCTTTGCTGTGCGGTTATTTAATCCGACATTGTAAAAACAAAGACGCGGTGACAGGAATTATCACAATCATGCTCAGCTCGCCGATTTTTATGCCGCTTTTTGCTTCATGGCTCGGCATTACGGACATATACCTTATCCTTTTAACGCTTATCGCATTTGCCCTTAACGAAAACAAATTCCTGCGTTTTGGTGTGCCGGTTGTTATGCTTATCTGCACTGCAATCCATCACGCATATCTTTTCCTTTACATGGTCCCTGTTGCGATTGCATTGCTTTACGATATGCTCAGAAACAAAAAGTTTATCCGTGACGGTGCGCTTTGCGCAGTAACGTATATTTCACTCATCGCACTCGGACTTATAACGCTTAAGACACGAACCGCAAAAGGATTTGCTTCCGTTGACGAGATGACAGAATTTATGCTCCAAAAAGCAGATATGCCACTCACCAAAGAATGGCTGATGTCTGTTGTACCAAACGAATATACAACGGAAGCCGACTTCATTCTTGAAAAAATCACAACGACGATGTCAGTATCCAACCTGCTCGGAATAGCTGTGATCTTCGCTCCTCTTCTTATTCTTTTCGCTTACGGTTGGATTAAGGCTCTTCGCAAATCCGAAGATAAAACTGAAAAGTTCACATTCTTCCTTTGCCTTATTCATCCGCTTTCAACTGTTCCTGCCTATATTTTCGGACTTAACTGGAACCGTTGGACTTCGGCGATTATAACAAGCCAGTGTCTGCTTTATCTTTTTATGCTTCACCGCAAAAATGAAGCAGTATGTGACACGGCCGAAAAAATCACGGCATTTTTCAAAAAGCATTTTGTAATCGTTGTGTTCTATATTATTTATGTCGCTTCCTTTGCGAAGCTGTTAGGAATTTAAGAAATGAAAATCAAAGCTGTTGTTGAAAAGAATAAATATTCTCTTGCATCATTTGCAGTTCTTGCGATGCTCAGCATTATTTACGGTGGATTTGAAAAACCCATCGTTTTCGCTTTGCGTTTGCTCGTCTGCCTTGGTGCCGCTTTGTTTTTCTCTTTTAACGTCAAGGATGATGAGAAAATTTACTTTCCTGCTTTTTCTCTTTTAACTCTCATTTCCTACAACACGATTTTTCTTACATCTGATGTTCACATTCTTCTTTCGCTTTCGTTTTTTCTTTTGGCTCTTGCTTTCGCCGAAAAGCAAAAATTCTTACCACCTATTTTTGCAGGACTTTGTGTTCTTTCTCAACCGCTGACGGTTTTGTTTTTTGTCCCGGTAATTTTGTTTGTTCTTCTTTTGAAAAAGCAGAAAATTCCCGCAATAAGTTCTGCCGTTGTTTCTGTTGCGGCTTTTGTTTTTACAAAGCTTCTCGACAATGTTGAATTTTATGCTGACCAGTTCAGTTCATATTATCTTTCGCTTCATCTTGTGCATTTTTCAACAAGTCATATAAGAGTACTTACGGATTACCTTGTCGCTTCAATTCCGCTTTTGCTTGTTAGCCTTTTCGTTTTAATCAGAACGATAATCAAAAAGGAAATTTCCCTTTCAATTGCAACGGTTGTTTCTTTGCTCTGTGCTCTGTACGGATTTGCGCTGAGCAAAAACCTTGAGTCTGTTATCTTTATTCTTGTTTCCGTTTTTGCTTTGTTCGCGGCATTTCCGAAAGAAAAAAACTTCGATTCAATCACTTCTTTTTTCAAAAATCACAAGTTTGTCTTTCTTCTTATTGTCGCATTCGTTGCGGGGTATCCGCTTGTTTTCGGACAGATACCTTACGAAAACGAGTTCTTTTCAAAAATTGCATTTATCATATTCAGGCAAGAATAAGCTGAGGAGCTGTAAAAAAACAGCTCCTTCTTTTTTATGATTTCGATTTACAATAAAGCAATTTTTCTGAATCGTCTCCCTCTTACGAAGAAACTTGTGTTGTTGCGAATATTTATTGACATCCAATCATACTAGCAAATTCGGGTTTGTCAAGCAAAGGTTATACCTTTGCAGATAATCGATAAGAGATAATAACGAATAGTGGGTCTGCGACGCTGATTTTTAACGCCTGTCTTAAATCGTTCTTGTAGGGCGTGACGCTCGTCGACACGCCGTTAAATACAGCAGAATATCGGCACGTCGTAAACGTCGTGCCCTACTGACCCTATGCAAGACGAGTCCGTAGGGGAGCCGTTTCGGCTCCCGCGAATCCCGTCACAATTGCGTGTGTTTAAATGGGACGTCGAGGACGTCGTCCCCTACGCAGTTGTCTGAATCGTGTTCGTAGGGGCGCGCATTGTGCGTCCGTTAAATTAAGCAGAATTTCCGCGGACGACCGATGGTCGTCCCTACGATGCGGATTGAATATTCTACTCTATAAACCCGAATTTGTCGGGATGTTTCCTTTGAATTTATTCGAATATAAACTCGTTATCTTTGAAGCTGCAGGTGTATTTTTCACCTGCTTTTATTTTTCCTTCAAGCATTTCTTCACTGAGTTTATCTTCAATCTGCGACTGAATCGCTCTCTTCAACGGTCTTGCACCGTAGACAGGATCAAAGCCTTCATCAGCAATTTTCTCGATTGCAGAACCGTCAAATTCAATTTCAATTCCCATTTCAGAAACTCTTTTTGAAAGCACATTAAGAAGTCTGCCTGCAATTTCCTTGATATTCTCCTTTGAAAGCTGTTCAAAAACGATTATATCATCAACACGGTTAAGAAATTCCGGACGGAAACACTTTTTCAATTCGCCCGTAACTGCATCTTTGATTGCATCCTGACTCATAATACCGCCGTTTTCACTGCCGCTGAATCCGAGTGCCTTTGCACCCGTGTTGCTGATGAGCTTAGCGCCGATATTCGAAGTCATAATAACAATGCTGTTTTTGAAATCGACCTTTCTTCCCTGCGAATCCGTCAGTATGCCGTCATCAAGAATCTGCAGAAGCATATTGAAAACATCGGGATGCGCCTTTTCAATCTCGTCAAAAAGTACTACACTGTACGGCTTGCGGCGGATTTTCTCCGTAAGCTGACCGCCCTCGTCATAGCCGACATAACCCGGAGGAGAACCGACAAGCCTTGATGCATTGTGCTTTTCCATATACTCGGACATATCAAGGCGAATCATTGCGTTTTCATCGCCGAAAAGCGTCTGTGCAAGAGTTTTGCAAAGCTCGGTTTTGCCGACACCCGTCGGTCCGAGAAAGATAAACGAACCCGTCGGTCTTTTCGGGTCTTTGAGTCCGACTCTGCCTCGTCTTATCGCCCTTGAAACAGCGGATACCGCCGTATCCTGACCGACAATTCTGCGGTGCAATTCGTCCTCCATATGAAGAAGGCGTTCGCTTTCCTCCTGCGTCAGCTGAACAACGGGAATATGCGTCCATTCGGAAACAACCGCTGCAATTTCATCGGGAGTGACTTCGCCGTTTGTTTCCGTTGTCTTCTTCTGCCATTCAGCCTGAAGCTTTGCGAGCTGAGTCTGCATTTCTTTTTCTTCATCGCGCAACGAAGCCGCTTTTTCGAAATCCTGGCTGTTGACAGCCGTCTGCTTTTCTTCTGCGATGTGTTTGATTTTATCTTCAAGCTCGCGGACATCCTCGGGCGGAGTATACGCACGGAGTCTTACCTTTGAAGCCGCCTCGTCGATAAGGTCAATCGCCTTATCGGGCAGGAAACGGTCACCGATATATCTTACGGACATTTTAACAGCCGCTTCAATTGCCTCGTCTGTGATTTTAACTTTATGGTGTGCTTCATACTTGTCGCGCAAGCCTTTGAGGATTTCAACAGCTTCTTCGCTGCTAGGCTCACCGACAACTACGGGCTGAAAACGTCTTTCAAGCGCTGAATCTTTTTCGATGTTCTTTCTGTATTCTTCAAGTGTCGTCGCTCCGATTACCTGCATTTCACCCCTCGCAAGAGCAGGTTTGAGGATGTTCGCGGCATCGACCGCACCCTCTGCCGAACCTGCACCGATTAGAGTATGCACCTCGTCGATGAAAAGAATCACGTCGCCCGAATTTGAAACTTCCTCAATCGCCGCTTTGATTCTTTCTTCGAAGTCGCCTCTGTACTTTGTGCCTGCAACCATACTTGTAAGGTCAAGGGCAATTATTCTTTTATCTTTCAGAAGCTCGGGTACTTCGCCTGACGAAATTTTGAGCGCAAGTCCTTCTGCAATTGCTGTTTTGCCGACACCGGGTTCACCGATAAGACACGGATTATTCTTTGTACGTCTGCTTAAAATCTGTATAACACGTTCTATCTCTTTCTGCCTGCCTATGACAGGGTCAATCTTTCCCTGCTTGGCAATATCCGTCAGATCCCTGCCGTATTGCTCAAGAGTTGGTGTTTTACTGTCTGCCTTTGATTTTCTTTCGCCTTTCTGTTGTGACGAAGACTGTCCTCCAGAAGAAAAACGGCTGAGGTCTCCTGACATCTCACTTGCCGAAACCCCAAGTGTTTCAAGTATCGTCATCGCGTAACAAGTTGAATCCTTGACTATTGCAATAAGAAGGTGCTCTGTGCCGACATAATTCTGTCCCGATGCCCTTGCCTGAGAAACGGAAATTTCGATTATATTTTTGCTTCTCGGCGTAAAATCGTTCGGAGAAAGCACCGTCGGAATCCCTATACCGATTTCCGTCCTGATTACATTTTCTATCTTATCGAATGTTACGCCTCGTGTTTCAAGTGCAGTCTGCGCCACACTTCCGTCACTTGCAATAAGACCAAGCAAAAGATGCTCACTGCCGATATAGGTATGGCCGAGATTCTCTGCAAACTCGATTGCAGAATTGAGTGCTGAATTCGCCTTCTGTGTAAAACCTGTGAATTTGTACATATTATCTCCTCCCTGATTCAGGTTCAGTTCTGAACCCAAAAATAAAAGCTCCGCTTTCACGGAGCTTTAAAATTATTCAAGAGCTTCTCTGACCCACTTTGCACGGAGAATGTCCCTCTGCTGTGAAGTGAGTTCCTTGCCTTCTGCGGCATTTATCGTCGCAGGCTGAACTCTTGTTGTCAGCTCATTGAGCTTTGCTATGTCGAAGTCGATAGACTTATTAGAGATACCCATTCTTATGAGTGACGAAAGCTCCATAAATTCGTCACCGCTGAGTACCCTTGCATTTTTGAGTATGCCCCATGCGCGGAAGATTCTGTCCTCCTCAATGGGATTTTCAACAAGTTTTTCTGCCGCAGCTCTTTCCTGAGCCACAAGCTGAAGTGTGATTGACTGAAGATTGTTAAGTGCAGCTTCTTCTGAAATACCGAGAGTTATCTGGTTGCTGAGCTGATAGATATCACCCTTCGGACTGCTGCCCTCACCGTATGCTCCGCGGATAACAAGACCGAGCTTTGAAACGGTTGATGCAAGCTTTCCAATCTGTCCGCAACGTGTAAGCGCAGGAAGATGAAGCATTACGGAGGCTCGCATAGCTGTACCAAGATTTGTCGGGCACTGTGTAAGATAACCGATTCTGTCATCGTATGCGTAGTTGAGCTTTGATGAAATAATGTTATCAATTTTATCCGCAACGCTGTATGCTTCTTTGAGTGCAAGACCTGCCATCATAACCTGAAGACGGATATGGTCCTCCTCACAAAGCATTATGCTTACAGCCTCATCATCAGTAAGAAGAAGTGCTCTGCCTGCGCGGTCAGATGCAAATTCGGGACTTATGAGATGTCTTTCCGCAAGAGACACCGACTGTGCTCTTGTGAAATCCTTCATCCATGTGTAGCCGAATCCCCATTTGTCATCGGAAAGAATTGCATTTTTAATCTCTTCGCAGACTTTTTCCTTGCCCTTTACCGTAAGACGGCACGGAAAAGGATAGTCCTCGAGGTTTCTTGCAAGACGGACACGTGTGCTGATAACAATATCGCCTTGCTCGCCGTTTTCAACGTACCACTTATTCATTCTTGTCCGCCTCCATTTCTTTTATTCTGTCACGAAGAACAGCTGCCTGTTCAAAATTCTGCTCTTCAATCGCTTTCTGTAAATCTTCTTTGAGCTTTGCAACAGGATTGATTTTCGGTTCTGTGTTCGCCTGAACAGGAATCATAGCCTGCTTGCCCGTATGCTTTATCTTGCCGTGAATCCTCTGAAGCGAAGGCAGGAGCTTGTCGTAAAACTTTCTGTAGCAATCGGCACAGCCTAACTTGCCGCTTTTTGCGATGTCGGAGAAGGTGTAACCGCACTTGGGACACTTTTCTTCTTTCTCCGTACCGGGTAAAGAAAGACTTTCACCTAACAATCCGCTGAAAAATCCGTCTAAATTAAATCCGAAGCCTGAAAACATATCACCGTAACCGAGATGCTCCGCGCAGGAAAGGCAGAGATGTGTTTCTGCTGTTTCACCGTTTACAACGCGCTTGATATGAGTTGTAGCTTCATTTTTTCCGCAATTCTGACACAACATATAAAATCATCCTTTCACGTTTAATAGCATTTGTTTAAAGATTGCCGCACGTACTCGGTCACGCACCTGAGGGTCAAGCTCACGGTAGCACTTGTCACTGACGGCAGAGAGAATCAGCCTTGAAGCATCTGCTGATATTATATTCTGATAGTTGAGATTATAGATATGTGCTCTGCAGGTTGCTTCATCAATGCTGTTGCCGACGGTATTAACGACGTGCATAAGCATCGTATTCTTATCATATTTTATGCGTGCGATGCGGATATAACCGCCGCCTCCTCGTCTGCTTTCTACGATATAACCCTGCTCGGGAGTAAACCGTGACGATATGACGTAATTTATCTGGCTGGGAACACAGCCGAGAGTCTGCGCAAGCTCGTTTCGCTGAATTTCGGTTTCGCCTGCCTCCTGCATCATCTCAAGAATCATCTGTGCGATGACGTTACTCATACTCATATCATCAACTCCTTCCGTTTTGACTTTGACTTTCTTTGACCTTTCTGTCATAATTATAGACCTTCTTTGACCTTCCGTCAAAGGTCAGAAAAGGTCAAAACAGTTTTTGACAGCTTGATTTTTGAAACTATAGTGTAATTTGCTCATTTTTTCTTTGATTTTCAAGTTTTTTCTTCGATTTGCTCGTTTTTGAATATAAAAAATCCGCAACACTTTCACAACAAGGCCGTATGGAAGTGTTTACGCAGAACATAGTATTTCCACTATCAATGTATATTTATCTCGTCTGACATCATAATATTATTGACAATATCACGATACCGTGATATACTATGAGTGAAAGGAGCGATTATCCGATGCCTGTATTATCTAGATTTTACGGAATTGTTATCCGTATGTATTTTCAGCAGTCAGAACACAATCCGCCGCATTTTCATGCAATTTACGGTGACCATATGGCTGCAATTTGTATTAACGACGGTACTGTTTTAGAAGGAGAATTGCCCAAGAAAGCACTTGAAATGGTTATTGAATGGAATACTATACACAAGGATGAGCTTTTGAGGATTTGGGAAACACAGGAGTTTATCACTCTTTCTCCACTTGAGTAAGGAGGTTTTTGTATGTTTCATAAGGTTAAAAATGTAAATGCTCTGCCTGATTACAAGCTCAGCGTACAGTTCTGCGAGGGCGTAACAAAGATTTATGATGTTGCACCTCTTTTTGAAAAGTATGGTTTCTTTTTACCCCTTAAAGATTCACCCGAGCTTTTCAGTTCGGTAATTGTTGACCAAGGCGGTTACGGCATTATATGGAATGATGATATTGACATATCCTGCGATGAGCTTTGGGCAAACGGTGAAGAAATTGCTACTCCCTTTGACGGACTTATGGCTTTCAGCGATGCCACATTCCTTTGGAATCTGAACGAAAGCACACTCCGCAAGGCGATTGCATACGGTAAGCTTGTAAACGGTGTTGATGTTTGCAAGTTCGGTAAACAGTGGATAGTTTCAATGGAAGCTATGAAACGAGAATACGGAGAGCCGGTAAGAGCATAAATTCTATCAACAAAAATAAAAAGTCCCGTTTGGAAGGCAGAAATCTGCAATCTCAACGGGGTTTTTGTTAATCGTTTAAAAAGACTGCTATATTTTTAATCTCACATATAGCTTCATTATTCTTAATAGCAGGCTCTTCATTTGTATTGAAACTACCTGCTAATTTATAAATATCTGTGGTGTTTACATGGTGCAAAATACCGCACAATGTTTCATAAGCTTTTTGTGGGTTGCCATCGCCACCACCGACAAGGATTACTGCACCTTTCTTTGCTCTGGCTAAAGGTACTTCATTACGAAAATGCTTTGAAGCAAAATATGTTTGAAATCTACTACAAACATCGAGCAGCTTTCCGGTAGGTTGAGAAAAATATATTGGTGAAACGATTACAACATTGTCGCAATCTTCAATATAATCATATATTTCTGCCATTTCATCGTTGATTGAACAACTGTCGTTATTCCAACAATATCTGCAATCAATACAAGCAGAAATGTCTGAATAATAGGAATCAACTATCTTATATTCGCCATTCAGTTGCTCGGTTAGTTTGTTAATTAAGCTGACAGTATCTCCGTTTTTACGAGGAGAGCCGTTCAAGATAAGAGTTTTCATAATTAAGCCTCATACATCATTTCAATAACATTTATGTTGCCTTTTTTATATCTTTGATTTTCTTCAAACCCAACCGATTTATAACATCTGATTGCTCTTTTGTTTCCTTCTCGGACACGAAGGAGTATTTTATTTGTGTGCATATATTGTAAATCGGTTCTGATTATTTGTTCAATTGCCGATTTGCCGATGCTTTTATTTCTGTAAAACTCATCAGCTATGAAAATACCAAGAACTGCGAAATCTTCATCGTTTTTCTTCTCAAGCCAAATTGCACCGATATACTTTCCGTCTGCTTTTATGTGATACCAACACAAAATTTCCGAATTTTCAGACGGATAAATTCTTGATTGATATTGTATTAAATCGGTTTCAAAAGCTTTTTCATATTCGTTGTAATGCGACAAATTCTCATTGCATACTCGTTCGAGTTTAGACATATTTACACCTCGAAAATCAAAGTTTTCTCGCCTTAATTACGATTGACAACGGAAAGTGTTTGGCTTTGAAATCGGCATAGTAGCCCGAATTAAAACCTGCTGACTTTTCCAAAACCTTTTCGTTTGTTTCTTCAACAACTCTTTCAACAGCAAATCCTGCGTCGGCAAGGGTGTTTATGTATGTTGAGAGTTTGCGGTTTTGCAAAGTGAGTGGATTGCCATATTTCTCAAATGTATAATAATCTTCTTCAAGATAGTTGCCACTGAAAACTATTCGTTCTTCGGTTGCAACCGTTCTGTTACCGCCCGAAATAGCAATGCTTTCCAAGTCCACACAATGCAGAAGCGGATGGTCCCAAGAGAAAATATAAGTGCCACCTTGTTTCAGATATGATGCAGCGTTCTTTATTGTTTTCTCAAGGTCAGTAGTCCAACCGATAGCATAAATAGAATACACAACATCAAAGTAATTCTGTGGAATGTTTGTGCTGTCTTCCATTGGCTGATGAAAAAGAGTGCCAGGACAGTCGTTTTCCTCGAGTAATTTCTTAGCGGCTTTAAGCTGTTCTTCGGATATATCAAGACCAAAAAGTTCATTTGCTCCTTGTTCGGCACACCATTTGAGTGAATGACCACTTCCGCAACCCATTTCAAAAACAGCCTTACCGTTAAGGTCAGGGAAAAGGTGCAATTCATCCTCTGTTGGAATTGAACAACCAAGAACCGGCAAAGCAGTAACACCGAAGAAATCTTCAGCTAATGCATTCCAACTGTTTTTGTTTTGTTTTAATATATCGGTTTGCCGGATTTCCAAATGTTCAAACATACACATCACCATATAGAATTTTTAAATCAATTATACTCTTTAAAGATCAAAAAATCAATCCGAACAAAAGGAACGATTATAAGTGTGATTTAATGTTTTGGGTTGAATTAAGGAATAAAAACGAGAGAAACCTGAAATCAATCAAGTTTCTCTCGTTTTTCATTTCATATTAAAATGTGTGTTCAAAGTTCAGTTTAATCAGTCATCAACCTCAACCACAACAGTGTGCTTGCCGGGCTTTGTTTTGATAACGAATTCGTTATTCTTGACCTTAACTTTCTTTTCCTTGCCGTCAACGGTTACCTTTTCAACCTCGAACGGAGTGCCGATTACCGTTTCGCCGCAATCGTCCTCGCCCTGAGTGAAGCTGAGTGTAAAAATCTCTTCCTTAAGGTCGTAATGATAGCTGTCAATCTTACCCGAAACAGCCTTCGGGAACGGACGGCGGAACACCTTCATAAGACGGTTTTCAAAGAATCCGGGGATGTATGCCCAATATGTATGGCTCCATTTATATCCTTCAAAAACTTCGAAAAGATGCTGAATATGCGGAAGCCAATCGTCAGTTTCGTCGCCGAAGCTGCCCCACTCACCTACAATTACAGGAACGTCAAGCCTTTCCTGACTGCGTCTGTGCTCGCCGAATATTCCTGCAACTCTGCCGTTGTGAGCAAATTTATATGCCGGAGTGTCAACCATAAGGTCGTATGCGTGCGGTGCGAAAACCTGGTTATTGTCACGCTCGCCGTTCACCTTAATTGGAGGTGCGCAGAACGGAATACCAAGATTTGAATAATAGCAATTTTCCATAAGAACAATCTTATCGCTCTTCTCACGGATTTTTGTTGCAACCTTTGCAAGGAAAGGCGCATAAACTTTAGTGTCGAAAATTCTGATGAGCTCTTCGGAAGATTTTGTTACTCTGTGGAACGGTGCATAATCAATGTGAGTAAGCACCTTGCCGATCGGATCTTCTTTATCAAACAGCTCTTTGATGAGGTCTGTACGCTTAACCTCGGGGTCGAAGAGAATTGTCTTCACTGCACCTGCAACGATTCTCTTAAAAACCTTACCGCCGGGTGAACCCGGGAACGGCTCGTTCATAACGTCGTAGCCGATAACCGCAGGCTTTTCGCCGAGCCTTTCAACGATATGTGACCAACAGTCTGCGTAGTAATCCTGCAGGCCTTTGCCCTTAACCTTTCTGTTAGCCCAGAAATTATCAAAAGCCTTATGGCATGCCTTGCCCCAGAAATAACCCTCTGCCCATACAAACTTCATCGGCTTTACGGGAACACCGTCAAGAATAACTGCCCATGCAGGTGCACCGTCTGAATTTGTGGTTGAAGAATACAAATCCTGATGCATATCAAGGAAAGCATAGATATTGTACTTTTCAAGAAGGTCGAGAGTTTCTGCAAGTCTGTCAAGATACTCATCGTTATATGCGCCGGGTGCGGGCTCAACCTTTGCCCAGGTGAAACCGAGCCTTATAAGATTGACACCGTTTGCAGCGATTTTCTTGATCATCTCTTCGTCGAGATCCTGAACCTTCTGCTTGCCGAAAATATAGTCGCTTTTGTCACAGAAATTCACACCGTGGAAAATACGTTCCCTGCCCTTATCGTCAACGAGAATTTTGCCTGAAGCTTTAATCTTATCCATATCCTAACCTCACTTTTAATTTATTTTAAGATATTACAAAGTTCTACCATTTGTTAAGACTCATCTCTCACTTACTATTTGGCTAATCAGAAGTAAACTAAACAATATCAAAAAAATTATCGCTAACGTCTTCCTCATACGAAAAAACCTTGCAAAACCATTCCATAAAAATCTTGCTACCCTTGTCGTTCAAATGTACAGCATCACGAAAACACACACTGTCATCAAGACTTTCTCTTTCATAATAAAAATTAAAGTCATAATACTTGCAACTGTACTTATCCGCAAGGTCCTGTATCGTATTGCGGTACATCTCATAATTCTTTATAGAATTCTTTTTTACATGCTGTGTCGGCGACTGAAAAAGATTCACTATCACTTCATGTTCCCTGCACAGCTGAATAATCTTTTCAAGCCAACTAACCTGCACCATAGTCATTTCATTCATATCAAAAGAATCTATAACAGCTTTCTCCACTCTATTCGTATATATATATCCTTTATCATAATAAACAAAACCATTTCGTTCGAGTGGCAAGCAATTTCTGTACTCATACGACATTTTTTCTTGAATGTTTTGATGAACACTTAAAAAGTTGTTGCGATAACTCTTGGCTGGTAAAATCAAGTCAACGATATTATCAAGAGTTGTAAAATTTCTTAAAAAATTCCATTTCACTTTTGGACTTTTCAACCTTTCGCAACAAATACTCATTGCCACAGTATTTATATGCTCGGTACTGTTTAAAAAATTCAAATGATCAAGTCCTATGTAAACTGTTTTTATCTTTTCTGTTTCGATATAATCCCAGATAATATAATAGCTTTCTTGCATCGATTGAGACGCAGTGCTTTCATTAAAAGAAAAACAGCCAAGCGCTTCATCTATCAAAGAGGGTTGAATAGCATACATATAGTAAGAATCACCTACTATAACTGTATCAATTTTCCCTGCATATTTCTCTCTGTCATATGCTATCCAATGGCCATAAGTTACGGGAGAAAGTACAAAATCCAGAATTCCACTCACTGCAAAAACAATTAATACCGATAACAGTATTTTTGTGAATCTGGTAACTCTTTTTTTCAAACTCAACTCTCTCCTTCAATTAAAATTGTGCATACATAAACCCGCCTGAATTTTCAGTTAAACCACCAAACAAAATTATTGTAAAAAATAAACCGATGTAAGTAATGAGCTGTAAAAGCCAATTTTTAGAACAGATTTTTTCTATAACCGATCCGTGTTTTTCTTCATATATACTGTTCATCAAAAGCAACATACATGCACCAAAAGTCATTATAATTCCAACTATTCCGATATCAACCGTTTTGGGCAAAAGATACGACAAGGAAATTGTTGACGGAATTATTCTGGTAAACAAACATTTAACACAATCCACAATATCAGTCAATGTTGGAAATTCACTGAAAAAATTCAACAACGTCATTATAAAATATGTTCTGATAATCTTAATGAAATCCCAAAAATTAGATTCATTTCTTATGTGGAGCATTCTTGCAACTTTTTCGTAACCGGGTTTAAACTGAATTGCACATATCATAATCAAACCATTTGCAAGTCCCCAAAAAATTTGCGGACCGTTTAAATTGTGCCACAAACCTGTTAAAAACCAGACTACTATCATAGCTATATATGTGGGTATATTTTTAGCCGCAGTCTTATATCCTTTTGTTCTTAACTTTTTAGCAAGGTTCATCATTCTTTTGGACATGAAAATCGAATAAAAAACATAATCCCTGAACCAGAAGCAAAGCGACATGTGCCATCTACGCCAAAACTCAGTAACATTTTTTGACAGATACGGTCTTTTAAAGTTTTCGGCTATTTTAATTCCAAGTACATCTGAAAATCCCGAAACTATGTCCATATAACCCGAAAAGTCAGCATAAAGCTGAATTCCAAACAATGTTATACCGATTAAAATCTGCATACCTTCATAAGAAGAATAATTAACCGTCATTTCATGAGTAAGTGGAGACAGATTATCTGCAATAACCAGTTTTTTCAGCATTCCCCATAAAATCAGCATTACACCCTTTTTAAATTCAACAAAAGAAAACTTATGCTGAGCAAAGAGCTGCGGTGCAAGAGCATCAAATCTACCTATCGGGCCTTGAATAATCTGAGGAAAATACGAAACAAATAGAGCAACCTTAAAGAAATTTTTTTCAGCCTCCACTTTTTTTCTGTACACATCGATCATATACCCTACAGATTGAAAAGTATAAAAAGAAACACCTAACGGCAAAATCAGATCAAAATTTTCAGGGCCTATTTTTATACCAAAAGATCCTGAAACATTAGCAATTCCTTCTAACAATATTCCGGTGTATTTGAAAACTGAAAGCAAACCGATATTGATGAAGAGCGCAGTAACCAGAACGATTTTCCTTTTTTTATCTGTTTTTTTACGAAGTTCCTTTTTCTCTTCTTTTGAGATGTCACCGTTCGCAGAAATAACCAAATCCGTATTTTTTTTTATTCTGCACATAAAAACTGTAGCAAAATAAGTTACCGCTGTTGTTGCCATAATGTATATCGGCAACTGTTCGCCGACGAAAAAATAAAAAATATAGCTGAAAAGCAAAAGGATGGGCCATTGTGCTTTTTTATGAAAACAAAAGTAACACATAGACAAAACCACAAAAAACAAAACGAAACTTACTGATGTTATCGTCATACTTACCCTCCTCGCACGCTACATCAGTTTAAGTATAACAAAACATGCTGTTTTTTTCAATAACTATTGGTTTATTTTTTTAAAAAAGCAATTGAGAAATCTGTCTACTTGTGCTATGATAGAATAAATATATACATCGGAGGTATTTTTTTGAACAACAATGTTTTAGAATGGCTCGAGTCATCTGTTGAATCTTATCCCGATAAAATCGCTTACGAAGATACTGAACGTTGTATTTCTTTTTCGCAGGTAAAGAATTCTGCCCAAGCTGTAGGTTCTTTTCTCGCCAAAGAAATCCCACCCTGTAATCCTGTTGCTGTTTTTTCGTCAAGAACTATATTCACTCCGGTAATGTATCTCGGAATTGTTTATGCCGGCTGCTATTATGCACCCATTGACAGTACCGCTCCAGATTTTAGAATACGCAACATTCTCAATTTGTTGAATCCTCGAATCATACTTGTCGACCGTGAGAATTTTCAACGTGTCAGCGAACTGAACAGTAATTCTAAAGTTATCGTTTTCGAAGATATTATCAACACCAAAACTGATCATAATTTGCTAAGCAGTATCAGAAAATCCGTAAAAATTACTGATCCTTTATATATTATTTTCACTTCAGGTTCATCAGGCGTTCCGAAAGGAGTAATCACATCACAAGAATCCCTTATATGCTATATTGATGCCTACGATGAAGTTATGGGTATCACTTCGGATGACATTTTGGGAAATCAATCCCCTTTGGATTATATTGCAGCTATTCGTGATATTTATCTTCCTCTTAAGTGCGGTGCATCTATGTTTATAATCCCAAAACAACATTTTGCATTGCCGGTAAAGCTTTTTGATGTGCTTAACGAAAAGAAAATTACCGCCATTGGCTGGAGCGTTTCCGCTCTTACTATGCCGACATCAATGGGTATTTTCAAAAAATCCAAGCCGGAGTATCTTAAGAAAGTATGCTTTTCAGGTTCGGTTATGCCTTGCAGTTGTCTTAAAATCTGGCAACAGAATCTTCCCGACGCTAAATTTGTTAATCAGTACGGACCAACGGAAGCAACCGCTTCCTGCACCTATTACATTATCGAAAATCTTGTGGAAGAAAATGATGTATTGCCAATAGGTGTGCCATACAAGAATTACTCTATTATTCTGTTAAACGAAGATAACACAGAAACATCAAAGGGAGAAATTGGTGAAATCTGCGTCAGCGGACCAGCTCTCGCACTGGGTTACTATAACAATCCCGAATTAACACAAAAATCATTTGTTCAGAATCCGTTAAACAACAATTATAGGGAATTGATTTATAAAACCGGAGATCTCGGCAAATACAACGATCAGGGTATGCTTGAATTTCACGGAAGAAAAGACCGTCAGATTAAACACCTCGGTCATCGTGTCGAGCTTGATGAAATTGATCAGGCAATAAAGCAATTCGAGAACGTTATCGAGTGTATAACACTCTACGACACTGAAAAAGAAAATATTGTTTTGTTTTACACAGGAAAAACAACCGCCAAAGAAATATCAGTCAAAGCAAGAAACATGCTTCCGCAATTTATGATACCAAGAAAGATAGTAAATCTTGAGGAAATGCCACGCCTTGCCAATGGCAAAATTGATATGCAAACAATTAAAACTTTTATAAAATAAGGAGAATAGCTTATGAAAGAAAAACTTTTAGAAATCCTCGAGGAAATTCGTCCTGATGTTGACTTTGAAAACGAAAAAGCTCTTATTGACAACGGCATCCTGGCTTCACTTGATGTTGTGTCACTTGTTAGCGAATTTGTTGACGCTTTTGATGTTATGATTGGCGTTGAACATCTCATTCCCGAAAACTTCAATTCTATTGAAGGAATGTTAGCTCTTATCGAAAAAATTCAGAACGGTGAATTATAATGAAAGAATCAACTCTGCCGAAGAACCTTTCCACTCCGTCATACATCTTTGATGAGGATGTTTTTTCTTCACAGATCAAGTTAATTGCACAGGTTCTTCCAAATATCCCTCTTTGCTATTCGATAAAAGCAAATCCTTTTCTTCTAAAAAGTATACCTAAGGAAATTAGTCACGTTGAGGTGTGTAGCCCTGGCGAGCTTACAATCTGTGAGGAATCCGGGATTAACCTTGAAACGATAATTTTTTCGGGTGTAAATAAAACTGAAGATGATGTTGAACGTGCGATGAACGACAACGTCGGCATTTTCACCGCAGAAAGTGAAAAACATCTGCGATTGATAAACAATTGTGCGGCAAAACACTGCAAAAAAGTAAAAATTATCATTCGCTTGTCTTGCGGTAATCAGTTCGGAATGGATGAAGAAGAACTTAAAACTTTCATCAACCAAAGAGATTGTTACAAAAACGTTGAGATTATCGGTATTCACTATTATACAGGCACACAGAAAATCAAAGTTGCCTTTATCAAAAAAGAACTTGAAAAATTGGATTCTTTGCTCACAGAGCTTGAAGAAACATCAGAATTCAAGCCTGAGCTTGTTGAATACGGTCCGGGACTTGCTTGTAACTATTTTGCTGATGACGCAGACGATATCGACAACCAGCTTCTTGCGGAAGTTGCTGTTGAGCTTCTCACGTTTGCTAAAAAACATCCTCTCGGAATCGAAATGGGTCGATATATGGCTTCATCCTGTGGTACGTACTACACAAAAGTCGAGGATGTAAAAAAAATTCACGGGATTAATTATGCAATCTGTGACGGCGGTATTCATCATTTAAAGTATTACGGTCAGACAATGTCGATGCAGATACCTCCTTTAAAAATTCTGAATCCTATGCACAAGGAAACCCTTGACTGGTCACTTTGTGGCAGTCTATGCACAACAGCAGATGTCTTTGTAAGAAAAGTGTCGCTGTCCGGTCTTGATGTGGGTAGTGTTTTACAGTTTGGAAAATGCGGTGCGTATTCTGTCACGGAAGCTCCTGTTCTCTTCTTAAGCCGTCCTTTGCCGGACATATACCTTTTTTCCAACGAAAAGGGACTTCGTAAAGTCCGACACAGAATTTATTCTGACTCATTCAATCGGTACTGATTTTTTTGCAAGTGCTTACAACCCCTCAACATTATCTGCAGACACGAGTCATAGCAGCACATTTAATTTCGAATAGAGCTTACTTTTAGCTAAAACGCACGGTATCTGTGATATTGTGCGTTTTTCTACTTTACTTTTTTGATTTAATGTGCTAAAATACAATTAATAATTCTATCGGAGATGTTGTTATGAAAAGAAACCTTAACGATGAAAACATTGACCTTCTCTTTAAAGCAATTCTTGAGTTGCGCTCTTACGAAGAATGTGCTGACTTTTTTGACGACCTTTGCACCGTGACAGAGCTTAAATCCATTTCACAGCGAATCAAGGTTGCAAAGATGCTTCGCGATAAGTGCGTTTACAGCGACATCGTTGCTCAGACAGGTGCAAGCACAGCAACAATCAGCCGAGTTAACCGTTCACTTCAGTACGGCAGCAACGGCTATGAAGTTCTTTTCCAGAGGATAGAAGAAAAAAATGAGTGAGTATAATGCATTTGCCGAAGTCTATGACAGACTTACGGGAAATATTGAATATTCAAAGCGTGCAGAGTTTATCCGCACGCTTCTTACACGTAACGGCATAAACGAAGGGTCTATCGTGCTTGACCTCGCTTGCGGTACAGGCAGTCTGACGGTTGAGCTTGCAAAGCACGGCTACGATATGATAGGCATTGATTCAAGTCCGATGATGCTTACGCAGGCACAGGAAAAGAAGTACGAGAACGAGCTTCCGATGCTGTTCTTATGTCAGGATATGACAGAGCTTGACCTTTTCGGAACAATTGATGCGGCAGTCTGCACTCTCGACAGCCTCAATCATCTTGAAACACCTGAAGATATCTCCGAAACAATCGCTAAGGTCGGACTTTTTATGAACCACGGCGGTATATTTATTTTCGATGTGAATACAATATATAAGCATCGTGAAATTCTCGGCAACAACACTTTTGTTTATGATTGCGACGACGTTTACTGCGTGTGGCAGAATCAGCTCAGTGACGACGACAGCGTTGAAATCAGCCTTGACATTTTCGAATATGACGACGGCGCATATTTCAGAGAAAGCGAAAGTTTCAGGGAAATCGCCTGCCCTCTTGAAGATTACAAAAAATGGCTCAGCGATGCTGAATTTGAAATAATTGATATTTATGATGAAATGACTTTCAATAAGCTTTGCGACACTACACAGCGTGCAGTTTTTGTTGCAAGGTATAACGGAAAAGCGGAGGACTAAGAAATGGATAAACTTGTAAGATGTATTTCAGTTGACGGCACACTTGTTATGATGGCTGCCGAAACTACAGATATGGTTGAAAAAGCACAGCAGATTCACAAGACCTCTGCCGTAACTTCCGCCGCACTCGGCAGACTTCTTACAGCATCAAGCCTTATGGGAAGTATGCTCAAGGGTGAAAACGATTCCGTTACACTCCGTATCAACGGCGGCGGTCCTGCCGGTACGGTTTTGGCTGTTTCCGATTCATGGGGTAATGCAAGGGGTTATGTAACCAATCCCGTTGTTGAAATTCCGCTTAATTCAAAGGGTAAGCTCGACGTTGCGGGAGCAATCGGTACAGACGGTTTCCTTACGGTTATCAAAGACCTCAACCTCAAAGAACCTTACATTGGTCAGACACCTATTTACACGGGCGAAATTGCGGAGGACATCACAAGCTACTATGCAACAAGCGAACAGCTTCCGTCCGTCTGCGCTCTCGGCGTACTTGTTAACCCTGACCTTTCAATCAAGAAGGCAGGCGGTTTCATCATTCAGCTTCTTCCGACCGCTTTTGATGACACAATCGACGCTGTTGAAAGATGTATTACGGGCATCCCCTCAGTTACGCAGATGCTTTGTGACGGTATGACACCCGAAGAAATCTGTCACAGAGTTCTTTCCGAATTTGAGCTTGATGTGCTTGACGAATCACATCCCGTTTATAAGTGCAACTGTTCAAAGGAAAGAGTTGAGGGTGCTTTGATTTCAACAGGCATCAAAACACTCAAAGAGCTTGAGCTTGAAGAAAAAACAGAAGTGTCCTGTCAGTTCTGCGATAAGAAGTATACTTTCAGCGGAAGTGACATAACAGAGCTCATCAAAAAAGCTGAAAAATAATAAGAAAAATTTACATAAAACTATTGACAAACGATTTTTCTTGTAGTATAGTTATTAAGCTGTTGAGAGACAGTAAGAGAAAATGACGAGTCCGTGGGAGCATAGCTCAGCTGGGAGAGCATCTGCCTTACAAGCAGAGGGTCACAGGTTCGAGCCCTGTTGTTCCCACCACACGGCCCGGTAGTTCAGTTGGTTAGAACGCTAGCCTGTCACGCTAGAGGTCGACGGTTCGAGCCCGTTC
>JAZSPL010000007.1:0-20269 GCA_045537435.1 Acutalibacteraceae bacterium
AACGGGACGTCGAGGACGTCGTCCCCTACGCAGTTGCCTGAATCGTGTTCGTAGGGGCGCGCATTGCGCGTCCGTTAAATTAAGCAGAATTTCCGCGGACGACCGATGGTCGCCCCTACGATGTTAATTTTAAATTTGTTCTACAAACCCGAATTTGTGAAAAGTTTTATTTCAAACTGAACTCCAACACAACGGGGTTGTGGTCGGAATAAACAAACTCTGTGCTGATATTTTTGACGCTTGAAACCTCGATATTCTTTGTTACAAGGAATCCGTCGACAATAATCGTGAAATTGCCTGCCTTGTACGGAATGTCGCAGTTACGGCAGGTCGGTACAAGCTCGGTGTATCCGTCGCATCTTTCAATGCAGTCGGGAAGAAGATCCATCGGGAACGGCTGTGCCCATCCGAAATCCACTTCTGCTCCGCCGTTGAGCTTCTGCGTTGAATCGCCTGTGAAATCGTGGTTGAAGTCACCGCCGCAAACGCAGTAATTACCTTTTTCAAATTCTTTTTTCATGTCTTCAAAAAGCATATTCATCTGTGCGGATCTGATTTCGTCACTTCCGCCGTATGCCGAAAGATGCACGTTGAAAATAACGAGCTCCTTGCCGTTTTCAACGGGTACTCTTGAAATTGAATAACAGCGGTCAAGGTCAAGGAATTTGCTGAAGCTGTCCGAAATCGGCAGACTTCTTCGTAGCGTAGAAGTAATGTTATATTTACTTAAGGTAAGTATACCGCTGTTTGAAGAACCGTGAGGCTGAGTGAATGGGTAGAAGAGGAAGGATGAATGATAATTCACTGCAAACGCACTGCTGTAGGAAGAAAAACGCTTTTCAAGCATTTCTCTTTGATTTATGTGATAGCTTCTCGTTGAATCAAAATCAACTTCCTGAAAAAGTATGAAGTCGGGATTATGTTTCTCTGCTTCGTAAGCGGCATTGTTTATGCAGTTTTTAACGCTTTCTTCACTCGCTGCCCAAGATTCCGTACCACCGTCCATAAAGAAAGTGAAGTCCTGAGTATATGCACCGAAGCCGAGATTCTGGATAACAGCAGTGTAGCTTTCGCCAAGCTTTATTTCTTCGCTTAAACCCGATTTTATCGGTTCAATTTCCTGATTATCGTCAATTCTTGAATAACTCAGAAGAAGATATGCAAGGTAGCCGACAAGCAAAAGCACAATTGCAAGGAAAACACACAATACAGCTTTTAAAGCTTTTTTAACACTTTTTTTCTTGATCATAAACACACACCCTTATCTCAGTTCCTTGGGTAACGGACGGCACTTTGCCGTAAATTCAACAACGTCAATGCGGATAATGCCGACGACCTCTGCCATTCTGTCATCAAACTGAAAATCCTTACCTGTCTGCGTTTTCATAAGGAAGGTAAGGGCAGCCTTTTTCTCTTCGATATCCTCAATGATGTGTGCAACACCTCTGCCCATAAGCGAAGAGTAAGTGATTCCGTATTTGCAGGCAACGTCGCCTTCAAACGGAGTAATGCCGTATTCCATTTCAAAGAAAACTTTCGGATTAGCTCTTATAACGTCAATCTTTCTGCCCTTTCTTGCGCCGTGAAGCCAGATTGTAAGCTTTTCATTTTCGTATGTATATCCGTAATTCATAGGCACAACATAAGGCTCATCTCCGTCAACGAGTCCGAGATGAAGCACCTTTGAATTGTCGAGAATTTTTATAATTTCATTTATGTCTGTAACCTGTCTTTCACGTCTTGTCATTCCGTTCATAATATTACCTCCGAAAATACTGTATTTAAATCATTATATCATAAAAAATATTTGTATACAACAAAATCTCTGCCGTTACGACAGAGATTTAATTTCGTTCTGCTTTTTATAAAGCTTTCGCGCCTCAAAGAAAGCGAAAATAATGCATATAAAAGAGTAAACCGAGAAAATAAGGAAAGGTAATATATCCGGGGTTTCGCCAAGCATAGGAATGTAAAGGATAATACCGATTATGCCGTTAATAATCATACAGAATGTGTATTCTACAAAAGCAAACATTGTCATAAACAGTATGAATACTCCAAGTATATTAGTGGCACTGTCAAGGAAAACGTTCTTTGCACCGAACAGCGGAAGCACCTTCCACATAACTAGAAGTGCAGCAAGATAGCCGACCAGCAACAAAGCTCTTTGTTTCCAAGTCAGTTTGCGTAACACAGTTGATTTTTCCCATTTGTTTTTATTCCAGCGAATAAAGGTGATAAGCTGCATCGGGAAAGAAAAAAGTATGGCTTGTAAAGCTGAAGCGAGCAGACCGTAATACATATAAACTGCGGCATAAAGTATTGAGTTTATACTACCGAAAAGATTGCTGTAGCGGTTCACCCTTGACTGAAGCATTCCGATTATAAGTGAATTATAAAGCGGCAGAATACGAAGAAAGCTCTGCTTGTAATAAATTCCCGTAACCGTGATAAGGATTCCAGTTACCGCCATAAGAAAGTATATGAAAATATCTTTTTTGGAAAGTTCTGCAGATTTCTTTAACAAGGTTTTTTCCCTCCGATTAAATATCGTGAGAGATTATATCATATACGTTTACACTTGTCACTTAAAATTTACAAATTTTTCAGAACTGTTTGTCATCTGTTGCAGGGTTATTGATAAGCTTTCCGTCTTCCGTAAATCTTGAACCGTGACACGGACAGTCCCAGGAATGTTCAGCCTTATTGTATTTAAGCGCGCATCCGAGGTGAGGACATCGCGGAACCGTCGGTGTAATAAAGTTTACGGCGGTTTCGAAAATATTAACAGCAAGCTGAGGGTGAAAAATACTCCTTGACGGAGAAAAAATATTATTGTCTTTATCAATATTTTTACCGTTTGTGAGCATATCACAAAGCATTTCGGCAGCCACCATTGCAGATGTGAATCCCCACTTGTTAAAGCCTGTTGCAACAAAAAGTTCAGGTGTGTTTTTGGAATATTGACCGATGTAAGGCATAGAGTCGAGGGTCATACAGTCCTGGGTTGCGTATTGAGTTTTGATCGTTGCATCGGGATAATGCGACTTTGCAAAGCTGATTAGTTCAGAATAGTTTCCGCCTTTTTTGCCCGTTCTGTGGCTGCCGCCACCGAGCAGAAGCAGGTCGCCGTAGTTGCGGAAGGATAACCCTTTTCCGCTTTCATCGACATACATTCCGTCAACATCCTGTGCACCCTGTAATGCGATAACATAAGAACGGTGCTGATACATCTTAAGAGAAAACAATCCGTGCTTGTTAAGAATAGGGAAGTGGGTTGTAAAAACCGCACGCTTGTATTTTATTTTTCCGCGGTTAGTTTCTGCAAGATTATTGCTGAAGTTAATTAACTTTGTGTTTTCTTTAATATTGAGATTTTCTGAAATCCTGAACAGAAGCTCCAACGGATTAATTTGTCCCTGGTTATCCAATCGGATTGCTTTATAAATATCAAGAGGCAAAGGAGTTTGTGTCACCGTTTCAAAAGGTATACCGATTGCACGGTATGCCTCAATTTCATTTTCTATATCACTGTTTTCGTCAAGTGAATAGACATATGCACTTTTTGTTTCAAAGTTACAGCCAAATTTTTCGCACAGGTCGCGGTAGACTTTTATCGCGTTACTGTTAAGATTATAGTACTCGCGGGCACATTCCAAACCGTATTTGCTGATGATTTTGTCATATATCAATCCGTGTTGAGCAGTGATTTTTGCTGTTGTATCCGCGGTTACTCCGCAGCAGATTTTGTCTGCTTCAATAAGAAGATAGTCAACTCCGTTTTGTTCTAATATATACGCACAAAGAATACCTGCAAGACCTCCGCCGATGATAAGAACATCTGTTTCACAGTTTCCGTCAAGACTGTCAAATTCAGGTTTATTGATATTTTTAAACCATATTGATTGCATTTATATCACATCCCGGTATTATTATGTGCAAAAAGTTCTTCGATTTAAAAATTATTTTATTGACGGAAAGAATTATTACGTGTTATCATTACGGTATAGACTTAAAAAGGAGTGTATAGTTATGAATTTCTTAGCAAAACTTATGAGCGTTCTTATGCTTATTCCGGCTCTTTTCGGTTATTACAGCAATGATGCACAGGATACCGAAGAAGCTTACCTGGCAGCGATTGAAAGCATCGCCTTTGAAAACACAATCGAAACAGCAATTCCGCAGACAGAGATTTATGATATGATAGTTGACCATCTTACTTCTGAGTTGCCTGCAGGAAAGACAGAGAAAAAAGCAATCGTTATCGGTTATGACGGATGCCGCGCTGATGCACTTACTCTTGTTAAAGATAAGTACAGCGGTATTAATACTCTCCTTGATGACGGAGCATCCTTCAACCTTGCATACTGTGGCGGTGTTAACTATCCCGACGGTGAAAACACTCAGGATACATCAACTGCACCCGGATGGTGTTCATTGCTTACGGGTGTATGGGCAGAGGATAACGGCGTTTACGGTAACGGTCAGCCGAAATCACTTGAATACAAAACTCTTATGACCGAGCTTGTTGAAAACGGCACAATCGATTCTGCATCATTCATCACAAAATGGGGCGGACATTTCTCAAAGGATGATTCTACATACATCAACGAAAAGAAATATTGTGAAGATAATGATCTTAATGTTGCTTTCAACAAGACATCAGGTAACGAAGGCAGTATGATTAAGGTTGCAAAGGAGCTTAAAAAGGACGATTGCCCTGATTTCACACTCGCGATTTATGAAAATACAGACAGCAACGGTCACAACCTCGGTTTTTCAATCAACAATCCGTATTACAAATTAGGATTCAGCCATTGTGAGAATTTTGCGTACGATACAATCCGTACAATCAAGAACAGAGATACATTTGAAACAGAGGACTGGCTTATCATCATCACATCTGACCACGGCGGATTCGGCACAGGTCACGGCGGTCCGACAATCCAGGAAAGAATGATCTTCGTCGTAGCTAACAGATATTAATTCAAATATGCAAAAAATTAACCTCCTTGCTTCCTTGCAAGGAGGTTTAGTCTTTATATCAGTAATTTGCTTCAACGGTTTCACCGATTGCTCTTAAAAGTGAATCTTCGTGAGTTGACGGGAGGTCACAGTTATAATGCCATATCATAACTCCGCCGTAACCGTTTTTAATGGCGAAATCAGTTTTCTGTGCAATAACATCGGGCGTGTTGAACCAGAAATCTTTTCCTGTGTCATTACAGTGATACCAGCCGTTTTCATCGATTTGTCCGTAACAGCCGTTATAACCGTACCAGTATCCTGACATGTCTGTCGGTCGTGAATAGAAGGGGAGACCGATATTCACTTTTTCAAGAGGTATGCCGTAGAATCCGACCTTTTTTACCATATTGACCATATCTTCATATGTTGAATGTCTGCCGTTTTCGTCGTTCATATCGTAGAGCATAATTTCGAGAGTATCGACAGCGGCAAGAGCTTTTGTTGAAAACTTGATGTTCCAGTCGTTGCATGCAACACCGAGGGTGTAGTCGCCGAGCTTTTTATTAAGAGAAACAAGGAAGTTATTGTAATATTTCCATGCTTTTAAGGAAAGCGGATATTCGTAGTCAAAATGCACACCGTCAAAACTGTACTTGTCGAGCACTTCGATAATATTGTCTTCAAGTACACCGCTTGTGAATGCTTTGTTATGCTCGTCACTCTGAGCTTCCATCTGGTCTTCCCACACATCGGAATCGGTATGACCTGACGGTCCGAGAAGGTTCAACGTGATGTTAACGTCTTTTTCACCGATTGCATTGCGGATATTTGCAAGTGCAGTTTCGAGTATTTCTTTTCGCAGTATAACATTACCCTCATTGTCAAAAGAAGCACACTCAAAAAGGATAACGTCTGTAACAATGTCGAAATCTTCAGGATAAAGGCTGTCGGGACTCTGGACATAATCTCCGCGGATGTATGTTGTTACCCTGAAATTTTCAGCCTTATCAATGTATTTTTCACTCACACCGAACAAACCTGCGAATAAAGATATAAGTGCTGTGAAAAATGCAACTACTCTTTCAAAAAACATAGAATACACTCCTTTTACTGTATGGCTTTATTATATACTGATTACAAACAAATTGCAATATTTCAGAACCTTGGCCAGAAGTCTGTTCCCCACGGATGAGATTGCTCTTCCCATTCGTCACGGTGACGAAGCATTTTTTCTCTCATTTCGGATACTTTGTTTTGGTATTCCTCGTGTTCTGCAAGATTTTCTGTTTCCCAAGGGTCATTTTTTATGTTATAAAGAAAAGTCCACTTGTCTTCTTCGCTGTCACCGTTGCGGTATTCGATGAGCTTGAATTCGTTATCTTTAATTCCACGGACGAATTGGTCAAAAATAAGATACAACTCATCACGGAAACTGTCACCGTGCTGACCGTCAAGAAGATGTGCAAAGCTTTTGCCGTCTACGGAATCAGGGATATCTATGCCGACTTTTTCGCATAGAGTAGGGAAGATATCGTAAAGGTAAACGTAAGCATCATTCTTCACATTCTGCGCAATTCCCGGTCCTGCAAGAATAAGCGGAATACGCACTCCGTGCTCGTAAATATCCTCTTTACCGAGCCAACCGTGCTGTCCAACGGCAAGACCGTTATCTCCCGTAAATACAATAATAGTATTCTCTTCTTCGCCTGATTGGTGAAGTGTATCAAGCAATCTTCCGATTTCATAGTCAAGATGAGTTATCATCGCAAAGTATTCTGCGATATGACGTTTTATTTCATTTTTCTCTCTCGGATATGAAGCCAGATGCTCGTCGCGATGCACCATAAGAGGATAATTCGTGTCAATAATCTCCCGAAAGTTCGGTGGCAGAGTGATTTTTTCTGCGTCGTACATCTGTCTGAATTCGTCGGGCATTGTCCTCGGGTCGTGCGGAGCAAGGTATGCAAGGTACATAAAGAAAGGCTTTTCTTTGCCGACGTTTTCCTGAAGCAGATTGATAGCTGCATCGGTCAGCAAAGTGCTTGAATGCTTACCGGGGTCAAATTCGTCACAGTGCTGAGACTGTGGATGATTGTCATTATAAAAATCTACAACAAAATTAATTACATTATCATACTTGCCAGTCGGGTCATATCGGCAGGTGGGTACGTTCCAGTGATCCCACATACCGCCGAAAAAGATTTTTGCACCCTGAGTAAAACTGCGTGCATAGGCAGGGCAACCATTATGCCATTTGCCGAGACCGATAGTTTCGTATCCGTTGTTTTTGAAGGTTTCTGCGAGGGTTTTGTGCTCGGAAGGGATATTCCCGCCCAATTCTTCAAGGTGGAACGGATTGCGACCCGAAAGAACCATCGCACGGCTCGGCATACATACTGCGCCGCAGGTTCCGCCTGCAATATGCGCACGGACGAAGGACGTGCCTCGTTGTACGAGTTTATCAAGATTGGGAGTAATTATTTCCTCGTTTCCGAGTGCGTGAATCGTATCCCAACGTTGGTCATCGGTTACGATGAATAATATATTAGGTTTTTTCTGCATAAAAACACCACCTTCAACAAGATGATTATAATGCAATTATTTCGTTTTTGCAATAAAGGTTCCTTTATTTTACAATTATGTATTATTGAAAATTACCCCGAGCGTATGATATAATCATAGTCTAACAAAATCAGGAGGTCGGGAATATGGCATGGCATGACGAGGCAGTATTTTATCATATTTATCCGTTAGGAATGACGGGAGCACCGAAGCTTAATTCTTACAGCGAGCCTGTTCACAGGCTTAATACGCTTCTGCCATGGATTTCTCACATCAAAGAAATCGGATGCAATGCAATTTATATCGGACCGCTTTTTGAGTCCGTAGGACACGGCTACGAGACAACGGATTATAAAAAATCAGACAGCAGACTTGGTACGAATGAAGATCTTAAGCGCTTTGTATCAGAATGCCACAGACAAGGAGTCAGGGTGATTTTTGACGGTGTTTTCAATCACACCGGACGTGATTTTTTTGCGTTTCAGGATATCAGACGGAACAGAGAAAACTCACAGTATAAAGATTGGTATTGTAATGTTGATTTTTGGGGTAACAATTCTTTTAATGACGGTTTTTCCTATGAAAACTGGGGCGGTTACGACCTTCTTGCAAAGCTTAATCAACATAATCCCGTTGTAAGGGATTACATCTGTGATGTTATCAGATTCTGGGTGAAAGAGTTTGACGTTGACGGAATCCGCCTTGATGCGGCTGACGTTATGGATTTTGAATATATGAAAGCTCTTCGACGTACAGCGAACGAAGTGAAACCTGATTTCTGGCTTATGGGTGAAGTTATTCACGGTAATTATTCTCGCTGGGCGAACGACGGAACTCTTCATTCCGTAACGAATTATATGCTTCATAAGGCACTCTACTCGGCACATAACGACCATAACTACTTTGAGGTAGCCCATACAATCAAATATGTCAGCGATATGGTAGGAGACAGACTTAAACTTTATACCTTCGTTGATAATCACGATGTCGAACGTATTTATACAAAACTCCTGAATAAGGCTCATTTTGCGCCTGTTCACATAATGCTTTATACTTTGCCGGGTATTCCTTCAATTTATTACGGCTCGGAATTCGGCATAGAGGGCAAAAAAGAACGCGGCTCAGATGATTCTTTGCGTCCTGCGCTGAATTTTGACGATTATAAAGATGTAATTGACAAAAATCCTTGTACAGAACTTATCGCAGCTCTCGGCAGAATCAGAGGTAATACACCTGCTCTTTGTTACGGTGATTATAAAGAGCTGCAGCTTCAGACAACTCATTTTGCTTATGAAAGAACCTTTAACGGCAAGTCTGTAATCGTAACGGTAAATAACAGTGACAATGCTGTTGAGATGAATCTTCCTTGCGGAAATTCTTCAGAATATGTCGGTGCTCTGACAGGGGAGAGGGTATGCGCAAATGCAGGGCAGATTAGGGTTCGAGTGCCTGCAAATTACGGCGAAATCTGGCTTCCTGCAGAGTCAGAGGACGAAAGCGTTACTCTGATAAAAGCTTTTGAAGCAGAACCGATTCCAAAACCTGTAAATAACGTGGAAAAGGTCGAAATCTGTGAACCTGAAAAGGTTACCGAAGAAAAACAAGCCGAAAAGGAAGAAAAAACGGAAGAAACGATACCTCAAAAAGCAATTGACCTTAACAAACCGTATGAAGAAATGTCCGTTGAAGAGCTCCAGGAGGCGATTCTTGAAAAAATGAGAAAAAACGGCCCCGTAACGGAGTACATGTTGGGTACCGTTCGTGAAAATACGCATCACGGATCGTTGTTGAATTGGGTTAAAAGTTTTAATTAAAAAGATTAATACAGCAAAAACACCGCTGAAAATTCAGCGGTGTTTCTTTCAGCTTTTCAGTTTTGCGTTCAGTTTTTTGCTTGTGATTTTTATTGAAATGAAAACCGTAATCCAAACAGCGAAATAGACAATCAGGAAAATTGCCGTAAAAGTAATCAAAAACTTAGGATCGAACGGAATCCAATTGTTTATAAGGTAACAGGCAGTATATGCGATATACAAAACGGAAAGATGACAGAAGAGAGATTTTGGGGTGCTGAAGCTTTCAATCTGATTAAAAACGGAAGCACCTGCCTGAATGAAAGCGAGAAAATAGACGGATACTATTGCTATAAGAATCTGCACTCCGTTGAGTGAAAAACCAGGAACGGTTTTCTGCAGAACGGCATAAATTATGCCGAGTATAATCGGACCGAATCCTGCAAAAATCAGACCTCGATGTAAAAATGATTTAAGATATCTGTTCATATTAAATACCTATCCTTTCTTTAATGGTTCTGAGTTGCCTGCGCGACACATATTCCGTATCGCCGTTTTTAAATCTTATTTTCAGCGTTCCTGAAACGGATGTGTCAAATCTTTCTGCCTTATTGATGTTCGCAAGACAGGATTGATTGATTTTAACAAAACTTTCAGGAAGCTTTTCTTCAACCGAATAAAGCCTCTCTTTGAGAAGATACTTTTCCTTTTCGCAAACAGCATGAACTTTACCCGAAATAACACTGATATAATAAATATCAAACGGATTAAGTTTGATGATTTCACTGTCTTTGTAGCCCAAAAGTTCAGTTGAATACTGTTCTGCAATGCACTTGATTTCTTCTGTGAAGCGACTTTCTTTTTTAGCGTAGATAACGATTTTTTCTTCGCCTTCAGCATCGATTATTATTTCGCATTTCAATCTATCATCTCCTTTCGCGCTTATTATAGTTCACATCAAAACCGGTTTCAACAGATTTAAACTGTTCGGTCGTATTTGTAGTATAAACGGGAAATTTCCACCGCTTCCGATTTTATCACTTGCTAAGTTCACAGAGCTTAAAGTATGAAAATTTTTAAATTATGAAAGAACCGTTATAAAATAACCTTGTTTTTAATTTTAGCAAGTGGTACAATAACCGTAATAAATATGAACTTATAAAGAGGTAGATTATATGCATAAAAGATTAGCACTTACTCCTCCTATGGGATGGAACAGCTGGGACTGCTACGGTGCCGCTGTAAATGAAGAACAGCTTCTTGCCAACGCAGACTATATGGCAGAACACCTTAAGGACTACGGTTGGGAATATGTTGTCTGTGACATCCAGTGGTCTGAGCCTACTGCGAACAGCTTCTATTATCATTACTTTGCTCCGCTTTGTATGGATGAATATTCACGTCTTATTCCGTCGGTTGAGCGTTTTCCTTCTTCTGCAGGCGGAAAAGGCTTCAAGCCAATCGCAGATTACATACATTCACTCGGACTTAAATTCGGCATTCATATAATGAGAGGTATTCCGCGCCAGGCGGCGCATCAGAACACGAAAATTAAGTGTGAAGGTGTTACAGCAAGAGATATTGCACACCCGTCATCCATTTGTGCATGGAATCCCGATATGTACGGTCTGAATACTGATCAAAAAGGCGCACAGGAATACTACGATTCGATATTCGAGCTTTATGCTTCCTGGGGTGTGGATTACATCAAGTGTGATGATATTGCAAATACAGAGATATTCCCGCACAACCCGTATTCAGCAAGAAAAGAAATCGAAATGCTCAGAAAAGCTATTGATAAATGCGGCAGAGATATGGTTCTCAGTCTTTCTCCGGGTCCTGCACCCGTATGGGAGCACGAGCATCTTGCTGCTCACGCAAATATGTGGCGAATGACGGGGGATTTCTGGGACGAATGGAGCAAGCTCCACGCAATGTTTGAACGCTGTTATGCATGGCAGGAGTATGTTCAGCCGGGTGCATGGCCTGATTGCGATATGCTTCCACTCGGCAGAATTCAGATTACGGAAGAGCTTCCCGAATACAGAAACCGTTACACACGCTTCACTCACGATGAGCAGATAACGATGATGACACTCTGGGGAATTTTCCGTTCACCGCTTATGATGGGTGGCGAAATGCGCGAAAACGATGAATTCACACTTTCACTTCTGCAGAACAGAGAACTTATTGATATGCTTAAAACCTCAAGCGGTGCAAGGCAGTTCAAGCGTGAAGAAACAGACGGTAAAGGTGAAATTATCTGGACATCAAACGGTGAAAACTGCAAGTATGTTGCTCTCTTCAACACGGATGACGAAGAAAGAGAAGTCAGCTTTGATATTACCGATATTTCAATCGGCGGTGTTAAATACAGCGTTCACGATATGTGGAAGCACGAAGAATACACCGTAACCGACGGCGGTTTTTCTGCAAGGGTTAACCCTCACGGAGCAAGACTTTTCAGAGTTGAGATTAAATAAAGGATTACAGAATATAAAAAGGGGCTGAAAAAACGAAAGTTTTTACAGCCCCGCAATTTTTTATTTGTAGCTTTGGTCTACTTCGCAATATCTGCCTATTTTGAACATTGTTTTCGGGAATATGTGATGCACACCGCAAATTGTAATGTTGTCGAGTTGTACCTGTACTGTGTTTGTTTTGCTGTCGGTACCGGCTATTTTAGGCTTCATATACGATGTGTAAGAAATATTTCTGAAAACAACATTTCTAATTTCAAAATTCTCTGCTTCTTCATCATAGATCTTTACAAGAATAGGTCTGCCCTCATCGCGGAAAATTTCAATGTTTTCAAAGAGGATACCGTCAATACTTCCTTCAGTCTGTTCAGCAACAACTACAAGAGAACCGATTCTGTCGTTATCCCAGATTCCGTCACGGTAAACAACAGCACAGTCGCGGAAGGTAACATCGGAAATCTTTTTGTTTACCTCACCGGTAATGCCGAAGCATCTTGCGTAACCGCCCCATGCGATGCAGTTTGAGAAAGTAATGTTTTTACTGTCCATTGTGCCGCCGAGGGCCTTTACCTCAAAGGTGTCGTCTGCAACTCGTGCAAAGCAGTTATTTACCGTTACGTCGTGGCTGTTGCATATTGCAAAGCCGTCACAGTTACCGCGATTACCGATAATGTCTACCTGATCAATATCGACATCAGTGCAGCAGTAGGAGATAAATGACCATTCGGGAGAGTTTATGATTTTAATATCGCTGACATTGACATTGTTGCAGCTTGTGAAAACAACACCGCGACGCTCTCTTCTGTCAAGACGGGTCATATCGATAACACCTCTGCCTGTCAGGGTGATATTGTTGCAGTTGTAAAAATTCAGGAAAGGATATCTCGTAAGACCGAAAGCATTGTCAAAGGGCGCGCTTGGTTCAAGATATTTGTTTTCATCCTCCGCACAGTCAATGTCAAAGAGATGATTTGCCATAACATATGCGCCTTCACGAAGATAAATCACAAGATTATTGTAGCCTACAAGGTTGACATAGTCATATTGATACACGCCTTTATCAATAACCCAGACATTATCCTCTCCGTATTCTTCTATGTATGCGGCAATTTCCGCATCCTCATCAACCTTTTCGCGGACCATAAGAGTGTAGCCGTAATATTGATTTGCATTATTAAAAAGGAATGTATAAACTCCTGTTTTATTAATTGATGCTGTTACGGTATTGTTTTTGCAACGAGCCTCAACACCGTGAGATTCGGGGAGAACAACAGCGTTTTTAAGCTCAACATCAGCACCCGTTATCTCAATGTTGAACGAAAACTCAGAATCCGCATCAACATAAATTTCAGAAAAAGAGTGCAATGTGCCCGTGTCATCAACACGGATGAAAACAACCGATGCATAAACGGGTATTTCGGTACCGCTGATTTCTGCAGTATAATAAGGTGAAATTGTAATACCGTTTATATCATCGTATCCACCGGACTGGACATATTCGGGGAGGGTAGCTGCGGCTCTGCCGACAAGCTCCTCTTCAGTAAGTCCTGCTTCTTCAAGGGTGATAATTGCTTCTTCGGGATATTCAAGAAAAGTGAAATCGAAATTTTCACTTTCAGGATAAATTGTTGCAGGAAAAAGCAGGTTTGAAAAGAAAACAGAAATTGTGGTAATGATTGTAAACAAGAATTTAGCAATGGCTTGCATTTTTGTTCCTCCTGTCATCAAAAAATTGAATTTTATGTTTAGCCTTATTATATCACATATAATTCTTTACTACAATATAAAAATCCCCTCGGATTTCTTCTGAGGGGATCGGTTGCTGAAATGAAGGAATTCAAAACACTCATTTGCTTTCTGATTTTGTTTATGATACAATAATATAAACTAATTTTTGGAGATGTCGTAATGATTGAAAAATTAGAGTATTGGTTTTCTAAATGTTCAGATTGCTCATTACATCCTGAATATAAAAAGCTGTTGAAAGAGTTGTATGATTATGAGCTTAATCAAGAACTGGTTGACTTTTTATGTGATAAAGCAACGTCCAAAAAACATTGGTGTGAAATAAGATTTGAACACTTAAAAATATTGCTACTCAATAAAACTGCGTTGAATTGTAATTTAAAACAGTTTTATTTTGATGCCTTAAAAAGATGTCGTCGTTTGTGGCTGAAAATATTTTATATAAGGGGATATGCTTCTTTTGCTACCGAAGAAGAGCTTTATCCCATAATGAAAAAAGTTAAGGAACAATTAGAGAAGAATCACGATTATATAGATTATGAACATATTTTATCTGTTGCAGGTTTACCGTATCTTGTTGAGAAATATGAATATGATTGTTTTGAAACAACTCTTGAAACAGCCCAAAATGAATATCAGAAAATCGACCCACTTTTACGAGGCTATTTCACACTAAATGAAAAGTTGGAACACGTTGATTTAATAAGCAACGAAGAAGCACTGAAACGTTCAAAAGAGTTTACTGAAAAATATGAAAACTAAATATAAAATAATTAATCCCCTCGGATTTCTCCGAGGGGATCGATCTTTTGTTTGTGAAATTAATTTATTTCATTTCAGCGACAGATATCTGAACTGTGGGTGAATGCAGGATTATTCCGTATACAGCACAACAGGACCGTACAGTCCACCTGACACAAAATCTTTTGCATAGTTCAGTTCTGTCTCGAAATACGGAGATAATTCTTTTATACTCCATTTGTCAAAATAATCGGTGTGAGCGTACCAATTCGCTGATGTATTAGTCACAACTATTTTCAGTTCATTATTTTTATCAAGCACACCGACAGGTATTTTGAATCTGTACGGGGGCATCAACGCTGTTCCTAAAGGCTTGCCGTTGAGATATACCTGAGCCGTGAAATGCACATCTCCAAGAGCTATTATTCCTTCTTTTCCTGCTTTTTCACCCGGGAGTGTAAATGTTGTTTCATAAACACCGCTTCCGGAGTATGAATTGCCGATAAGATATTTCCAATCTCCCAGGTTAATTGGAACGGAGTTGTCAAAATGCTTTATAGTTTTAAATCCGTCTTCGTTGCAGTAGAGCTCGTGCTCTTTGCGGAAAAGAAATCCGTTTGAAATGTTGAAAATATTTTTAAATTCTTTTTGGTTTTCTGCATTCAGCGTTTCGTCCGTCAGCAATATCACAGCCGTTTCACCTACGGCAAGAGAAAGCTCAAGAATACCTTTTTCATTTTCAAAACAGTGCAGTGTACCGTTTGCCAGGTCAAGCAGATAACCACTTGACGAAGGCAAATGAACACGGTAATCGCCTTTTTCACCTTTTTCGCGAAACAGAAAAAACAATTCTCCATTTTCTGCTTTTGTGTGCATTGCACGCAAACCCGTACCGTCAACGTGAATTGTCGGTGCTAAATCGGAAAGCGTATGTGAAATTCTGCCACCGCCTTTAACAAAAAGATTCAGCATCTTTTGAGTTTCTTGCGGAATATAAGCATTTTCAGGAATAATGATATGACGATACACCGCGTTGCCGATACATATACATCCGTCGTTTACTCCACGGGAGGCTTGTATAACATCATCGTCAACGATATCAAAATCTACCATCATATCTTCAAGCTTTCTGCCAAGCGTATCAAATGAATCCGACATAGCATCTGCATTCAGACCTCCCTGAAAATCGTGAACAGGATAGTAAAGTCCCGTTTCGCAGATACGTTTTCCGAGAGTGGATACATATGACAATCGCTCAACATAACGGTTGAACTGACCGAGGAATTGATAATATGGTTGATTTTCTGTAAAAACCGGCAGCTCCTGCGCAAGAAGCTGACCCTTGCGTCCGAGAGGAAAATTGAACAGATTGAAGATGTTTATACCGCGTACAGCCTGATATCCGACGGTATAACGCATTATATCGTAACTAACTGCTGCTCCTGCTACTCCAAGGATTTCACTCATTGCAAGCTTAGTGCCGTTTTGTGCGGCGGCAGATGAAGCATATCTCGGGAAAAATCCGTTGTAACCGTTCATATCATTCTTATCTGTTGTTCTATTTTCAGGATAGAGCTGACGCCATATAACATCTACACCGGGAATATCAAAGTATCTGAGAGCACGCATCAGATTAAAGTTTCCGCCGCCATCTATGCAACCGAGAGGGGAGTGGTCTTTATCCAGATGTCCCGTAAAAGCCATACCGTGAGAGTTTGCCCATTCTTTGCAGGGGAGAAGAAAATTCTCGCAGAACATACGGCTGCATAAATCGTACCAGCGGTACAATATGTGAATGTTTTCCTGTGTTGCTGTTACTCTTTGTGCAATCAGCGGAAGATACGGTAAAATTGACTCTCCGTACAAAGATTCATATTTTTCAGCTAAACCTTTATTGAAAGCTCGGGAAGGAGCTTTCGGTTCGTCTGTAAATACGGCTTTAACGGTTTCGCCAAGCAAGTCTTTCATTGCTGAAGCATATTTTTTGTGTGTAATTTCAATGAAATATTCCGTTGCATCTTTATTGAGCAAATCGGGATAATCTGTATTTCCGCAGATTGTTTTTTCGTAAAAATATTCAGTTACAACAGTATCCTCAGAAAATATGTAACCCTCTTCAATAAATTCTTTATCATTTAAAAACGCCGCAAGAACTTCGGGCATTGTTTTTTTGTACATATCTCCCGCGGAAAAAGATCGGTCATAAGTTTCCAATACCTGTCGGGCGTATTCAGGGTGGTCTTTCAAAACCTTTCCGCACGCACCGCCCGAAGGCCATCCGCCTTCGTCGTATATCCAGCAAATCATACCGAGTTCTTTTCCTTTTTGGACGGCATATGCACAAAGCTCGAAGTATTCCGCGGAAAGATAGTCGGGCGAAAGATTGGTCGGCATACTGTCAGGTCGGAATTCCTTCGGCTCAGGGAGAATATAAAATGCCCGTATGCCAAGATTATGCATTTCAGCAAGCTGAGTATCTATAATATCCTTAGTACAGATGTCATTCCACACCCAGATATATACGGGGGCATAGGAAACATCAGGAGAGATAAATTTGTTTATATCGAATTGATTATTGTTTTTCATTACACGAAAATCCTTTGCAGCTTCAGACAGTTGTATTGTATCTTTTCTGTTTCTTTAACCGATTTATAAAGAATTTAAGGGTGATAACCATTATTACATAAAGTACGGTAAGAAGAACAGGATATACCCCTATGCCGAACAATCCGCTTATAAGGCTGACCATAGGAGGTGCGAGCATAACACCAATGTAAGCAAATGCAATCTGTGAACCCATAATTGATTGTGATACTTCTTTGCCGAAGTTGTGCGGTGTCAGGTGTATCATATTCGGGTAGATAGATCCGTTACCCAAACCTACAAGGAACAAACCGACAACAGTAGCTGCACCCGGCAGGGGAAGGAGCATAATTACAATGGCAGGTGCAAGAATCGCAGCACCAATACCGATACGTTTCCATGTGCTGATTTTTCCTGAAAGCAAACCGGAAACAAAACGTCCTAAAGACATTCCGACATAATATACCGTCAAAGCAAGTGCACCGTGCTTTGCATCAAATCCTTTTTCAGCCACAAGATATGTACTTCCCCAGACTCCGCAGGCATATTCAATTGCATTTGTCGCAAGCATAATGATCCATACCAACCGAATTTCTGCCTTTTTTGCCATCTGCAAAAGAGTGAGGTTTACACTGGTTTCCTCTTCTTCCAGTTCGGCTGAAACGGTCTTTTTCCAAAGGGGAAGGGACACAATCAACAGCAAAGTGATAATTGCCTGTACATAAAAAACATAGCGATAACCGCCTCGCCATCCGATATTGCTTAATGCCTGTGACATAAGATAAGGGCTGAGGCTTACTCCCACGCCGTAAAAACAATGCAGAAAGTTCATGTGACTTGCTTTAAAGTGAAGTGCTACATAATTATTAAGTCCGGAATCAATCGCACCGGCGCCAAGCCCGAGGATAACCGCCAACGGTATCATAAACCAAAAAGACGGAGCAACAGAGAATCCCAACAAAGCCGCCGCAGTCATTGCCGTACTGAAAGCAGTAACCTTAGCTGTTCCGAATTTGTTGAGAATTCCCGAGCTGAACATACTCGACAGCACTGTGCATCCTGAAATAATAAATGTGATAATACTTACCGCTTCAACGGGTATGTCCATTTCTGTATGTATTGCAGGCCAGGCAGAGCCGATGAGAGAATCCGGAACCCCGAGACCAATAAAAGCAATATATATTACAACCAATAAAAAAACCATAAAATCACCCGAAAAATTTCTGTCACTTAACCATAAATTGAGTTTTTCTTAAATTTTGTTTATGTGGTTCATTGTATCATATGCGTTTGCAACATTCAATACAAAAATCCCCCTGGATTTCTCCAAGGGGATCAATTGTTTGTTTTTACGGGTCGTCGAGGACGTCGACCCCTACAAGATTTTCAAATCTTATTTCATCTCAGCGATTGCTGCTTGTACAACTACGAACAAACGGTAGTGAAAGTTAACTTATTACGCTCAATTATTCATAATCGTTGTCAGCTTTTTGCTTTATTTTCTTAAAAAACCAATAAACTAAATAAAATTCCCAGGCTACAAGCGACAAGTATACCGAACCTCGTTTTCTTGCGCTATTCAGCCAATCCGGGATTGTGCAATAAAAAATACCATTGCCGCTTTCATCAATATACGGATTCAGCGTATCGTATAATTCAGAATTATCCTTCGCCTTATAAACAGCAAATTCTCTTTTGCTACTATCAGTTTGGCGTTCATCTGTAGACCTTACAATATAAACTGAATTATCATACAAATAAACCCATAGCTGAGAAATTGGCTTTTCGATGTTTTTCATTGCTCCTTCTACATTATACTTATCAGGAATAGCAAAATATAAAGCAAACGATTCCTTATTTAAAATAAATAGCATTTTGTAACTATCGTTTTTTGAAAGTTTGACAGCAGAATTATTTTTAAAGACGTCTTCAATATGTTCTATATCGTCATCTTCGATGCGAAAATTTGTGTCTTTATACAAATACTCTATCTCTTTCTCATTTTCAACGGAAACCATATTATAGATGGTTTCTTCTTCAGGCGCATTTTCCCAATACGATATTTGGAGAGCATTTACTACAAATAAAATCAAAATATTTACAACTAAGACAATCGCGAATGATATTGCAAGTAGTTTGATTTGTTTATTCTTCACGATACCACTCCTAACACATAAAGTATCTTTACAATTATAATATACTACAACAGAAAAAATTGCAAGTTGCGTATACAAAAACTCCCCATATTCTTTCGAATACGGGGAGTTGATTGTTTATTTATGAACTCAAGAGTTCAACTTATTTCATTTCAGCGATAGCTGCCTGAGCTGCTGCAAGACGAGCAACAGGAACGCGGAACGGTGAACATGAAACATAGTTGAGGCCAATCTTGTGGCAGAATTCAACTGATGTCGGGTCGCCGCCGTGCTCACCACAGATACCGTAGTGAAGATCCTTACCGCTTGCCTTACCCTTAGCAACTGCCATCTCCATAAGAGCGCCAACGCCTGTCTGGTCAAGCTTTGCGAACGGATCGTTCTCAAAGATCTTTGTATCATAGTAAGCTGAAAGGAACTTACCAGCGTCGTCACGGCTGAAGCCGAATGCCATCTGTGTAAGGTCGTTTGTACCGAAGCAGAAGAAGTCAGCTTCCTTAGCGATCTCATCAGCTGTGAGACATGCTCTCGGGATTTCGATCATTGTACCAACTTCGTACTTAAGCTCTACGCCTGCTGCTGCGATTTCAGCATCAGCTGTCTCAACAACAACCTTCTTAACGAACTTAAGTTCCTTAACTTCGCCAACAAGCGGAATCATGATTTCGGGAACAACATTCCAGTCAGCGTGTGCCTTCTGAACGTTGATAGCTGCACGGATAACAGCCTTTGTCTGCATTGCAGCGATTTCCGGATAAGTTACTGCAAGACGGCATCCACGGTGACCCATCATCGGGTTGAACTCGTGAAGACCTGAGATGAGAGCCTTGATGTCCTCAACTGTCTTGCCCTGAGCTGCTGCAAGAGCTGCGATGTCAGCATCTTCTGTGGGAACGAACTCGTGAAGCGGCGGGTCAAGGAAACGGATTGTAACCGGGTTGCCCTCAAGTGCTTCGTAGAGTGCTTCGAAGTCGCCCTGCTGATAAGGAAGAATCTTATCAAGAGCAGCTTCTCTTTCTTCAACTGTGTCAGCGCAGATCATTTCACGGAATGCTGCGATTCTGTCAGCTTCGAAGAACATATGCTCTGTACGGCAAAGACCGATACCTTCAGCGCCGAGCTCGCGAGCCTTCTTAGCGTCTGCAGGTGTATCAGCGTTTGTACGAACCTTAAGTGTTCTGAACTCATCAGCCCAAGCCATGATTCTGCCGAATTCACCTGCGATTTCAGCATCAACTGT
>JAZSPL010000043.1:0-7004 GCA_045537435.1 Acutalibacteraceae bacterium
AGAGTAACAGAGCGTAATTGATTGTGGTTCACTTTTGGGAAGTACTCCCATGATGTTCACCCAAAAGTGAACCAAAGCTCGAAAACCCTTGATTTATCAAGGGTTTTCAGCTTTTTTTAGTCAATTTTTGGGGTTGTGTTCCCAATGAACCAAAATCGCTATTTTTCAAGAGCGCTCGGATTTGAACTGGTGCAATGTGCAAAACTGAATAAAAACTAATACATAAGACCTGTTTTAAAGAAATCTGATTTCTGAAAAACAGGTCTTTTTTTATTGCTATTCAATATCCCTATATTTCTTCGGGCTCATACCGAACTGCCTTGCGAATATCCTGTGGAAATAGCTTTTGTTTTCATAGCCCACAGCCTTTGAAATCTCGTCAACTCCTATTTTTGTGTTTTTTAACAGATATGCTGCCTGAGACAGTCTTTTATCCTGCAAAAGCTCGGTGTATGTCTTGCCCGTCTGATTTTTTATTTCGTGGCTGAGCCAATAAAAATCATAATGCAGCAGCTTTGCCGCCTCGGTAAGGCTGCTGTTTTTGTAGTTTTCTTCTATGTATTTGAAAATCTGAAGTATAGCTGCTTCTTCTTTTGACTGATAAGTAAGCTTGTCCGTATGATTGAGCAGCTGCATAAAAAGAAGTCCCATAGTCGTCTGGTTGATATTTCTTTTGTTGGATGCATTGCTTGTAAGTGTCCACAAAAGATTTTCAATAAGATTCTGCACGGGGAGAACATCGGAAACCTTAAAGTGCAGATAACCCGGGTTTTCTTCTTTGAAAAGCGACTCAATAAGGAACTTTTTTAAAGGCGTCTCTTCGGCACCTAACATTTCAAGTGTTTTGTGGAAAAACTGAGGAAGAATGATAAAATTTACGGCTATATCATTGCCTGATGCAGGTAGAATTTCCTGCTTTGCATTCTGGCCGAGGAAAAGAAGCTCTCCTTCTGAAAGGTCAATGGTTTTACCGTTTATGATATGCGTAGTCTTGCCTGTGCACATATAAACCACCTCAACAAAATTGTGGGTGTGCTCGGGAAAGTGAATGAATCTTGTGTGGGTTCTGATTGTAATGAGCTTTCCGTCCTTGAGAAGCTTTCCCGAAGAAATAATATTATCGTCATTTTCTGTATAAATACTGCTGTCTACTGTGCTTCTGCCGTCGAGTATTGCCTGCTCTTCATCGGTTACGGGAATAAGCTCTTTCAGAATTTCACGGTTTATCATATAATCACCTCTGTGAGATTATACATTTTTACGGTGTGAAAATCAATACAAATAAGGATACTTTTTTAAGCAAATAAGGACCTTTAAAACACAGATACTTAGTGATATTATTATAATGAATTATTGTGAGGAGTATTTTTGTATCAAGATTAAGGGGAACAGACGGATGAACACTTATTATTTAGCTATTGACATCGGAGCATCCTCAGGCAGACATATTCTCGGATATGTTGAAAAAGGCAAACTGAGCCTTGAAGAAATCTACCGATTTGACAACAACATAAAAAATGAAAACGGTACTCTCATATGGGATATAGATAGCCTTTTTGCCCGGGTGAAAGCAGGTATAAAAAAGTGCAGGGAAATCGGAAAAATCCCGAAAACAATCGCCATTGATACATGGGGCGTAGATTATGTGCTTCTTGACGAGAACAAAAAGGAAATTCTCCCCGCTGTGTCCTACCGTGACGGCAGAACAACCGAAGCGGTAAAAGAGGCAAATAACATAATCTCTCAGGCTGAGCTTTATTCACGAACGGGCATACAGAAGCAAAGCTTCAATACAATCTATCAGCTTTACTGCGACAAGAAAAGCGGAAAGCTGAGTAATGCAAAGCATTTTATGATGATGCCTGAATATCTTTCTTTCAAGCTTACGGGTGAAATTCGAAACGAATACACAAATGCAACCACTACTAACCTCGTTAATGCTGAAAATAAGCAGTGGGATAAAGAAATACTCGATACTCTCGGCATACCGTATGAAATTTTTTGCTCTCTCTCACTTCCGGGTACAGTTGTGGGTAGCTTCACAGAGCGGGTTAAAAATGAAGTCGGCTTTGACAGTACGGTCATTCTCTGTCCTTCTCACGATACGGCTTCTGCCGTTGCGGCTTGTCCCGTTGACGGTGAAAGTGTATATATTTCTTCGGGTACGTGGAGTCTTATCGGCACAGAGAATCCTGTCCCCGTACTCAGTGAAAAGGCTTTTGAAGCTAACTTTACCAACGAGGGCGGAATCGAATACCGTTTCCGCTTTCTTAAAAATATTATGGGTATGTGGCTGTTTCAGAATATCCGCAGAAACATAAACAAAGAGCTTACTTATGATGAAATGATGAGCCTTGCAAAGACAAGCACCTTCACCGAAAAGATTGATCCCAACGACAATGCATTTCTTGCTCCCGAAAACATGATTGAGGCGGTAAGAAATTATCTCGGCAAGCCTGATTTGATGCTTGCTGATGTTCTTTCAAGTATTTACCATTCCATTGCCGAGTCTTACAAAAAAGCAACCGAAGAAATTGAAGACATCAGCGGCAAGGAAATCAAGGCAATACACATTGTCGGTGGCGGCAGTAAGGATAAATATCTGGGTAAGCTGACTGCGGAATATACGGGTAAAAAGGTTTATACGGGTCTTATGGAGGCAACGGCAACGGGCAACATTCTTTCACAGATTATGAGTGACAAAAAAATAACTCTCGCACAGGCAAGAGAGATAATAAAATCAACCTTTGATGTTAAGGAGGTAAACTGATGAGCAGATACAGTGAAGCAAAAGAAATATATGCACGATACGGAATTGATACAGAAAAAACACTTGAAGCACTTAAAAATGTATGTGTTTCCGTTCATTGCTGGCAGGGTGACGATGTTATCGGATTTGACAGCAAGGAGGCTCTTTCCGGCGGTATTCAGACCACGGGTAACTACCCGGGCAAGGCATGCACTCCCGAGGAGCTTATGGCAGACTATGACAAGGCGTTTTCACTTATGCCCGGCAAAAAGAAATTAAACCTTCACGCTTCTTATGCTGTTTTTGAAGAAGGCGAAGCAGTGGGCAGAGATAAAATTGAGCCCAAGCACTTTAAAAAATGGGTGGACTTTGCCAAAAAAAGAAATATGGGTATCGACTTTAACCCCACATTCTTCTCGCATCCTATGGTTAGGGATAATCTTACCCTTTCTTCCCCCGATGAGGTGGTGCGTACATATTGGGTGAATCACGGAAAAGCCTGCCTTAAAATTGCAGAATACTTTGCCGAGGAAACAGGCATTCCCTGTGTTATGAATATATGGATTCCCGACGGATATAAGGACATCCCCGCTGACAGACTTTCACCCAGAGCAAGATTTAAAAAGAGTCTTGATGAGATTCTTGATACTCCCTACGACAAGAGTAAGGTATATGTTACTCTTGAATCAAAGGTATTCGGTATCGGTCTTGAAAGCTACACCGTAGGCTCAGCTGAATTTTGCCTTTCCTATTCCGATTACAAGGGTATCACGCCTCTTATGGATAACGGTCATTATCATCCTACGGAAATGGTAAGCGACAAGATTTCATCACTTCTGCTCTTTAACGAAAAGATTGCCCTTCACGTTACAAGAGCAGTCCGTTGGGACAGTGATCACGTAGTAATTTTTGACGATGAAACAAAAGAGATTGCAAAGGAAATCGTGAGAAACGATGCGATTGACAGAGTATTTATAGCTACAGACTATTTCGATGCATCAATCAACCGTATCTCCGCTTGGGTAACAGGTGTAAGAAGTGTGCAGAAGGCACTGCTCTTTGCACTTTTACAGCCGGATGAAAAGCTGAAGCAGTTACAGAATGAAAGCAGCTTCACGGAGATTATGTATCTTCAGGAGGAAATGAAAACTGCACCCTTCGGTGATATATGGAACGAGTATCTCGAAAGAGAAAACACTCCAAAAGATTATCTCGCAGAAGTAAAAAAATATGAACAGGAAGTATTGGTAAAAAGAGTATGAAAGATATTATGACGGCTCCATTTGTGGAGGAAATGAAAAAGACCACCGCCAATATGTACCGTCTCGGCTGGGACGAAAGAAACGGCGGCAACATCAGCTATATGCTCGAGGAAGACGAAGTTAAGGAATATCTTGACCTTAACAAGGTCATCCGTACAATTCCCACAGGCTTTGATGCAACCGACCTTATCGGCAAAATTTTCATCGTTACGGGTACGGGTAAGTATTTCAAAAATGTTGAGTCCGATCCCGAAACCAACCTCGGCATTATCCGTATAGCAAAGGACGGAACAACAGCCGAGCTTCTTTGGGGATATAAAGACGGAGGTAAGTTTACAAGTGAGCTTCCCGCACATCTTATGAGCCATATGGCAAGACTTAAGGTTGACCCTCAGAACAGAGTGGTTATGCACTCCCATCCGACACACACACTTGCCATGAACTATGTTCACGAGCTCGACGAAAAGAAATTCACTCATACCCTTTGGGAAATGTGTACCGAATGTATTGTAGTTTTTCCTGACGGTGTAGGCGTACTTCCCTGGATGCTTTGCGGTACAAACGAAATCGGTGAGGCAACGGCAAAGAAAATGGAAGAATTCCGTCTTGTCGTGTGGGGTATGCACGGAATTTACGGTGCAGGTAAAACTATGGATGAAACCTTCGGACTCATTGAAACCGTTGAAAAGGCAGCAGAGATTTATATGCTCACAGCACATCTGCCGAGAGTGAACACCATCAAAGATGAAGAAATGGTGGAGCTTGCGGAGTTCTTCGGTGTCAATTACAGAAAGGATTTTCTGAATATATAATCAACCCGACAAACAATTATTTGCGGAGGATGAATTTATGAATGTAAAGGAATATATCGAGAATAATTGGGATAATACAACCCGTTTATTTACAGAGGATGATGATACATTAATAGGCTTGCCGCATCCCTATACTGTGCCCTGTATAGAAGGGAAATTTCAGGAAATGTATTATTGGGATGTTTATTTCACAAATGTAGGTCTGATAAAATCGGGACGTTTGTCACAGGCAAAAAATAATGTGGATAATATGTGTTATCTGATAAATAAATTCGGATTTGTTCCTAACGGAAACCGCACTTATTATCTTTCCCGTTCACAACCGCCTTTCCTTTCACAAATGGTTCGCTGCATTTACGAGCAGACGGGAGATATCAGGTGGCTTGATGAATGTTACAAGGCTCTTGAAAAAGAGTATAAATTCTGGGAAAATGAACGTCAGACGCCCTGCGGACTTAACCGATATTACGGAAGCTTTAACCGTGAGGAGCTGATGAGCTTTTGCGGACTTTTATGCAATCGCTTCAATATCGAAAAGCCTGATGATGAAAGCATTGCAGAGTGTTACGGTAAGGCTATGTATTCCTTTGCGGAAAGCGGTTGGGATTGCAACAGCCGTATGGGGCTTGACTGTTATAATTATGCTTGGGTGGATCTGAATTCTTTGCTGTTTGGTATGGAAAGTGATATGGCGTTTTTTTCTGCCGAGCTTAAAAACGGATGCGAGGCAATGTGGAATGAAAAAGCAAATAGCAGACGAGAGATGATGACAAAGCTTTTATGGGACGATAAATCGGGGGCTTTCTGTGATTATAATTTTGAAACAGGAAAACAAGCTGATATTATATCGGCCGCACAGTTTTATCCGTTATTTTCAGGTGTATGCACTAAAGAAGAGGCTGAACGCACGGTAGAATTATTATCTAAAATCGAAGCAGAGTTCGGTGTGGCTTGCTGTGAAAAAAGAGAGGATTTATACGGTCTGCAATGGGACTACCCGAACGGATGGGCTTGCCTGCAATATGTTATTGTGCATGGGCTTTTGCGTTACGGCTATCGTAAGGAAGCACTTCGCATCGCTGAAAAATATAAGCGTTTAGTGGAAAAAGTCTTTGAAGAAACCGGAAAATTATGGGAAAAATATGATGTTACAACGGGCACTGTTTCACATAATAAAGAATATGAAACTCCTGCTATGATGGGGTGGACGGCCGGTGTTTATATTGATTTTTGTTCCTTGACGGGAGACTAAATTTAAGAAGAGATAACTGTAAACAAAGAAAACAATGATTTAAGGAGTATTAATATGAAGCCTGTAAGTTTTTATCTTGTTACCGATACACATTATTTGAACAATGTATTAGAACCCGGTGGAGAAGCTTTTGAAAAAAATATGCTCACAGAACAGTTTTTTGTTAAGGAAAGTGGTGCGATTATAAGCTCAACTTTCGACAAAATTATTGAAGACAAAGAAACTGATATTGTTATTCTTCCAGGTGACCTTGTAAAAAATGGTGAAAAAGAAAGTCACAATGGTTTTCTTAAAGAACTTTACAGACTCAAAGACAATGGTAAAAAAGTTTTTGTTATAACTGCTGGTCACGATTATAACAACTCTGCCTATGTTCTAAAAGGCGATGGTCGTATGCCTGTTGAGGGTACAGATTATAATGATTTGTGTGAAATGTATCGTGATTTTGGTTATGGCGACGCAATTGCATTTGATGAGCCCACACACTCTTATGTAGCAGAAATCAGTGATGGTGTCAGAATGCTTGCAATTCATTGTGACAGTAAAGACCAACCAAAAGGCACAATGGACGACAGACTCATGGCTTGGGCAAAAGAACAGCTTGATAAGGCAAAGGAAGACAACTGTTCTGTTTTTGCAACTTGTCACTATCCGATTATTCCACCCGTACCTGTTTTTGATCTGGTCGGTGATGCAAAAATCAAGGATTGGAAAAAAGTAGCTTCATTCCTTGCCGATAACGGAGTTGAGCTTGTGCTCACAGGTCATATGCATATTCAAAGCATAAACGAGTTTTATTCAGAAAGCGGAAACAGACTCATTGATATATGCACCTCTGCTCTTGTGGGTAGTCCTGCAAAATACAGAAAAATTACTATTGATGAAAATTCTGTTCTTAAGGTTAAATCACTTGATGTGCCTGATTTTGG
>JAZSPL010000070.1:0-4399 GCA_045537435.1 Acutalibacteraceae bacterium
TAACGGCGAGACCTGGAGCGACGAAAGCGTTATCTTCGAAGGCAAAGACACCGACGACCTCGGCTATCCGTCAACAATTGAACTTTCCGACGGAGAAATGCTGACCGTATTCTATACAAGAGAGAACGATTATGTTCCTGCAGTTATCATACAGCAGAAATGGGCATTGGATAAATAATTCATTTTAAAATTAATACAGTTATATAAAAAATCCGAACACATCACAAAACGGTGTGTTCGGATTTAATCTGTTATAATACTTTTTCCAAAAGTTCTCCGAGCTCTCTCGCCATAGACATGAATCCGAGATCGTTCGGGTGGCAACCGTCAACAGTTCCCTCATCTTCCGCCATTTTCATAAGTGTTCTGCCGTCAATCAGATACACGTTCTTATCTCCGCTTCCGATTGCGTTCTGATATGTTTCTTTAATTATATCCAGACGGGTTTCTTCCTCTTCGGTTAAGGAGAGCTTGGGTCTTGAAAGCAATACTATCGGCAAATCGGGGTTTGCTTCGCGAATCATCCTAAACATTTTTTCGTGCGTTTCTTTTAAATGCTCTGCCGTCGGTGCGTTATGGTCATAATCGTACACAAACAAAGACATCTCCAGCTTACTTATGTATTCTGCAATTTTATCTTCGCCTTTTGCGCTGCCCGAAAAACCGAGATTAATATAATCTGCATTGAGCCTTCGGGATATGATGCTTTCATATGAGCTTCCCGGTCTGGAAGCACAGCCTCCCTGTGTTATGGAAGAGCCGTAATAAACAATCGGCTTTTCAGTTTTGTACAGCTCGGCAGGAGATAACTTCGCATCCTCGCTTACACCGATATACAACTGAGCAACCTCACTGTAAAGAGGAAAATTCACGGTTATATCCCGCATTTCCGAAGAGGCAAAACGGATAACACTTTCATAACCGTCCCGAATCTCAAACGGAGGAATAAAAGTTCCGCAATACTTTTCAGATTCTTTGCCGATATACAAATCGAATCCTGCTGAACCCGTCAAAGCAATATGAGGCATTTTTCCTATACCCGGCATTTTCGTGTGTATAGCAACATAAGGACTGTCCGTCCTGAATCGTACCCTGCCTCCCGCAGTATGAGTATGCAGACTGTAAACACCGTCGTTAACGGTTTTTGCAACATTTTCAGGAAGTCTTCTGAATTTTCCCGATTCATAAAACACACCGTAAATTTTAAACGGCGGTTGCTTGATATCATAAAATTTAATACCTTCAATATCCAATTCTGTATTCACCTTAAAATTGGAATCAATCAACGAAATATTATCCAAACTCATCACCGCCGATTTATATATGTTCCGTTTTGTAATATTGATTATACCACACAAATAAATCGTGTGCAAGAAATCTTACTTGTCGCCCTCAATATGACACTTCAGATAGGGAGCCAAATGTTAAAACATCTTGACATTTGTCCGAAAAATCAATATAATAAATATGTAAAGAGTTCTTTACATTCCAAGGAGGTGTTAATATGAAGAATCTTTTCAAAAAATTAGGATTTCACAAAATGGATGAAATGGAACAAAGTATTATGTTCAAAGCACAGAGAAATTCTTTCTTTTTTCTTGAGTTTGCATTGATAATATGGGCTTTTTATGAAAGCTATAAGGTTTTGACATATCACACACACCTTAATATTTTACCGTCAATGCTTGCAACAGGCGGATTGATTATTCAGAATATATCACAGTTAATAATGACCCATAATGCGGTAAAAGGTGACGAAGAATCGCCTAAGGCTTCACCACTATTCAAAACTGTTTTGATTTGTATTATCGTTTCGATAATTACCCTTATAATTTTAAATACGGTAATTATGATTTGGGTGATGAAGTCATGACAAACAGAATAAAGGAATTGCGCAAACAACAAGGATACAGACAAGAAGATTTGGCGGAGGCATTAAATGTTTCCCGTCAAACGATTATAGCTATTGAGAATAATAAATATAATCCCACTCTTGAATTGGCAATGAAGCTTGCAAAATATTTAAATACAACAGTTGAAGAACTCTTTATATTAGAAATATAACAACAAATCCGAACGCATCACTAAGAATAGATGTGTTCGGATTTATGTTCTTTTATCTCTTTCTTATCTTTTTCACAATAAAAATCACAACTACAGCAACCACACCAAGAATTGCGATATACGGTAATGCTGCAATGAAATTTATGGCAAACTCGCGGAAAAAATCACCCAGATCATAGAGGTTATTCATCAGCTTTTCTTTAACCTCACCGAAGAATGTATCGTCGCCCTCCACAACTCTTTCAACCTCGTTGATATCGAGGGTTACTCCCGAATAAGCAACCATTCCGTCATAGCTTTGCTTCTGTGCCTTTATCCTTTCAAGGTCTGCCCTGACCGTCGAAAGCCTCTCCTGAAGTTCAATAACATCCGTAAGACTTTCCGCTTTTTCAAGAAGCCCGAGCAAGGTTTCTTCCTCTGTTTCGAGTGCGTTTATACGGCTTTCAACATCAATGTATGAATCTGTAATGTCATTGCTTTCAACCTTTTTTGATGTTATTGTTCCGATTGCTGCAAGCTCGTCGATAAACGCGTCCAACCTGTCTGCAGGAATTTTCACGTTCATATTGGCATTTCTGTTAGAAGCGTTATCGTAATTATATTCCTGACTTTGCTCGATATATCCACCATACTGCTCGATCTTCTGCTTGACACCGTTCATAAAGGTATCATAATTTTTTGTCTTTATTCCGAGAGCTGCAGTTTTAACAATTTTGCGGTTGGTTTTTTCTGCTGTAGCCGAGCTGTCTGTAACGCTTTCGGGCATTTCACTTACACTGTCATCGTACGAATCGGCTAAAAAATCATTGCTGAAGCCGTTTCCTGATGACATGTTTTCACTCTCAGCCTTAAGCGAACCGCCGACAATTCCCGAAAATGCAATTATTACGGCAACAAAACAAGCGGCAACTGCTGTTACGGTTTTCCACAACGGTGTTTTCTTCTTTGCGGGCTGTTCAAGAGACGCTATTCTGTCAACAAGTTCCTGAGGTGCGGTAATATTATCAACCGCTTTGATATAATCTTTTTTATTCATCGTCAAAACCTCCGTCAAGTTCTTTTCGCAAGGCATCACGACCGCGGCTGAGCCATGACAAAACCGTGTTTTCTTTCGCATCAAGAATTTTCCCGATTTCCTTTGCGGTGTAACCTTCATAATAATGGAGATAGATAGCATTTCGGTACTTTTCCGGCAAGGCTTTAACAGCCTCTAAAACATCTGTTTTTTCTTCATTCGGTTTGTTTGGAAAAACATTTTCAACAAGAGTTTCACGGCTTGACTTTTTCTTTTTGTCACGGCACAGATTTATGGTAACTCTGATTAGCCATGCCTTAAGGTGTTCACTGTCCCGGAAAGCCTTGTTTGTTTCAAGAAGCTTGATAAAAACCTCCTGTGTAACATCCTCCGCATCAGAAAAATTTGCAGTGTTATGTAAGGCAACACGGTAAACAGTGTCAGTGTATTGCTTGAAGGCAAACGAGAAAGCGTCCTTTCCCTTAATAAAAACAGTCATGACCATTCCTCCTTTCATATATAACACGATTGAAGCAGACAAATTATTGCATTACTGTTTTAATTATAATATATCATTTACAGACAGCGTTATCAAGTTTGTTATGCAGACAAAACGACCACCGTCGGATGACGATGGTCGTTAATATATTTACGCAAAAATTATGCTTTGTTAGCTGAACCGAAGAGTTCAATCTTTTCTCTTACGCAAGCCTTGATTGCTTCTGCACCCGGAGCAAGAAGCTTTCTCGGGTCAAAGCCCTTACCTTCAAGGTCCTTACCTGCTTCAATGTACTTTCTTGTTGCTTCCTGGAATGCAAGCTGACACTCTGTGTTAACATTAATCTTAGAAACACCGAGAGAGATAGCCTTCTGAATCATATCAGCAGGAATACCTGTACCGCCGTGAAGAACGAGAGGCATTGTGCCTGTCTTCTCCTGAACAGCTGCAAGAGTTTCGAATGAAAGTCCTGCCCAGTTTTCAGGATACTTACCGTGGATGTTACCGATACCTGCTGCAAGCATTGTAACGCCAAGGTCAGCAATCATCTTGCATTCGTTGGGATCAGCACATTCACCTGCACCAACAACACCGTCTTCTTCACCACCGATTGAACCAACTTCAGCTTCGATTGAAAGACCTTTTTCTTCACAGATAGCAACTAATTCTTTTGTCTTTTCGATATTTTCATCGATCGGATAGTGAGAACCATCGAACATGATTGAGCTGAAACCTGCTTCGATGCAAGCTTTTGCACCTTCGTATGAACCGTGGTCAAGGTGAAGCGCAACAGGAACTGTGATGTTAAGACCTTCAAGCAT
>JAZSPL010000011.1:0-71735 GCA_045537435.1 Acutalibacteraceae bacterium
TAACGGACGCGCAATGCGCGCCCCTACGAACCCAATCTCAAAATAACTACGTAGGGACGGGCGTCCTCGACCGTCCGTTAACTCAGCAGAATCTGCGGATGGTCCGGGAGGCCCATCCCTACGCACACAGAGTAAGATCGAGCAAAATCAAAGACCTCAACAAACCCGAATTTGTCGGGGTGGTGCAAAATAAAAATTAACGGGCGATTCTTAAATCGTCCGTTAAATATCTGTTAGGATTTATTGCTTTTTATTTATAATACCTATCTGTTCTCTTGAGGTAATCTATGAGCATCATTGTCCAGTCGGTCTGGATAAAGTCTGCACCTTTATCTGCAATCCAACCCCAGCCCTCATCTTCGGAAACCGTAAGAGATGTATCATCGCTGTGTCCGCCGCAGATCTGATCCTTGCGGTCGTAAATGATTGAATTCATCCAGACGAGTTTACCGTCATTGTGCATCTTTTCGATGAAATCGTCCTGTGCAATAGGTGCGGTATCTTTTGCAAAAACACATTCAACGCCGACGTAGTTTATGTTCCTTTTCATAAGTGCTTCGTGAGCGTTATGTACGTCCTTGACGATCGGCATAAACGGAAGCTCGGGGCAAAGGTCTTCAAGCACCTTAAGCACCTTTTCGTTTACACTGCTTTTGACGAGAACCTGATCGACCATATCGTGTTTTTTGATTGCGTTGTAAATTCTTCGCGGATTGCCCCAGAATTTGTCTATGTTGATAAAGCAACGTCCCTTGAACTGTTCAAGGAATTCGTCAAAGCTTGCGATTTTGAACTGAGTGGGAGTGTTATCTGCGTTGACGTAGCGGAATTTTTTAACTGCGCTGTAGTTGAGCAGGGGAAGGTATACGGGCATATTAAGGTGAGGGATTTCCATACCCGGATGAAACAGTATGAGTTGATGGTCAAGAGTGTTGTTTACATCAACTTCAATCATATCGGCACCCTGCTTAAGTGCAATTTCGTACGAAGCAAGTGTGTTGCACGGGATGTTGCCGCCCGATGCACCGCGGTGTGCAACAACGATTATATTTTCTTTTGCTTTTTCCTGAAGTGAAAAATTCATTTTAAACATTCCTTTACTTTTTTCGGAGATTTTCTGCCATTATGTCAGGTCGTCTTGTTGTTATGTTATCGGGTGAAAGTGAAAGAAGACGGAGAATATCTTTTTCATTGTTTGCTGTCCAGATTGAAACAAGAAGTCCGTTTTCCTGAAAGAATTTGACAAGCTTTTTTGTCGCACTTTTTTTGTTAAAATTAATTCCGACTGCACCGCAATCGCGCACTTCACCGACGAGCTTGGCGAGATATTTTTTTGTCTGAAATTTTCTTACGCTCGTGTTGAGAAAGTAGGTAACCCCGGGACTTTTATTCTTTGCATCTTCAACCATATTTTTGTCAATGCCCGTGTAAAAAATCCTGTCGAGTATGCCGTATTTTTCCGCAAGAGGTTTAACCAGTTCAAGATGTTTTGTGGTTTTAACATCAACGTTGACCTTGAGGTTTTCAAAAGATGCAATTTTTTTGAATGCTTCGTCAAGCGATATTTCGTTTCCTTGAGGTGCGTCGTGCGAGAGCACGGCTTTTCCGTCAGCGGTGAAGTTTAGGTCAAATTCAACGATGTCGGCTCCGTATTGCACCGCGGCATCAATCGATTCAAGTGAATTGTTTTGCGTTCCTACGCAACCTGTGTGTGCTGTGTAGGTGAAGCCTTCTCTGAGCTGAAAATTATTATTCATAAAGTCTCCTCATATGAATGTCAAAGCTTGTCAATTCCTGATTCACGCTGAGCGTTGACAAGGTCATCGTTTATCATCATAATATTCGTCGTGTCCTTAACGCTTTTTTTGAAATTCTGCGGAGTGCGGATTAGTGTGTCGAAAAATCTCACAATCCAGAAAAGCGGAAGAAGGAAGATGAATTTTTTCAGAATGGGATATCGTGTAGTCATAAGCTCTTTGCCGGGAAAAACAGTTTCAAGCCATTTTTTGATTTTAGTTGTTTTGATTGAACCCTGACTTTCGTTGATGAATTCAATAAGAAGCGGTGCGTTTTCGTCACCGTAAACTCCGCCTGAAACAATGTATGAAGAAACGGTATCGTACTCTCCGTTGAAATTGCCCGAGAACCAATTGTCTGCAATTTTTTCAACCTTTTCACCGAAAACACGCAGACCGATTTTTTCAAGCTCACCGCTGATATAAACGCAATCCATTTCGGGATAAGCTTTGCGGTAAACATAAAGGTCAAGCAGACTGCGGATTCCCGTGCCGCCGTAGCGGTAATGCTTTGCAATGTGAGCGATGAGGAAAATGTATAAATCCTCGTGCGTCAGTTCGTAGCGGTAGGAATAACCTTCCGCAAGCTTTGCACGCTGAAAACCGTTGCCGAAATATCCGTGAAGAGTTTCATGCTTTTCGTTTACCATTGAACGGTGAAATTCGATGTAAGCGTTTCCTCTTTCAACGTTCGAGTGGAGGTCACCCTCGGCACAGTTTGTGAAGCCGTCCGCAACAAAAGCACTGACGATTTCATCGCACTTTTCTCTTTCGATAAGCAAGTCAAGGTCGCCCATTGTGCGCATATCGGGTGACGGGTAAAGATTTTTAACAATATACCCCTTAAGCGGCATATGCTTTGCACCCATTGATTCAAGTTTGTCCATAGCGTCGCAGAATTCAATTTCCTGCTGAGCTTCAACAACAATCTTCTGCATACGGAATTCCTTAAGGAATTTAATCGTTTTTGCATCGGGCTTTTCAGAAAGATTTTCGCAGGCATATGCGATTATGTTAAGAACGCTCTGCTTTTTTGCAAAGTCGATTATTTCATTCCAATCAGAAGAGTCAATCTGTACGCAAGGCTTGGTGCCGTTGATTGCCGAGGCGACAAGGTTGATTACAACGGTGCTTATTCTTTTGTCGTTATTTCGTTTTTCTTCGGCCATAAAGCACCTCCGCTGATTGACTTTTGACAAGCCTTGTGATAACATAAAAATAACAGGGGGCTTGCACATGATTTTTAATTCTATAAGATGGGCAGCAGGAATTTTTATCTTTTTCCTCTTGCTTGTAATTCTTATGATGATTACAAAGAAGACGGGAAAATCCGCGCTGATTTCTGCATTTATTGCTGTTATTTTTGTTGCGGTTTCGTTATTTGTTCCGATAGAAAATAAATTTTACAGCTTTGTTTCTGTTGAAGAAGCTTTTTCCTACCGCTATCACGAAGAGCTGATAACCTATGCCGAATGTGACGAAGGTGCGCTGTGCGTTGCACGTCGGGACGAGATGAATTATTTCTACTATTCATTCCCGAAAGGCGACGGAGGTTACAAGCTTCCGACAAATGTTACGAGCAAAATGATTACCCGTTCAAGCGCCAAGGGCGTTTATATGTTTGAGAAGTTTGAAAATCAGACGATAATCCTTACGCAGATTCTTGATTCGGAATACAACGGCGAGGCGTTCATTCCCTGTAGCAACGGTTTTTATACGTTTACGGTTGTAGACGGTGAGGTCGATTACACAGCACTTTCCTGCAAAGGCGAAAGGGTTAAGCTTGTATAAATAAGATTTACAGCATTGTCGCAGTTTCTGCGACAATGTTTTTTGTTGTAAAAGTATACATTTATAATATCACAATCGATGTATATAATCAATCTTTTTGTTATTGCCGATAGAGAATAAAAATTTATTTGTTGCAACATTGACAAACGGTGTGAAAATGATATAATTATCTACATGTAATTATTAGGAGTGATATAAATGCCACTTGTTAATACAAAGGAAATGTTCAAGGCTGCTTACGAAGGCGGCTATGCTATCGGTGCTTTTAATGTAAACAATATGGAAATCATCCAGGGTATCGTTGAAGCAGGCAAGAAGCTTAACGCTCCCCTTATCCTTCAGGTTTCCAAGGGTGCAAGAGCTTACGCAAACCATACATATCTTGTAAAGCTCGTTGAGGCTGCGGTTGAGGAATCAGGTCTTCCAATCGCGCTTCACCTTGACCACGGTCCGGATTTTGAAACATGTAAGAGCTGTATCGACGGCGGTTTCACATCAGTTATGATCGACGGTTCACACCTTCCTTACGAAGAGAACGTTGCTCTTACAAAGAAGGTTGTTGATTATGCCCACGAGCGCGGAGTAACAGTTGAAGGTGAGCTTGGCCAGCTTGCAGGTATCGAAGACGATGTTAATGTTTCCGCAGAAGATGCATCATACACAAATCCCGATCAGGTTTACGATTTTGTTACGCGCACAGGTGTTGATTCACTTGCTATTGCTATCGGCACAAGCCATGGTGCATTCAAGTTCAAGCCCGGCCAGAAGCCACAGCTTCGATTCGATATCCTTGAAGAGGTTTCAAAAAGACTTCCCGGTTTCCCGATCGTTCTTCACGGTGCATCGTCAGTTGTTCCTGAGTTTGTTGAAATGATCAATAACTACGGCGGTGAGATGCCGGATGCTATCGGTATTCCCGAAGAAATGCTCCGTCAGTCAGCTCAGATGGCAGTTTGTAAGATCAATATCGACTCTGACCTCCGTCTTGCAATGACAGCGGCAGTCAGAAAGCATCTTGTCGAAAACCCGAACCATTTCGACCCGCGTCAGTATCTCAAGCCGGCACGCGAAGCAATTCAGGGTATGGTTGAGCACAAGATCAATACAGTTCTCGGTTGCGGCGGCAAAGCGTAAGTCAACTTAACAGTTTCAGGCAGTTGCGCAGGTGACTGCCTGTTTTTATAAAAGAGATAAGGAGGTCAACTATGAAGCTGATTAACAGAATCAGGGATATAATCCGTTCATGGCTCGGCGTTGATTATGGCAAAACTGTCTGGGAAATGCAGGCAATGGGAATGAAAGTAGGAAAAAACTTCAAGGCAGAAAAGCCGAGGATTGACGTTTCCCACTGTTGGCTCATTTCAATTGGCGATGATGTTGTTTTTGCGCCTAATGTTTATCTCCTTGCTCACGACGCAAGCACGAAAAAACATCTCGGCTACACGAAGGTCGGAAAAATAACGATAGGAAATAATGTTTTCGTTGGTGCGGATGCAACGATTATGCCGGGTGTAAGTATCGGTAACAACTGCATTATCGGAACAGGAAGTGTTGTCACCAAAAATGTTCCCGACAATACAGTTTATGCGGGAAACCCTGCAAGATTTATCTGCACTCTTGAGGATTATCTGGAGAAAAACAGAAACCTTATGCAAACAAATCCTGTTTACGATTATTCATATACCCTCGGGGGAAATATAACTGAAGAAAAGAAGCAGCAGATGTCAAATGAGCTTCAGGGGTGTATGGGATATGTTGAGTAATACGCAAAACTAAAGCATCAGGCAGTTGCGCAGGTAACTGCCTGTTTTTTATGAAAGGTCTGGTTTTATGTTAGATAAACTTATATCATCTTTGCCAAAGTCCGTTGACGGTGTGCTTATTGTTTCGGATATAAACAGAAGATATTTTACGTCCTTCAATTCAAGTGACGGAATTTTGCTCGCAACAAAAAACGGTTCGGTTTTCCTTACAGACAGCAGATATATCGAGGAAGCACAGAACGTTGTTAAGTGTTGTGAGGTTGCAGAATTGAAAAAAGCTTCCGAGCAATTGCCTGAGCTTTGCAGAAGGTTCGGTGTAAAGACGCTTATGATTGAAAGCGACCGTCTTACGGTTTCTCAGCTCAAGGCTTACAGAAAAATGCTCAAGGGTGTTTTGCTCACAACCGTAAATACAGATAAACTTATAGATGAGCTTCGCGAAGTTAAAAGCGACGAAGAACTTAAATCAATAACAAAAGCTCAGAGAATTGCGGAAGCTGCGTTTGAACACATTCTCGGATTTATCAAAGAGGGTGTGACGGAAAGGGAAATTGCACTCACGCTTGATTTTTTTATGCTTAAAAACGGTGCAGAAGCTATTTCTTTTGAAACGATTGCGATTTCGGGCGCAAACACATCGAAGCCTCACGGAGTACCCACAGATAAAAAAGTATGTAACGGCGATTTTGTCACGATGGATTACGGCGCAGTTGTAAACGGTTACCATTCGGATATGACGAGGACAATTGCTGTGGGTGAAGTCAGTGATGAGCAGGTGAGGGTTTACGAAACTGTGCTTGAAGCGCAGCTCAGAGCGTTGGCAACGCTTAAAGAGGGTGTCAAATGCTCCGATGTCGATGCCGCAGCACGTGAATATATAAAGGAAAAAGGCTACGGTGAATATTTCCGTCACTCAACGGGACACGGCGTCGGGCTTGAAATTCACGAAAAACCGACACTCTCTCCGAAAAATGACAAAAGGTTACAAATCGGAAATATAGTTACAATTGAGCCGGGAATCTATATTCCAGGCAAATATGGCGTCAGAATCGAGGATATGGCAATAATTACAAAAAAAGGTTGTGCAAATTTAACAAAAATACCAAAAGAATTGGTAAAAATATAAGTATTGACCAAAAGGTTACAATATGTTACAATTAGTAACAGATTTGTAAGAACAGTGGTGGCGAAGTAAGCGCATAATGCTTCTGTTCAAAAACGAAAGGACTTTACTTATGACAAAAACACCATCAATTAAAAAGATGATGAAGTTTGTGTTGGGTTTTGTTGCAACATTGGTTATTTTCTTTGCAATGGGCATGAGCGCAAGCGCTGCAGAGTCTTATCCTGAAATCAGGCTCAATGTGCCGAGAGTCAGCCAACAGGTTGGTTCAGGTGACTGTGCAATTGCTTCAATGGCAACAATCGAAGCTTATTGTCACGGGCTTCCGTCAGGAAACTCCAATTCAGTAGCATATCAGGCGGTATATTCTGCAAACGGCTACTCAATAAGCGCAACTTGGTCAAAGCTTGGCTACAAGCCGATCGAAGGCTTTGATATGAAAACACTCTACAATCAGCTTAAGACAGGCTACCCTGTAATTGTGCGCAGATCTTCACCGCATTATTCAGTAGTTTACGGTTATGACGGAAACTCATCAAAGCTTGAGCTTTCAGGTTTCCTTATTGTTGACGTTGACGATTCTTACAACAGCTCAACAGCTTATATGCGACTTGACAAGTGGAAGAGAGGCTCTCTTGACAGAATGGTTATCCGTCAGAACGGTCTTGCGATTTCCACAAGCGGATTAAAAATCACAAATAACCACCCGGCACAGAATACAGCAAAGGGTGAGTCATTCACAGCCTACGGTACAATTGTTTCAGGCTCAAAGCTTACAAACGTAACAGTTTCAGTATCAACAGCTGCAGGCGCAACTAAGCAGACTTTCAGCGTAAATCCTGATGCAAAGAGCTTTGCTCTTTCAAAGGCAAACGATAAGATTAAAATTTCTTCACTCGGTGCAGGCAAATATATTTACTCAATCGTTGCGAAGAATGCATCGGGTCAGTCACAGGCATATAACTTTAACTTTAATGTCGGCGGAAGCACAACAACGCCTTCTAATCCGACAAATCCGAGCATCAAGGAAGTTTCCTATAAGGCTATAGTAAATGCACAGCCGTATCTCAATATGAGAAAGGGCGCAGGTGTTGATTACGACAAAATCGGCGAGATTCCTTACGGCAAGGTAATTGATGTTACAGGTGAATACAACGGCTGGGCAAGAGTTAAATACGACGGTAAAACAGGTTGGGTTTCAATGGAGTACATTTCAAAGTATGTTGCTCCCGACAACTCAGGTTCAACACAGCCTGACGTTTCTTTCAAAAGCTATCTTGCACGAACAAAGAGCTCGGTAGTTCTTAAGGAAAGCGCTTCTGTTTTTGCTTCAACAGTTGTAACGGTTCCTAACAACACAATCGTTAAGGTTGTCGGCGAGTCTGACGGCTGGGTTAAGTACAAGTACAACGGAAAAACAGGCTGGTCACGAAAGACATCTTTTGTTGCGGGTCTCGGTGATATCGATTCAAATAACGCAGTAAATTCAGCAGATGCTCTTATCGTTCTTAAGTTTTCAACAGCTTCACAGACACTTTCAGACAAGCAGAAGACAGTAGCTGATATGAACGGCGATTCAAAGGTAAATTCAGCAGATGCTCTGAGCATCCTGCAGATTGCAACAGGAATTAAAAAAGTTTAATCTTCAGACGATGTTAAATTGAGGTTTAACGTCGTCTTTTTTATATGCTTTTTCTGTTTTTGCATGAAAAGACTTGAAAAACGCGATAAAATAGTATAAAATAATAACGTTAATAATATGGCGGAGCGTTTTCTGATGTTCCGTATATATGAAGAATCAAAAATCGGAGGAATAAATATGGTTTCAGCAGGCGATTTCAGAAATGGTGTTACATTTGAAGAGGACGGCAACGTGCTTCAGGTTGTTGAGTTCCAGCATGTTAAGCCCGGTAAAGGCGCAGCTTTCGTAAGAACAAAGACAAAGAACGTTCTTACAGGTGCTGTAACAGAAAAGAGCTACAACCCGTCAGCAAAGTTCCCGACAGCTTTCATTGAAAGAAAGGATATGGAATATTCTTACAGCGACGGCGGTCTTTACTACTTTATGGATCAGGAAACATACGAGCTTGAGCCGATCAACGAGTCTGACCTTTCAGACAACTTCAAGTTTGTTAAGGACGGCATGGTTTGTAAGGTTCTTTCTTACAAGGGTAAGGTTTTTGGTGTTGAACCGCCGACATTTGTTGAGCTCGAAGTTACAAAGACTGACCCCGGCTTCAAGGGCGACACAGCTACAAACACAACAAAGCCGGCAACTCTTGAAACAGGCGCAGAGGTAAAGGTTCCTCTCTTCATCGAAGAGGGCGAAATGATCCAGATCGATACACGTACAGGCGAATACCTCGGCAGAGCATAATCTTTTTGAAAGGATGACTTTACAATGATGACAGTTACAGAAAAAGCTGCATACATCAAGGGCCTTGTTGATATGGCTCATTTTGAAGCAGAAACAGACGAAGTAAAGCTTATCAAGGCTATGGCAGACGTTATTGAAGAGATGGCTCTTTCAATCGCGGACCTTGAGGATGAAGTTGCAATGCTCGAAGAGCTTGTTGACGAAATCGACGAAGACCTCGGCGATGTTGAAGAGTATCTTCTTGATGAAGAGGATTGCGATTGTGATTGCGATTGCTGCGATGACGATTGTGATTGCTGCTGCGGTGATGATTATGTTGAGGTTGAGTGTCCCGCATGTAACGAGATTATTTGCCTTGACGACAGCATCCTTGATGAGGAAACAATTCAGTGCCCCGCTTGCGGTGAAACACTTGAGTTTGAGTTCGATTGCGACTGCGATTGCGACGACGAAGACTAATTTTACAAAAACGGGGGTAACCGAACGGTTACCCCTTTATTTGTTGGTGAAGAATATGAATCTCGAAGAAAAAATTGTTAAGAAAAATTATATTTATAAGGGCAAGATAATCAACGTCCGCCGTGACGATGCCGAGCTTCCGAACGGTAAGCCCTGCATCCGTGAGGTTGTTGAACATCCGGGCGGAGTATGTGTTGCGGCACTGACGGATGATGACGAGCTTCTTTTTGTCCGACAGTTCAGATATCCGTATCTCGAAGTAGTTGCCGAGCTTCCTGCAGGCAAGCTTGAAAAAGGGGAGGACCCGTTTGAAAGCGGCAAGCGTGAGCTTGAGGAGGAAACGGGTTGTGTTGCAGAAACCTACCGTGACCTCGGAAAGTTTTATCCGACACCGGGTTATTGCGGAGAGATAATTCATCTCTATGCCGCAAAAGATCTCACATTCACAAAGCAGAATCTTGATGAAGATGAATTTCTGAACGTTGAACGTATTCCCCTTGATAAAGCCGTCGAAATGGTGCTTAACAACGAACTTCGCGACGGTAAAACTCAGACAGCTGTCCTTAAGGTCAAGCTTCTTCGTGATAAGGGGTTGTGGTGATGAGTGATATAATACTTGCATCCGCATCTCCGCGAAGGAAAGAGCTTCTTTCGCTTGCGGGAATTGATTTTGTTATTAAAGTTGCCGATGTAAACGAGGTGATTGACCCGTCACTCACGCCTGACGGTGTCGTAATGTCCCTTGCGAAGCAGAAGGCGCAGGCGGTAGCTTCGGAGAATCCCGATTCGCTTGTTATAGGAGCGGATACGGTTGTTGTGCTCGACGGAAAAACCCTCGGCAAGCCGAAATCGGAAGAAAACGCAGTTGAGCTTCTTTCAATGCTTTCAGGAAGAGTTCACACGGTTTATACGGGCGTTGCGCTGATAAAAGGCGAAAAGATAAAAACATTCTGCGAAGCAACAAAGGTTGAGTTTTATCCTCTCACCGAAGAAGAAATTAAGGCATATGTTGCAACAAAAGAGCCTATGGACAAAGCAGGTGCTTACGGAATCCAGGGCAAGGGTTGCATACTTATAAGGAAAATCGACGGCGATTATTTCAATGTTGTTGGTCTTCCCGTTTCCGCAGTTTACAGAGAATTGAGGGATTTTTATGTATGATTTTTTAAGAACTCTTGCAATTACGGTAGATTCACCGGTTGATACAAGCGCAGCGGCACTTGCGGAAAAAGCTGCTCAGGAAAGAGCAGTATGGATTATTTTGCTTGTTATACTGCTTGCACTTGAGATTGCTTTTGCTGTCGTTTTTCCGAAAATTCTCAAAAAGGTTAAAGCTGAAAAGGCAGAAAAATCACAGAAAAAAGCAGAAAGAAAAAGAATCCAATCAAAACGCAAATAAATGAAGAGTATTGAGCCAAAAACTCAATACTCTTTTTGTTTGATGCTTAGCATTACGTTTAGAACAAAATGTGTGTTTTCCTCAAGAAAAGATATATAAAAAATTTTTCAAAAAACTCTTGACTTTAACGATTAAAAGTGCTAAACTTTAAAGCGTTAAATGGCTAAAGGCGATGACGAACACAAGTAGGGTCTGTAAGATTTTTTCAGAGAGCTGTCGGTCGGTGCGAGACAGTAAAACGGCATTCCTGAATTTACGGTTCTGAGCAGCAACCCTGAACTAAGAGTAGGGGTTGACGGGTACGCCCGTTACAGCGTCAGGATATGTTTGTATCCGATGAGGCCGCATTGCGGTAAATAGAGGTGGTACCACGGGTAAATCTCGTCCTCTGTGTTTCGGCACAGGGGACGTTTTATTTTTATAAAAACAGGAGGAGTTTTTATGTCAGACATTTTAATCAAAGGCGGAATGTTAGTTGCATTTTTCGCTGTAATGCTCGGTGTCGGTTTTTACTGCCGTAAAAAGTCGACAGATGTTAACGGTTTTGTCCTCGGCGGACGAAGTGTAGGCCCTTGGCTTACTGCTTTTGCATACGGTACATCGTATTTTTCTGCCGTTGTTTTTGTAGGATATGCAGGTCAGTTCGGTTGGAAATACGGTATTGCCGCAACGTGGGCAGGTATTGCAAATGCTCTTCTTGGCTCGTTTCTTGCCTGGGCGGTTCTCGGAAGAAGAACACGCGTTATGACGCAACATCTTAATTCCGCAACAATGCCTCAGTTTTTTGAATCACGTTTCAACAGTAAGCCTTTAAAGCTTGCGGCTTCTGCAGTTATTTTCATTTTTCTTATTCCGTACACAGCATCTCTCTACAACGGACTCAGCCGTCTTTTCGGAATGGCTTTTGATATAGACTATTCTGTCTGTGTTATCGTAATGGCAGTTTTTACAGGTATATATGTTATTGCAGGCGGTTATATGGCAACCGCAATCAACGATTTTATTCAGGGAATCATTATGCTTTTCGGTATCGTTGCTGTTGTTGTTGCGGTTCTTAAAAGCAAGGGCGGATTCATGGCATCTCTTGAAGGTCTTGCACAGGTAACTGACCCGTCGGTTTCCGAAGCCCCGGGAATATTTGCATCATTTTTCGGTCCTGACCCCGTGAATCTTTTTGCAGTTATGATTCTTACTTCACTCGGCACATGGGGACTCCCGCAGATGGTGCAGAAATTCTACGCTATCAAGAGTGAAAAAGCTATCAATAAGGGTATGATTATTTCAACTCTCTTTGCTGCAGTTGTTGCGGGCGGATGCTACTTCCTCGGCGGTTTCGGCAGACTTTTCTCTGATGAAATCGATGTTGCGGCAAACGGCTTTGACTCGATTATCCCGACAATGCTTTCGGGTCTCCCGACGGTACTTATTGCGATTGTTGTCATCCTTGTTCTTTCAGCATCGATGTCAACACTTTCCTCGCTGGTTCTTACATCAAGCTCAACACTTACGCTTGATTTTATCAAAGGAAATATTAAAAAGGATATGTCAGAAAAAAGTCAGCTCGGAATTATGCGTAGTCTCATCGTTGTGTTTATTGCGATTTCTGTTGTTCTTGCAATTATTCAGCACAAGTCAAACGTAACGTTTATAGCACAGCTTATGGGTATTTCCTGGGGTGCACTTGCAGGTGCATTCCTTGCACCGTTCCTTTTCGGTTTATATTGGAAACGAACAACAAAGGCGGCTTGTTGGGCAAGCTTCATCTTCTCAACAGTTGTGATGATTGCCAACATTTTCTTCAAGGATTTCTTCCCCGAGCTTCTTCGCTCCCCGATTAACGCAGGTGCATTCTGTATGATCGCAGGACTTGTTATTGTTCCCGTTGTGAGCCTTCTTTCAAAAGCTCCCGAGAAAAAACTTGTTGACGATATTTTCTCCTGCTACGACAGAAAGGTTGTTGTAAAAGCAAAAGACGCCATTGAAACAGAAGAAAACTAAAAAAGGGCTGTAAAAAAGAAGAGCTGTAAAAAAACAAATTGTTTTTTACAGCTCTTTTAGCTTTATTCAAAGATTGTTTCTTTAATCATATTGTCAAAGTGTTCAGAAGCCTGAACAAAAACACGTTTGCCGAGGTCGATAATTTCCTGCCAGCTTATGTTGCAAAGCATAGAAAACTGCTCACCGATGTTCGTTGCCGCATCTCCGCCCTTTTTAAGTGCAAGAAGATAAAATGTAAAAGCCGCACCGTCGGAAATATTACTGTAATATCCGCTTTCGTTTGTTTTCAGGTATTCGTACATTGCCGCACTTGCTGTGTCGGCAAGGAAATCGACAGGGACATTCTTCTGAATGCTGTATTCAGCCACAAACGTAAGAAGCACCCTTACCTGATAAAGCAAAGCCGCTGTCATATTGAAACCGCTGAGGTCAACAATTCCGTCCTCAGGCTTGATTTTTGCCATCTGCTGACCGAGAGTAATTGCCTTGTCACGGTTGCCGTTTGCGATATGGCGCTGAACCTCATCGTTAATGGCCTGAAACTCACCCGTTTCCGTCATTGATTTTTTGACATAGATTTTAATATCCCTGTCGTCTGCCATTTTTATATCTCCAATACAGAATTATTTTTCTTCAGCAGCAAGCTTCTTCTGCTGACGGCGGATTCTCGCCTTGTAATTCATAAAATCACTGTAATTAGCATCAGGTGTTGTGTACGATGCAAGAGAAACACAATGCTTGTTGTTTCTTCCTCTGAAGTCACTGCCGCCGATTGCGAGCAATCCGTTCTTCTTTGCAAAAACTGCAAGCTCTGCCGTTGTGTTTTCGTCGTGCTGCGGACACCATACTTCGATTCCGTCAAGCCCTGCCTTCACAAGCTTTTCAAGGACGGTTGTACCGCTGTATGTGCCTGTGTATGCAAGAATCGCAATACCGCCTGCATCGTGAATTGCAGAAATAATTTCTTCAGGCTCGGAAAGCTTCGGCTTTACAAGGATACTGTTTTCTGTTCCTTCAGTGAAAAGCTCTTTATAAAGGTCACCGTAAAGCTCCGTTGTAATTCCGCTTTCAACAAGGGCTGCCATAATATGTACAGGGTAAACGTTTGTTGAGCCCTGCGCACATTTCAAAACGAGGTCAGCGGTAATCGGATATTTCTGAGCAGCTTTTATCATCATATACTGCGCCGCACGTTTTCTTGCAAGAAGATTGCGGTGGCAGATACCTTCAAGTCTGTCAGGCGAGTCGCTCATATAGCCGATGATATAAACTTCTGTTTTGTTTTCGCTGTCGTAGGAGGAAATCTCTACACCCGGGATAACCTTGATGCCGTGACGTTCACCGATAAGCTTTGCACGGATTGTTCCTGCAAGGCAATCGCGGTCAGTAATAGCAAGGGCTTCAACTCCACGCTTCTGTGCCAATAAAATTATGTCGTCGATACCCATTGAGCCATCAGACAGTTTTGTGTGACAATGCAAATCTACCGTCATTTTCAATAATCCCCCAATTCCGTAAAAACGCTGATTTTAAGCGACAATAGCCTAATGCTATTATATTACAAAAGAGCGTGAATTGCAAGGAATTATTTTTGAAAACGATATTTTTTGTCAGAAAATACTCTCAATAACCTTTGAACATTCAACGGGAGAGTACACCCAATGGTCAATATGGTCAGAATCGGTATAATATTTAATCGGCGCTGTTGGATATTCAGCCTCAAAAGCATCAACAATGATTAATTTTATCTTCATTCTTTCGGGAAGCATACTCTTGATGTAAACTCCTGCGTGACAGCCTGCCGTAATCCCTTCGGAATATTCCGCAAGTCCCGCAAGGTTCGGTGTCAGCTCAACGAAGATTCCGTAGTTTTCGATTGAACGGACAATACCGGGTACGGTTTCTCCTGTAGAAAATTCACCTGCATTCTGTTCCCATGTTCCGAGCAGTTCTTTGTGAGAAAACGTTATTCGTCCAAGCTCGTCAACGGATTTTACGACAACTCTTATCATCTGACCGATATGGAAACGGACAGACGGATGCGGGATACGCGAAACGGAAATGCTGTCTATCGGCAGAAGGCCGTTGATGCCTGCACCGATGTCAAGAAAAACGCCGAAGCTTTCCATATGCGTTACCTTTGCTTCGATAACATCACCCGGTCTCAGCTTTGAGATGTAATTATCAATGCAGTCCTGCTGAACGGAACGTCTTGAAAGGACGGCGTATTCCCTGTCGTTGGTATCCTTACGGAATCCGAGGATATGAAACATAACGGGTTTGTTTACCCTCGAAATGAGTGCGATGTCCCTTACAGAACCGTCGCTTATGCCGACGGCGCCCTCTTCGTGCGGAATGATTCCGTACATACAGCCGAGATCGACACGCAGGTCGTGATTTTTGTCGCATACGAGCGCTCTCGCTTCAACAACGGAACCTGTGAAAAAAGCTTCGTGAAGCGCGTTGGGAGAGGCAAGGAACGCCTGGTTGGAGGGAGTTGAAATAAGCTGTCCCTCGGGTCTGAATTTTTGCATATATGTTTTACCACCTTTGTTTTCGGCGGAGAGTCCGCCTTTGAATGTTTTTTCTACTTAAATATATGAATGTTTTGCCCGTTAATGACAAAAAATGTATACAATTGTGATGTTTTATGATATAATATAAAATTAAGAAAATGTTGTTTGTTGCGGAGGGATAAAAATGGATGTTCGTGTCGGCGATAAGCTTGTAATGAAAAAGAATCACCCGTGCGGTTGCAATACATTCGAAGTGTTGCGTTCAGGTATGGATTTCAAAATCAAATGCGAAAAATGCGGTCACGAGGTTATGGTACCCCGTGTTAAGGCAGAAAAGAATATCCGTAAAATCTTCCGCGGTGATGAGGAGATAAAAAAGATGTAAAAAGAATCCTTTTTCAGAGTAATTTAATTGGAGGATTTTATGCTTGATAAATTAAAATCGGTTGAAGAAAAGTTTGAAGATATCAACGCTCAGCTCTGCGACCCCGATGTGGTGTCGGATATGGAGAAATACCGCAAGCTGATGCAGGACGTCAAACACCTTACACCGATAGTTGAAAAATACCGTGAATACAAAAAAGTGAATTCTGACCTTGAAGAAGCAAAGATGCTTCTTGATGAAGGTGGACTTGATAAAGATTTCCGCGAAATGGTTTTTGAACAGCTCGAGGAGAGCAAACAGCAGATAGAGGTTATCGGCGAGGAGCTGAAAATTCTGCTTCTTCCGCGTGACCCGAACGACGACAGAAACGTTATCATTGAAATCCGTGGCGGTGCAGGCGGTGAGGAATCCGCACTTTTTGCAAATTCACTTTTCAGAATGTACTCAATGTATGCCGAAGCCAGAGGCTGGAAACCCGAAATTTTAAGTGCTAACCCTACAGAGCTCGGCGGCTTCAAGGAAGTCAGCTTTATGATAAGCGGTGACGGCGCATATTCCCGTTTCAAGTTTGAAAGCGGTGTTCACCGTGTTCAGCGAGTGCCGGAAACCGAGTCGCAGGGACGAATTCACACTTCAACCGTAACGGTTGCCGTGCTTCCCGAAGCGCAGGATGTTGATATTGAGATCAACCCTGCCGATTTGCAGGTTGACACCTTCCGTTCAAGCGGTGCAGGCGGTCAGCATATCAACAAAACAGAATCTGCAATCCGAATCACACACTTGCCGACAGGTACTGTCGTTGAGTGTCAGGACGAACGCAGTCAGCACAAAAACAGGGATAAGGCGATGAAGATTCTTCGTTCGCGAATCCTTGATGCAGAGCGTGAAAAGCAGAATAAAGAAATTGCAGGTGAGCGAAAGTCGCAGGTCGGTACGGGCGACAGAAGCGAACGTATCCGAACATACAACTATCCTCAGGGACGTGTCAGTGACCACAGAATCGGTCTTACATTGTATAAGCTTGAGGCCATTCTCAACGGCGACCTTGATGAAGTCATCGACGCGCTCATAACTGCAGACACAGCAGAAAAGCTTAAATCGGAATAATTCCGAGGTGATTTTTTGAATACAAAGTTTTATAAAAATTGTGATGCTTCCGAGCTTACGGAAGCTGCAGAAATATTAAAAAACGGCGGACTTGTTGCAATCCCGACAGAAACTGTTTACGGACTTGCGGCAAACGCCTATAACGGTGAGGCGGTTTCAAAGGTCTTTGAGGCAAAGGGCAGACCGACGGATAACCCGATGATTGTGCATATCTCAAAGCTTGAAGAAATTCAACCTCTTGTAACGGAATTCCCCGAAAAAGCCAAGGCTCTTGCCGAAGCTTACTGGCCGGGACCGCTTACGATGATTCTTCCGAAGTCCGACCTCGTGCCGCGCGAAGTTGCACCGAGGCTTGAAACGGTTGCCGTGCGTATGCCGTCGCACCCGATTGCAAGAAAGATTATTGAGCTTGCAGGTGTTCCGCTTGCTGCACCGTCAGCCAATTCTTCAGGTTCACCGAGCCCGACAACGGCTCAGCACGTGCTCAATGACCTTGACGGAAAAATTGATGCAATCGTTGACGGCGGCGAATGTGATGTCGGAATTGAATCAACCGTAATAACTCTTGCGACCGATGTACCGAGGCTTCTTCGACCGGGCGGAATAACACTCCAACAGCTTGAAGCCGTGCTCGGTCACGTTGATGTTGACCCTGCCGTGATGTCTGAACTGAAAGAAGGCGTAGCACCCGCATCTCCCGGAATGAAATATAAGCATTATTCGCCGAAAGCGGAAGTATATATTGTTGAAGGCACTCTTGAAAGCTTCAAGTTTCTGATTGATTCGGAGCATCAGGACGGCGATATGGCTCTTTGCTTCAACGGTGAGGAAACGGATATTCCCATTCCATGCCTTTCGTTCGGTGATGAAAATGACATTGATTCGCAGGCGCATCTGCTTTTTGCACAGCTTCGTAAATTTGATGAGCTTGGAGCAAAAAGAGTTTTCGTCAGAGCGCCGAGCAGTGAAGGCGTAGGTCTTGGAGTTTACAACAGACTTCTTCGTGCCGCCGCTTTCAAGGTAATAAATCCTCCCGTGATTTACGGTCTTACGGGACAGACAGGTTCAGGAAAGAGCACTGTCGGAAAAATGCTCAGCGAAAAAGGCTATCTCATCGTTGACGGTGATATTGCCGCAAGGGCGGTTGTTGAAAAAGGTTCACCTGTGCTTAAGGAATTAGCTGAGGTTTTCGGTTCGGATATCCTTGACGAAAACGGTGAGCTTATCCGTTCAGAGCTTGCGAAAAAAGCGTTCTCAACGGAAGAAAACCGACAGAAGCTCAACAGCATCACGCACCCTGCCGTGACAAAGTGGTCGATAGATTTCATCAAAGAAAATCTTAACGAAAACCACAAGGGAGTTGTCATCGATGCCGCGGCAATTTTCGACAGCGATATCAAGAGATACTGCTCAAAAATGATTGTCGTAACTGCACCTGAAGAGGAAAGACTTGAGCGTATACTTTCACGTGACGGCCTTACGAAGGAGGCAGCAATGCTTCGGATTAGGGCACAGAAAGACGAGCAATACTATAAAGAAAGAGCAGACATCCTTGTAAGGAATTATGCTCCGTATGATCTTTCGCAGGAGCTGGAACTATTATAAGACGAAGTCTTTGCGTAAGTTGTCAAAGTTATGTAAAATAAAAAATTGCTATTTATATTTTAAAGTCAATTAATGTAAGGAGGACTCGAAATGAGCGAAGAAAAAACAGAGGTACAGCTTCTTCAGGAGAAGCTTATGATGAACAAAAAACACGCCGCCAAAGTGATTGACGACGCGGAAATGGCAAAGGCTATGGACTTTGCGGAAGGATACAAAAAATTCCTTAACGACAACAAGACAGAGCGTGAAGTTGCAGCTTTTATTATTGAAGAAGCAAAGAAACATGGCTTCGTTGAGTTTGACAAGTTCGGCGAATATAAGCCGGGCGACAAGGTTTACTACTTCAACCGTAAAAAGGCTGTCATTCTTGCAGTAATCGGTAAAAAAAGCATCGGTGAGGGTGCACATATTGCAGCTGCACACATCGACTCTCCGAGAGTTGACCTCAAGCCCAATCCGCTTTATGAATCAAACGAAATCGCACTTTTCAAGACTCACTATTACGGCGGAATCAGAAAGTATCAGTGGCCGACAGTGCCTCTTTCAATGCACGGTATAATCGTTCGCAAGGATGGAACGGAAATCGATATTAACATCGGTGAAAAAGAGGGCGAGCCTCAGTTTATCATCTCTGACCTTCTTCCGCACCTTGCACGTGAGCAGAGCGAAAGAAAGCTCGGTCAGGCTATCAAGGGCGAAGAGCTCAACGTTATTGTAGGTTCACTTCCTTTTAAGGCAGATTCAGGCAGCGAGCTTGTAAAGCTTAATATAATGAAGATGCTCAACGACAAGTACGGCATCGTTGAGGAAGATTTCCTCACAGCCGAGCTTGAAATGGTACCTGCAACAAAGGTTAATGATATCGGCTTTGACCGCAGTCTTATCGGCGGATACGGCCACGACGACCGTGTCTGTGCATATCCCGAGCTTATGGCTATCCTTGAGCTTGATGAAGTTCCCGAGCATACAGCAGTTGCAGTTTTCGCCGACAAGGAAGAAACAGGTTCTGACGGCAATACAGGTCTTCAGTCATCATATCTTCGTTATTTCATCGCTGACCTTGCAAGACTTGAGGGTCTTATGGGCAGAGATGCACTTTCAAAATCAAAGTGCCTTTCAGCTGACGTTAATGCGGCTTTCGACCCGACATTCCCGTCGCCCTTTGAGGCTGCAAACTCAGCATATATCAACAAGGGTATCGTTGTTACAAAGTACACAGGCTCAGGCGGTAAGGGCGGCACATCGGACGCAAGCGCAGAATTCGTCGGCGAGGTTACAAGAATCTTCAATGCAGCAGATGTCTGCTGGCAGATGGCGGAACTCGGTGCAGTCGATGCAGGCGGCGGCGGAACGGTTGCAAAGTATGTTGCAAACCTTGACATTGACGTTGTTGACGTCGGCGTTCCCGTGCTTTCAATGCACGCACCGTACGAGGTTGTTTCAAAGCTCGACGTATATATGACAAACAAAGCAATTTCGGCATTCTTCAAAGCATAATAAATCAAGGACGGCAGAAAAAATCTGCCGTCCTTTTGCGTAAAAATAAGAGCAGTGAAAATCACTGCTCTTTAACTTTATTAAATTACTCAGAAACCTTAACACCGAGGGTTACTTTCTCGCCGTTGATGTTCCATTCAGCTGTGTAGCCGTCTGCTTCACCTGTAACGATTTCGTCTGCAACAACCGTTGTGAAGATCATATCCTTATTCTTTGTGATAAGCTCTGCGATCTTGTCGTTGCCTGCAACTGAAATGATGATTCGGTCTGTTACGTTGAAATCAGCGTCCTTACGCATTGTCTGTATTTTGCTGATGATTTCACGTACAAAGCCTTCTTCGATAAGCTCAGGTGTAAGCTCTGTGTCGATTGCAACTGTTACGCCGAAATCTGAAACAGAGAACAAACCACTCTTCTGAATTGTTTCGATAAGAAGATCGTCTGCTGTAAGCTCGATTTCACCGATGCTGATTGTAAGCTTAATGCAACCGTTTGCGTCAAGCTCCTTCTTTGCAGCTGTGCCGTCAAGCTCAGCAAGAAGGTTGCGGATTTCGCCGAGCTGCTTACCGTACTTGGGTCCGAGTGTCTTGAGCTGCGGCTTGAAGTTGTAGCTCACAAGGTCGTTTGCTTCGTCAACAAATGTAATTTCCTTAACGTTGAGCTCTTCCTTGATGATATCTGCAAAGTAGCCGTCAAGGCTGACGCCTACGCCTGCGTTAACAAGCATTGAGCCGAGAGGCTGGCGGTTCTTGATGTTAGCACCGTTACGTGCTGTACGTCCGAGACCGACGATGTTGAGAACGATGTCCATATTCTTCTCAAGCTCTGCATCAACGAAGTCTGTGTTAACCTCGGGGAATGAGCAGAGGTGAATGCTTTCGGGAGCATCCTTGTCAACTGAGCACACAAGGTTCTGGTAAATATCCTCAGCCATAAACGGAATCATCGGAGCTGCTGTCTTAGCAACTGTAACGAGTGTATGGTAGAGTGTGAGGTAAGCGTTGATTTTATCCTCGTCAAGCTCCTGCTTCCAGTAACGCTCACGGCAACGGCGGACGTACCAGTTACTCATCTCGTCAACGAATTCCTGAAGTGCCTTACAAGCTTCGGGAATTCTGTAGTTTTCAAGGTTGTTGTCAACAACACCGACCATTGTGTTGAGCTTTGAAAGAAGCCACTTGTCCATTACTGAAAGGTTTTCGTAATTGAGCTCATACTTTGTCGGGTCAAATTGGTCAATCTCTGCATAAAGAATATAGAAAGCGTATGTGTTCCAAAGTGTACCCATAAACTTACGCTGACCTTCCGTAACAGCCTTGCCGTGGAAACGGTTCGGGAGCCACGGAGCAGAGTTTGTATAGAAGTACCAACGGATTGCGTCTGCACCATATGTTGCAAGTGCATCAAATGGGTCAACCGCATTACCCTTTGATTTACTCATCTTCTGACCGTTTTCGTCCTGAACGTGACCGAGAACGATAACGTTTTTGAACGGAGCCTTGTCGAAGATAAGAGTTGAAATTGCAAGAAGAGAATAGAACCAACCACGTGTCTGGTCAACAGCTTCTGAAATGAAGTCTGCAGGGAACTGTGATTCGAAAAGTTCCTTGTTCTCAAACGGATAATGGTGCTGTGCGAAGGGCATTGCACCTGAGTCGAACCAACAGTCGATAACCTCGGGAACTCTCTTCATTTCGCCGCCGCATTCCGGACACTTAATTGTAACAGCGTCGATGTACGGACGGTGAAGCTCGATTTCGTCAGGACAGTTGTCGGACATACTCTTGAGCTCCTCAATGCTGCCGATTGAATGTCTGTGACCGCATTCGCATTCCCAGATATTAAGCGGAGTACCCCAGTAACGGTTACGGCTGATACCCCAGTCCTGAACGTTTACGAGCCAGTCGCCGAAACGTCCCTTACCAATGCTTTCGGGAATCCAGTTGATTGTGTTGTTATTCTTGATAAGGTTATCCTTAACCTTTGTCATTTCGATGAACCATGACTCTCTTGCATAGTAGATAAGCGGAGTGTCACAGCGCCAGCAGAACGGATAATCGTGTTCAAACTTCGGAGCTGAGAAGAGAAGCTTTCTGTCCTCAAGGTCCTGAAGGATGGGCATATCTGCATCCTTAACGAAAAGACCGCCGAACGGTGTGTTATCTGTCATATGACCTGCGCCGTCAACAAACTGAACGAACGGAAGGTCGTACTTTCTGCCGACCTTAGAGTCGTCTTCACCGAATGCGGGAGCAATGTGAACGATACCTGTACCGTCTGACATTGTAACGTAGTTATCACAAGTTACGAAGAAGCCTTTTTTCTTCTGCTTAGCTGCAACTTCACCTGCACAAGCGAAGAGAGGCTCGTATTCTTTCCTTTCGAGGTCTGTGCCGACATATTTTTCAATGATTTCGTATGCAGGTGCATCCTCGGCAGCAAGTGAGCCGAGAACTTTGTCAAGAAGCTCAACTGCCATATAGTAAGTGTAGCCGTCTGCTGCTTTAACCTTTGCATACTCGTCGTTCGGGTTTACGCAAAGTGCAACGTTTGACGGAAGTGTCCACGGAGTTGTTGTCCATGCAAGGAAGTAAGCATCTTCGCCAACAACCTTGAAACGAACAATAGCTGAACGCTCTTTTACATTCTTGTAACCCTGAGCAACTTCGTGTGATGAAAGCGGTGTGCCGCAACGGGGACAGTAGGGAACAATCTTAAAGCCTTTGTAGATAAGTCCCTTGTCGTAAATCTGCTTGAGTGCCCACCACTCTGATTCAATGAATGAATTGTGGTAAGTTACGTACGGGTCGTTCATATCTGCCCAGAAACCTACGGTGAATGAGAAGTCTTCCCACATTCCCTTGTACTTCCAGACGCTTTCTTTACACTTCTCGATGAACGGCTCAAGACCGTATTCTTCGATCTGCTCCTTACCGTCAAGGCCGAGAAGCTTTTCAACCTCAAGCTCAACGGGAAGACCGTGCGTGTCCCAGCCTGCTTTACGGGGCACCTGGTAACCCTTCATTGTGCGGTAACGGGGAATCATATCCTTGATAACACGTGTAAGCACGTGACCGATATGAGGCTTGCCGTTAGCTGTCGGCGGACCGTCATAGAAAACGTAAGACGGGCCCTGCTTTTCGCAGGTTTTTTCGAAAATTTTGTTTTCTGCCCAGAACTTTTCGATTGATTTTTCACGCTCTACGAAGTTCATGTTGGCGGGTACTTTCTTGTACATTCAATACACTCCTTAATCATTGTGAACAGGAAAAATAAAAACTCGTCCCGTGTGAAACAGGACGAGAAAACTCGCAACCACCTATTCAACATACTATAAATATGCGTTCCTTTTAACGGGGGACAACCGTCAAGGCTTACTGCTTTCAGCCCGAAGCTCAGAAGTGATTTTCAGCAAGGTGTACATCGCATCGGGCTTCCACCGTCCCCGATTCGCTAAGGCTTCGCACAGTGCATACTGTCTTCGTCATCGCCGTTTCTTATTACATTATAAATAAAGATATCATAAATAGTGTTTAGTGTCAAGGGAAAAAACACGTCACTTGACACGATAAAAACGGATTAAAACGCATAAAAACTGAAAGAAATTACAAAAATGACAAGTTTTTAACAACTTATACAAAAAAGATAATGAATAAAAATCCATATTTGACAAACTTTTTTAGGTTTTAGATGTTTACATATCGGCTGAAAAGTGTTATTATTTACGGTGGTAAAATAAATTGCTATATTTATCAATATAACTCTAAGGAGGAAAACCAAAATGGCAAGAATTAAGCAAACCATGGACGGTAATACCGCTGCTGCTCACGTATCTTATGCGTTTACAGAAGTTGCAGGTATTTATCCTATCACACCGTCAAGCCCGATGGCAGACTATGTTGATCAGTGGTCAGCACAGGGCAGAAAGAACATCTTCGGCACAACAGTTAAGGTTGCAGAAATGCAGTCAGAAGCTGGTGCTGCAGGTACAGTACACGGCTCACTCGCAGCAGGTGCTATGACAACAACTTACACAGCTTCTCAGGGTCTTCTTCTTATGATCCCGAACATGTACAAAATCGCAGGTGAACTTCTTCCCAGCGTTTTCCATGTATCAGCTCGTTGCGTAGCTTCTCATGCTCTTAATATCTTCGGTGACCATTCAGACGTTTACGCTTGTCGTCAGACAGGTTTCGCAATGCTCGCTGAAACAAACACACAGGAAGTTATGGACCTTGGTGCAGTTGCTCACCTCACAGCTATCGAAAGCCGTGTTCCGTTCATCAACTTCTTCGACGGTTTCCGTACATCACACGAGCTCCAGAAGATTGAAATCTGGGACTACGATGATCTTAAGGAAATGTGCGATATGGATGCTGTTAACGCATTCCGTGCACGTGCTCTTAATCCTGAGCATCCTGTAATGCGTGGTTCTCACGAGAACGACGACATCTTCTTCCAGCACCGTGAAGCTTGTAACAAGTACTATGATGCAGTTCCCGCAATTGCAGAGAAGTACATGGACAAGGTTAACGCAAAGCTTGGTACAGATTATAAGCTCTTCAACTACTACGGCGCAGCTGACGCAGAGAACGTTATCGTTGCTATGGGTTCAATCTGTGACGTTGCAGAAGAAGTTATCGACTATCTCCTTGCTAAGGGCGAGAAGGTTGGTCTTATCAAGGTTCGTCTTTACAGACCTTTCTCAGTTGAGAAGTTTGCAGAGGCTGTTCCTGCATCATGTAAGAAGCTCGCTGTTCTTGACAGAACAAAGGAGCCCGGTTCAATCGGTGAACCTCTTTACCTTGACGTTATCGCAGCTCTTGCAGCAGCAGGCAAGTCAGGCATCCAGGTGATCGGCGGCCGTTACGGTCTCGGTTCAAAGGATACACCTCCGTCAAGCATCTTCGCAGTATATGACGAGCTTGCAAAGGATACTCCGAAGGCTCACTTCACACTTGGTATCAACGACGACGTTACTTACCTCTCACTTGAAGAGAAGGTTGCTCCGAACACAGCTGCAGAAGGCACAATTGAGTGTAAGTTCTGGGGTCTCGGCGGTGACGGTACTGTTGGTGCTAACAAGAACTCAATCAAAATCATCGGTGACCACACAGACAAGTTCGTACAGGCTTACTTCCAGTACGACTCAAAGAAGACAGGTGGTATCACTGTTTCTCACCTTCGTTTCGGTGATAAGGCTATCAAGAGCCCCTACTATGTAAACAAGGCAGACTTCGTTGCTTGTCATAACCCCTCATACATCGAGAAGGGCTTCAAGATGGTTAACGACGTTAAGCCGGGCGGTACATTCCTTATCAACTGCCAGTGGGATGCTGCAGAGCTTGCAGAGAAGATGAACGCTGAAACAAAGCAGTATATCGCAAAGAACAACATCAAGCTTTACACAGTTAACGCTATCGATCTTGCTCAGAAGGTTGGTATGGGTAAGAGAACAAACACAATTCTCCAGGCTGCATTCTTCGCTCTTGCTAAGGTTATGCCTATCGAGGAAGCTGTTGACTACATGAAGGCAGCTGCTAAGAAGTCATACGCTAAGAAGGGTGACGACGTTGTTAAGTGCAACTGGGATGCTATTGATGCAGGTGTTTCTGCATACGTAGAAATCGAAGTTCCCGCAGAGTGGGCAGATGCTGTTGATTCAGCAGAAGCAGTTAAGACAGAAGGTCCTGCTAAGCTCACAAAGATGGTTGACAATATCATGAAGCCTGTTGGTCGTATGGACGGTTACAGCATTTCTGTTTCAGACTTCGTAGATCACGCTGACGGTACATTCGAGCAGGGTGCATCAGCATATGAGAAGCGCGGCGTTGCAGTTATGGTTCCTGAGTGGAACGCAGAAACTTGCGCAAAGTGTAACAAGTGTGCTTATGTTTGTCCGCACGCTACAATCAGACCTTTCGCTCTCAGCGAAGAGGAAGTTGCAGCTGCTCCTGCAGTAATGAAGAAGGCACCGAAGCCGATCGTAAAGACAAACTACACTTATACTCTTGCAGTATCACCGATGGATTGTATGGGTTGCGGCGTCTGCGTAGGCGTTTGTCCGACAAATTCACTCGTTATGGTATCTCGTGAGAGCCAGGATGCACAGCAGGCAGCATTTGACTACTGTGTAGCTAACGTAACAGAAAAGGCAGAAACAACAGAGAAGATGACTGTTATTTCAAGCCAGTACAAGAAGCCGTTGCTTGAGTTCTCAGGCTCATGCGCAGGTTGTGCAGAGACAGCTTATGCTCGTCTTATCACACAGCTCTACGGCGACAGAATGTATATCTCTAACGCAACAGGTTGTTCATCAATCTGGGGTGGTCCGGCAGCTACATCACCGTACACAACAAACAGCAAGGGTCAGGGTCCTGCATGGGCAAACTCACTCTTCGAAGATAACGCTGAACACGGTTACGGTATGTACCTTGGCCAGAACGCTATCCGTAACAGCCTCATCGAAAAGGTTAAGGCTGCTGCAGAGTGCGAAAACGCAACAGCTGAGCTCAAGGCAGCTTGCGAAGGCTACCTTGCAACAGTAACAGACGGCGCAAAGAACGGCGCTGCAACAGATGTTCTCGTTGCTGAACTCGAGAAGTGCGGCTGCGACATCTCTAAGGAAATCCTTGCTCAGAAGGAATACCTTTCAAAGAAATCTGTATGGATCTTCGGTGGTGACGGTTGGGCATACGACATCGGCTTCGGCGGTGTTGACCACGTTCTTGCATCAGGCGACGACGTAAACATCATGGTATTCGATACAGAAGTTTACTCAAATACAGGCGGACAGGCATCAAAGGCTTCTCAGGTAGGTCAGGTTGCTCAGTTCGCAGCAGCAGGTAAGGCAATCGCTAAGAAGAGCCTTGCAGAAATCGCAATGTCATACGGCTACGTTTACGTTGCACAGATCGCTATGGGTGCTGACATGAACCAGACACTCAAGGCAATCATGGAAGCTGAAGCATATCCGGGACCGTCAATCATCATCGGTTACGCTCCGTGTGAAATGCACTCAATCAAGGGCGGTATGATCAACTGCCAGGCTGAAATGAAGAAGGCTGTTGACTGCGGTTACTGGAATATGTTCCGCTACAACCCGGCACTTAAGGCAGAAGGCAAGAACCCGTTCACATTGGATTCAAAGACTCCTGCAACAGAGGGTTACCGTGCATTCCTTCTTAACGAAGCTCGTTATGCATCACTTACACGTTCATTCCCTGAAAGAGCTGAAGAACTCTTCGCAAAGGCTGAGGCAGACGCTAAGGATCGTTATGCTCACCTCGAAAGACTTGCAAAGATCTACGGTACAGAGGAATAATCAGAACTCAATAAAATTAACGGCAGTCGGTAAAACGGCTGCCGTTTTTGCATATATTATATTGGTATAATTAAAGCAGAAAATGTGAAAAATTTATCAAAACGAATTATTCACGATAATGTGAATAAACGCAAAATCTATATTTTGTACTCGTTGAAAGGTCAAATACTATTTGGTTGTCAACTTGCACAAAAAACACGTTTTTTCCAACACATATAAAGGTATATGTTGTGCAAATTGATAAAAATAGCCAAATTTGCTTTAAATTGCCAAAAAAATACTTGAAAAAAAACGGAAATTATAATATAATCCGAAATGAGGAAAAGTGTTTTCTTAGTTGTTGCTCACGGGCAGCTTAACCTAAAAGCGGTACTAACGTTATACCACTTTCCGGACGGGTGAAAACCTGACCTCAAATATTTTATAGGAGGAATTGTTATGGGCACAAAAATCATTTCAATCATCTTGTCAATCATCATGATGATCATGACAACTCTCTTCCCCGGCTTCTCATGGCAGGGTGGAGACCAAATGGAAATCGGTGATTTCTTGAAACAGGTTGGCGTGGCATTCGGTTACACCGTACCGGAAACTGATGAAGTTCTTTACGGAATCACTCCGGATAACGAGTACTATGACGCTGTGGCTGCAGCGGCACAGTATGACGTTCTCGTTGATTACGAAGAAATCGATGTACTTAAGTACGCAGATACTGAGTTTGTTGCAACAGTTCTTGTTAATGCTGCAAACCTCACAACTGACGAAACAGTAGAAATTGCTAACGCTGCAGATTTCGAGAATATCGAAAAGGTTTCTATCGCAGTTGCTAACGGTATCATTCCTGTTGAAGCTGACGGCACAGTAAGCACAGCTAATATGACAGTAAGCGACATCACAGCAGCAATCTCTCTCGCAAAGAATCTTCGTTGCATTGTTGGCGACAAGTTCGACGACGTTGATCTCGTTGAAGGCGTTAAGACAGTTGATACTTACGAAGTTGCGGGCGACGCAATCGTTCTTGATGCAGAAGAAGACATCGTTGCAGGTGACGTTTTCGTTGCTGACGATGCTGCATTCAAGGCAGAGGCAGTAGAAGTAGTTGACGGTCAGAAAGTTGTTGAAACTTCTGATGTTGCTATCGACGAAGTAATCGAGAAGATCGACTTCGAAGGTTCAACAGACGTTAACTTCGGTACAGCAATGATCATGGACGGTAACGGTGAAGTTATCAGCGACGGTTTGTTCGACACAGAAGGTCTCTCACCGGAGCAGATCGAAAACCTTATCCATGGTATCCTTCTCACAATCGGCGAAATCAGCTTCTCAATCGGTGATTTCGACATCAGTGCAGAAGTTACAAAGACTGGTCTTGATTTCTCAATCGGAACATCACCTGTTGACGGTGTTGTAGTTACTAAGGACTACTCACTTACAAACCTTGCAATTGATGCTAAGGCTGATGTTAACATCAAGACACTCAGCTTCAACGAAGTTTACCTCAATGCAGAGTATGACCTCGTTGACAAAACAATCATCGCAGGTTCTTACTACAAAGAGTTTGGTGAGGAAGTAAAGAACGAGGGCGAGAAGCTTGAAGCAGGCAAGGTATTCAATGACCTTGTTAATAAGTACCTTCTCAGCGAGTTCGACTCATCATCAATCAAGCTCTTCACAGTAGTTGTTCCTCTCGGCACAACTCCTCTTACATTCAACTTTGACATTATGCTTCACATTGATGTTAACGGCAGAATGACAATCACAGTTGTTTCAGAAGAGTACCACGGTATTTCTATCATCAATAACAAAGTAAGCAAGGTTAGCGATTCTAAGGTTATCGACCGTGTAGTTGATATCTACGGCGAATTCGAAATCATGCTTGGTCTTGGTATCGGTTTCGGTCTCTTCGGATACACAATCGTAGACGTAGAGGTATACGGTGGTGTTGGTGCTTTTGTTGAGGCAACAGCTCGTTTCGTTGATGAAAACGGTGATCCTGTATTCCAGTCAACATATGCAGTACCCGTTGACTATCTTGCAGAAGTAGCAGCAGGTATGGACTTTGAGGGCGACATCGAAATCAGCGGTCACGCAGATATCTATGGCCTCCTTAAGATAGGTGTTGGCGAAAACAGCGTTCTCAGCCTTGTTGGTCTTTGCAAGACATGGACTATCTATGACAGAAGCAACGCAACATTTGCATCAATCGAATTCGAAATGTAATATGTACTTTCGGCCGTCGGGGGAAACTCCGACGGCTTTTTCTTTTTCCGGAGGATGCCCAACGCCGGGCTCCCGTAAGGCAGTTTTTCTTTAAAATGTGAACTTGCGGCACAATAATGCGTTGAAAACCATCGATACGCGTCAGCGTTATCGGTGGTTTTCGCCTTTTCTTGCACACTCAATTTCGCATTTTAAAGTGCTTCGCAGTTTCGTAGAAAGGCAAAATTTCTTGAATTGAAGCCAAAAATGCAGCAAGGCTGGCGCCTTGCGAGGCTTTTGGCAATAATACAAGGAATTTTGTTCGAGAAACAAAAACTTCCTTATGGGAGCTCGGCGAAGGCGTTCTTTTTTTGTTTACATTTGTTTTATATCCCGTTAAAAAAGAACTGTCATCATATAGGAAGATAATTTATTTGAAATATTTTTAAGATTTTGGCAAAAATAACCTTAAAAAGCTTTGCAAACCTACATAAAAGTGATATAATAACCTGTAACTGTACGATTAAATGGGGTTATGTTCTTTTTTGAACATAAAGCTGTTTGTCGGAGTTAAAAAAGCTAATTGTAAATAGTTTTGAAAGGGATGTTTTTATGGCTGAAAAAGACACAAAGACTAAGCTTAATTACCCCAAAACCATACTCACAGGTTTTGGTTTCCTTGCAACTTCAATTGCATGGGCAATTTATGACCCGTACATCACAAAGATTCTTAATAAGATTCTTTCTGAAAGCTCATTGATTGCAAAATGGAGTGAAGCTCTCGGCAATGCGATTCCGTGGCTCGGTAAATTCGCAGAGGCTCAGGGTGAAAGCACAGTTGCTCTTAACGGCGGTTTCACGCTTGTTCCTTTGTTCATTGGTATAATTATGACTTTTGATAACATCTTTGGTGTTATCTTCCAGCCGACTTTCGGCAAGCTTTCTGACAACTGTCATTCAAAGCTCGGTAAGCGCCGTCCGTTTATCGTTTCCTGCGCTCCGATTTCGGCAGTTCTCTTTACACTCATTCCGATTGTTGCGCTCAATGTTCCCGGTGACGGAACAAGAATTGCTGCAACAATGGCAGTAGTTATTCTTTTCGTTTTCTCAATGTCCTTGTGGCGCGCGCCCGTTGTTGCGCTTATGCCTGACCTTACACCGCCGCATCTTCGTTCGGAAGGTAACGCAGTTATTAACCTTATGGGTGGTATCGGTTCAGCTGTCGGTATGGTTGCAGGTACAATCGGTATTGCACTCTGCACACTTATCGCAGGCTACTCAAATGCTCAGATCAAGGCAAACGAAACTCTCTCTTTCCCGTACGTATTCTTTATCGGCTCTCTCGTTATGATTATCGGTATGCTCGTTCTTCTCTTCTTTGTTAAGGAAGAGGACACAAGCATCAAGCTCAAAGGCGAAATGAACGAGTACGCAGATGCAAAGGCAAGAAGAAAGGCAGAAAAAGAAGCAGCAAAAGCTCAAAAGGCTGCACTCAAGGCTGAAAAGCTTACAGGCGCAGAAAGAAAGAGCCTTATCTTTATGCTTGGTTGTCTTTTCTTCCTCTTCTGCGGTACCAATGCTATCACAACATTCTTCTCATTGTTTGCTCAGGAAATCCTTCATATGATTACTTCCGAAGCAACATTCATTATGCTCATCTTTGCAGTATGTTCAGGTGTTGCAGCACTTCCCGCAGGTAAACTCGGCAAAAAGTTCGGCAGAAAAAAGACTATCCTCGGCGGTATCTCTGTTTTCCTTGCAGCTTTTATCGTGTTCTTCGCAGTGTTCCTTGTAATGCTCGGCGGTAAGGACCTTTCAATCAAGAACTATGTTGAGGTTAACAACGCATACATCGCAGTTAACGACCAGGTTAACAACTATAACTCCGAAGTAAGTGACGCTGCAAAAGAAGCAGGCAGAGAAGTTGCTGAAAACGAAGTTATCATAATGGATACTTATATCGAATATAAGCAGGGCAAGGCTGTTGACGGTGCAGAGTACTACGCAGAATTTGACAAGTACTTTGCAGCAAATGCAGGCGAAGCAACAGAAAATGCTGTTGTAGGCGTTGCTGAAAATGTTCTTGCACTTGAAAATGCAGACTTCGGCGAAGCACTTGCAGCTATTTCAGAATCAGTTGCAGGTATCACAAAGATTCTTCGTGTTCTCATTTACCCCGTTCTTATCCTTGGCGGTGCTGCTAATATGTTTATCACCGTTAATACACTTCCGCTTGTTCTTGATATCGGCGGTGTTGCAAAGGTCGGAACATTCACAGGTTACTATTATACAGCTACATTCTCCGCACAGATTGCAGCTCCGATCGTTTACGGTTTCATCAGAATGTTTGCAGGAACCTATATGTCGCTGTTCTACTACAGCCCGATTATGTTTGCGTTTGCAATCTGCTTCCTGATTTTTGTTAAACACGGTGAATCAAAAATCACGGACGAAATGATTAAAGAAGCAAGAATGTCAGAAGATTAATTGGAGGAAATAATAATGGCAAATGCCTTATTGCAAATCAAAAACCTCAGAAAAAGCTACGGCTCTCACGAGGTTCTCAAAGGTGTTTCGTTTGATATCCCGCAGGGCCAGATTGTCGGTCTTCTCGGACCGAACGGCTGCGGTAAATCATCAATGATAAAATCAATCGTTGGTCTTATCAATGACTACGAAGGCGAAATCCTTATCAACGGTCAGGCTCCCGGTGTAGAGTCGAAGAAGGTGGTTGCATACCTTCCGGAAAAGAACTATCTTGCGCCGTGGATGACACCGAAACAGGCAATCAACTACGTTGCTGATTTCTACAGTAATTTCGATAAAGAAAAGGCAATCGCAATGGCTCAGACTTTTGAGCTTGATATGAAACAGAAGCTCAAGACAATGTCAAAAGGTCAGCAGGAAAAGCTTCATCTTATCCTTGTTATGTGCCGTAAGGCAGACCTTTACATCCTCGACGAGCCTCTCGGCGGCGTTGACGTTGTTGCAAGAGATTTCATCCTTGAAACAATTCTCCGCAACCACGCAGAAAATTCAACAATCCTCCTTTCAACTCATCTTATTTATGATATTGAAAGAATTCTTGACCGCGTTCTTATGGTCAAGGGCGGTACACTTGCTGTTAACACTGAAGTTGAAAAAATCAGAGAAAACGGCAACACCGTAGAGAATCTGTTCAGGGAGGTGTTCAGCAATGTTTGGTAAGCTTTTGAAACATGACTTCTTTGCAACAGGAAGATTTATGGGTGTTGTTTACGCCGTTTTCGCCATCGTTGCAGTTTACCTCGTCAGCTCCGTTCATTTCAGCGGAAGCGAGCTTGATTCAATCGGCGAAATGCTCAGCTACATTGTGCTTTGTCTTATCGCTTTTGTAAACTTCATTCTTACGGCAGTTGTCGTAATGTCAAATTTCCAGAAGACTCTTTACGGTGAGCAGGGTTATCTTACATTTACGCTTCCCGTTAAAAGCTCTTCAGTTTTGCTCTCAAAAACAATTGTTTCAATTTTCTGGTATCTTGCAGCTTTCGCTTGCTTCTTCCTCACGGCAAGAATTGCTTTGTGGGCAGCAGGAGAGGCAATGGGCGAAACCGCACTCGGTCTTATTGATTCAATTCTTGCAATGTCAGCAGAAGGACTCAGTATTTCCGTAATCATAGTTGCGACTATTGCGGCAATTATCGAATTTTTCTTTATGGTTGTTGCATTTACAATGATTGCTTTCCTTGCAATCACAGTTTCAAACACAAGACCTTTCCAAAAGCATCATTCACTTTATGCAATGCTGTTTATGGCAGTAATCGGGTTCGTTGTAATCAAGCTTTCTGAAGTTATCGGTGAAGAGCCGTTCTTTGGCTTCAATTATAATTTCACAACGGAGAAGCTTGCTTTCGCTGTAGGCGACAATGCGAAGCTTGCTGTTGCACACATTGACCTTGCTGTGCCGATTTTCCTTATGATTGTCAGCATTGGTTTCTTCTTTGTAACACACTATCTTATGAAGAAGAAGATTAACATCAGATGATGCGTATCGGAATTTTTGGCGGTACGTTTGACCCGCCTCACGCAGGTCACAAGAAATATGCTGACGAGCTTAAAGTCAGACTTTCGCTCGATAAGCTTATTGTTATACCGACTTCAACACCTCCGCACAAAGAAAAGATAAATTCAGCTTCAGCCGAAGACAGGCTGAACATGGTGAAAATCCTTTTCAGAAACGAAGCGGATGTTGAAGTAAGCGACATGGAAATTGCTCGTGGAGGTAAGAGTTATACCTACGAAACCGTAACTCTCCTTCACGGGATTTACCCTGATGACGAGCTGATTTTTCTTCTCGGCTCGGATATGCTTTTTTCGTTTCACTCCTGGCGTAATCCCGACGTGATTTTATCTCACGTAAAAATTTGCGCCGTTACAAGAAGTGATGAAATTAATGAAGAAGAACTCAGGGAATATGTTGAAAAACATTTTCCCGAAAACAAAGAAAGATTCATCACCTGCGATTTTGACCCGGTTGAGATCAGCTCAACAAAGATTCGCAATGCTGTCCGCGACGGTGAAAGCGTTGAGGGTATTGTCGACCGAGAGGTGCTGAAATACATAAAAGAAAAGGAGTTATACCTTTGAACGGCTGGACTGATGAAAAAATCATTGAGCTCATAAGGTCGAAGCTGGAATTAAGGCGGTTTCAACACAGCCTTAACGTTGCGGAAAGTGCGCGTTACCTTGCCGAAAAATATGACGGCGATGCGGAAAAAGCGTACACGGCAGGGCTCCTGCACGACGTTATGAAAAACTCCTCTCCCGAGGAGCAGCTGGGGGTTATAACTGAGGCAGGGATTGAGCTTCTGCCCGAAGAACGTGCAAACAAAAAACTCTGGCACGCAATCGCAGGAGCTGCATACATCAAAAATGTTATGGGTATCGACGACAAGGAAATTTATAAAGCTGTCAGATATCACACAACGGGCAGAGCAGAAATGTCTTTGCTTGAAAAAATAGTTTATCTTGCAGATTACATATCAGCCGAACGCAATTACAAGGACGTTGACGTTATGCGGAAGCTTTGCGACGAGTCAATGGACGAAGCTGTGCTTTATGCGCTCGAGTTCGGTATACCTGACCTTGTAAGAAAGGGGAGTGTCATTCATCCCGACAGCCTCGATCTTTACAATGAAATGGTGATAAAAAAGCAAGGAGGAAACAGGATATGACATCACTTGAAACAGCAAAAAATATAGTTAAGATTCTCGACAATAAAAAGGCGATGGATATCGACCTTATCCAGACACAGGAGCTGACTATCGTTTCTGATTATTTTGTTATCGCAAACGGTACTTCAAATACGCACGTACGCGCTCTTGCCGATGAGGTTGAAGAAGAAATGAGCAAACTCGGCGTTGAACCTGACCATATCGAAGGCAGAGCAACAGGTTGGATTCTTCTTGATTACGGTTGCGTCCTCGTTCACGTGTTTGACCCGCAGTCAAGAGAGTATTATAACCTCGAAAGACTCTGGGGCGATGCCGCGAAGGTGGATATTTCCGACATCGTCACACCGGATTGATCGCGCATAGTTTAAATTACCGACATTCTCAGGCTCCCTTGTGTAAAGGGAGCTGTCGCGAAGCGACTGAGGGATTGTCAAAAAAAGAAAATGATGGATAGAATACATAATAAAGACCTCGTTTCAACAGCAAAAATGCTTCGTAAAAATATGACCAAAGAAGAAAAACATCTTTGGTACGATTTTTTAAGAAAAAACGAAAGCAGGTTCATCAGACAAAAGATAATAGGAAAATATATAGTCGATTTTTACTGTGCAGAAGCAAAGTTGGTTATCGAACTTGACGGTGCTCAGCACTATGAAGAAAAAGGTCTGAAAAATGATGAGGAACGGACAAGGTTTCTCGAAACTTACGGACTGAAAATTGTGCGAATACCAAACAGGGAAGTCAATAAAAATTTTGACGGTGTTTGTGAATATATCGATAAAATTGTAAAACAATCCCTCAGTCAGCTTCGCTGACAGCTCCCTTTGCACAAGGGAGCCTTGGTCGAAACCGATTGAGATGATTTAACTCGGAGGAATATTGAAATGGGTTATGATTTTAAATCAACAGAGAAAAAATGGCAGGATAAATGGGAGGCAGAGGGTGTCTTCAATGCGGTAGATTTTTCGGATAAGCCGAAGTTCTATGCCCTCGTTGAGTTCCCGTATCCCAGCGGAGCAGGTATGCACGTTGGTCACATCAAGGCTTATTCAGGTCTTGAGGTTGTGTCAAGAAAAAGAAGAATGCAGGGTTACAACGTATTGTTCCCAATCGGCTTTGATGCTTACGGTCTTCCGACTGAAAACTATGCTATCAAAACAGGCATTCATCCCCGTAAGGTTACGGATATGAACATCGAAAAATTCTCAAGCCAGCTCAAGAGAGTAGGTTTCTCTTTCGACTGGACAAGAGTTGTTGATACTACTCAGGAAGATTACTACAAGTGGACACAGTGGATTTTCCTTAAGATGTTTGAAAACGGCCTCGCTTTCAGAGATAAGACTCTTGTTAACTACTGTCCGTCTTGTAAGGTTGTTCTTTCAAATGAAGACTCACAGGGCGGTAAGTGCGATATCTGTCATTCAGACATCGTGCAGAAGTCAAAGGACGTTTGGTATCTCCGTATCACAGAGTACGCAGACAAGCTCCTTGAAGGTCTTGAGAAGGTTGACTATCTTCCCAACGTTAAGCTTCAGCAGCAGAACTGGATCGGCAAGTCAACAGGTGCTTTCGTTGACTTCGAAGTAAAGGGTTCAGACAACGAAAAGCTCAAGGTTTATACAACACGTCCGGATACACTCTTCGGCGTAACATTTATGGTTATGGCTCCCGAGCATCCGATGATTGACAAGTATGCTGACCGTATCGCAAATATGGCAGATATCGAAGCATACAGAAAAGAATGCGCAAAGAAGACAGAGTTTGAAAGAACTCAGCTTGTTAAGGACAAGACAGGTGTATGCATCAGCGGTATCTCTGCAATCAACCCCGTAAACGGCAAAGAAATCCCGATTTACATATCTGACTATGTTATGATGGGATACGGTACAGGTGCAATTATGGCAGTTCCTGCACACGATGACCGTGACTACGATTTCGCAAAGAAATTCGGTATCGATATCATCGAAGTTATCAAGGGCGGCAACATTGAAGAAGCTGCTTATGCAGGCGAGGGTGAGCTTGTTAACTCAGAGTTCCTCAACGGTATCACTTCAAAGCGTGAAGCTATCGACACAATGGCTGAATATCTTCAGAAGAACGGTATCGGCGAAAAGGGTGTTCAGTATAAGATGAAGGACTGGGCATTCAACAGACAGCGTTACTGGGGCGAGCCGATTCCTATCGTTCACTGCGACAAGTGCGGTATGGTTGCTGTTCCTTACGAAGAGCTTCCGCTTAAGCTTCCTCAGGTTGAAAACTTTGAACCCGGTCAGGATGGCGAAAGCCCGCTTGCAAAGATTGATTCATATGTTAACTGCAAGTGCCCGAAGTGCGGCGGCGATGCAAAGCGTGAAACAGATACAATGCCTCAGTGGGCAGGCTCATCATGGTACTTCCTTCGCTACATCGACCCGAATAATAACGAAGCTCTTGCAGACAGCGAAAAGCTCAAGTACTGGGGTCAGGTTGACTGGTACAACGGCGGTATGGAGCACGTTACACGTCATATGATTTACTCACGTTTCTGGCATAAGTTCCTTTATGACCTCGGCGTTGTTCCGAACGATGAGCCTTATGCAAAGAGAACGGCTCAGGGTCTTATCCTTGGTCCTGACGGAGATAAAATGAGCAAGTCAAAGGGTAATGTTGTTGACCCGAACGAGGTTGTTGACGAATTCGGCGCAGACGTTCTTCGCGCTTATGTTCTCTTTATGGGTGACTATGAGAAGGCTGCTCCGTGGTCTGCTTCATCTGTTAAGGGCTGTAAGAGATTTATCGACAGAACATGGGGCCTTCAGGATATCCTCGTTGACGGCGATGATTACTCAAAGGAGCTTGAATCAGCTTTCCACAAGACAATCAAGAAGGTAACTGAAGATATTGAAAATATGAAGTTCAACACAGCAATCGCTGCTTTGATGACACTTCTTAACACAATTTACGACAAGGGCGCAATCAACAAGGCAGAGCTTAAGACTTTTGTAACTCTCCTTAATCCGTTTGCACCTCACGTAACTGAAGAAATCTGGGCTCAGCAGGGCTTCGGCGGTATGCTTGCTAACGGAAACTGGGTAGACTTCGACGAAGCAAAGTGCGTTGATGACGAAATTGAAATCGTTGCTCAGATTAACGGCAAGGTTCGTGCAAAGCTTATGATTCCTGCTGAAATCGAAGCTGCAGATGCAATTGCTCTTGCAAAGAAAGAGCTTGCAGATTCAATCGAAGGCAAGCAGATTGTCAAGGAGCTTTACGTTAAGGGCAGACTTGTTAACATCGTTGTAAGATAATGTTGTCCTTTCTCCGCAGAAAATTTGGTAAACTCGGAAAAATCCTGTTGACATACAGAAAATCGTGTGTTAGAATAGGGTGTATATAAAAAATTACCCCTGCAAGTAGCGGAGGGAGGGAATACAATGAGTCAGGTAAAAGTTAAGGAAGGCGAATCTTTAGATAACGCTCTCAGAAGATTTAAGAGACAGACTTCAAGAGACGGCGTTATTCAGGAAGTTCGTAAAAGAGAACACTATGAGAAGCCGTCAGTTAAGCGTAAGAAGAAGTCTGAGGCTGCTCGTAAAAGAAAGTTCAAATAATCAATTAAGTGAGTGTCATACGGCACTCACTTTTTTGTTTATCCGTTGACAGTAAATTACGGTTGTGTTATTATTTTTACATACTAAAACGAAGAAAGAATGATTACAGTGAATGTAAAATATAACAAATTTATAACAAATGTTTTAGCACCGATTTTTAAATGTAAGTTTTTGCCGTTTGTTCACGTTGTAAAACTTTTTAACCTGCCGTCTGAGGTTGTCACTATTTCAGACAAAGGAATTGAAAAAACGGGCGACCCGATTTATTTCACAGCTCATCGCGGTGTTACTTCAGTTGCACCTGAAAATACTATCCCTGCTTACGAAGAGGCTGTAAGGCTCGGCTATTATTCTGCAGAATGCGACATTCAGCGCACAAAAGACGGTGTGTGGGTGTTGCTTCATAACGATACAGTTGACAAATACTTCTGTGAGTATGGTGAAATCAAAGAGGCTACATTTGAGGAAGCAAGAAAGTACAGCTACAAAGGCGGCTCAAACTTCTGGGCATATGATGACCTGAAGATTCCGACTCTTGATGAGTATCTTGATGTTTTTGTAGGAACAAAAACAAGACCGCAGATAGAGATTAAAGCTGAAACCTACGATACGCTTCACGAGGTTGTCGATGCCGTTGTGAAAAAAGGTCTTGAAGAAAGTGCGATTGTTATTTCCTTTGACCTTCAGCAGCTCAGGGAAATTCATAAGCTGAACGATAAAATCGAGCTTTGGTATCTTGTCGGAAGAGTTACCGAAGAAAACATCGCAGAGGCGAAGTCGATTTCGGATAAAGTATGGCTTTCAGCTCACTTTGACCAGAATGACAGGCGTTCGGTTAGGCTTGCTATTGACAGCGGAATCAATGCATCTTATTGGACTGTAAATACAGTTGAAAACGCAAAAATGATGTATGACCTCGGCGTAAGATACATTGAAACGGATATTCTTATCAACTGACAAAACTTCACTTGAAAATGAGGTACAAAAATGAAGAATAAAAAAGAAAAAAAGGCTCCGCAGCCTAAGACTACGGAGAACAATGAAGCGGTTATTATTACGGGATTTGTTCTTACAATGAAGAAAGCTCTTGAGAAAACCGAGGGCGTTTCGGATGTGCGCTTTGCTCCGACAATGGACGGTTACCGCGCATATTTCAAGCTTGACGGCAAGGATTGCAAGATTGCCGTTGATAAAAAAATACTTGCTGACGGTTACAGGGTTGTTAAGTTTGTTGACGGCTTCAAAAAGTCATCGGCAACTCTTAAAGCACCGGAGCAGTATCAGGATGTTATTGACAAGGTTCTCAACGGCAAAAAAGTAAAGAAAGAAAAGAAAAAAAAGGTTGATTGAATGATACTCATATTTAAGTTTCACGAATTTGATGTCGATGTACTTGATGTACCCGAATTTGTGATAACAGATATCAGGAAAATACAGAAACAATTCGATAAGTGGCTGTATGATAAAGATAATCCGAAAACTTGGAATAAAGACGTAGGTGCTTTCTGTTTCCGTGGAGATATGTTTGTCTATTGGCTGAATGAATACTTGTTAAAAGATAGCAAAGAAAAAGCTAAGCTTGTTGAATCTCAGGTATCGGATGCCGATTATGATAGTGAATTATTAAGATTAAATTATTAAAAGCAAAGTAAAACCGCCATCAGGATTTCCTGATGGCGGTTAATACTATCAATTATACTTCGGCATCCAATCTCCGTGAACTTCGATGAGTTCATCAACCATTTTAACGATATCGTCAATGCTTAATTCTGAGCCTGTGTGCGGGTCGAGCATTGCTGCCTGATAGATGTGATCCTTCTTCTTCGTAACAGCAGCTTCAATTGTAAGGAGCTGCGGATTGATGTTTGTCATATTCATCGCTGCAAGCTGAACGGGAAGCTTACCCATATGGCAGGGTGTAACACCGCTTGAATCAACAAGACACGGAACCTCAACACAAGCATCTGCAGGAAGGTTGTCAATAAGACCTGTGTTAAGAACGTTACCGCCGATTTTATACGGGTTGTTTGTAACCATAGCTTCCATAATGTATGAAGCGTATTCCTTTGAACGTGTGTGTGTTACTTCGCCGTTTGCGAGAATCTCGTCTCTCTGCTTTGCCCAGCCTGCGATCTGATCGATGCAACGGCGCGGATACTCGTCAAGAGGAATGTTGTAATCTGCGATAAGGTTCGGATACTTATCCTTGATATAGAACATATTGTACTCAGCGTTGTGCTCACTTGACTCTGTACAGTAGTAGCCGAGGCGCTTGATGTATTCAAAGCGAACCATATCGTGATGCTTGTCTTCCTTCTTGTCGGAAGCAAGAGCCTTAGCGTTGATTTCAAGTGCACGGCGTCTGATTTCCGGATAAAGGTCGTTGCCCTGCTTGTCGTGAATTTCAAGAAGCCAGGCCATATGGTTGATACCTGCGATTCTGTCATAGAAGTTGCCTTCACCGACCTCTTCAAGCATACCGACGTGGTCAAGCAAATCCCTTGCGCAGCTCTGAACGCTGTGACAAAGACCGACTGTCTTGATACCTGAGTAACGTGTCATATAGCCTGTGAGAATTGCCATCGGATTTGTGTAGTTAAGGAACCACGCATCGGGGCAGACTTCCTGCATATCGCGTGCAAAATCCTCGAGCACGGGGATTGTACGAAGTCCGCGCATAATGCCGCCGATACCGAGAGTGTCGGCAATTGTCTGACGAAGACCGTATTTCTTCGGAATTTCAAAGTCTGTTATTGTACAGGGGTCATACAAGCCGACCTGAATTGCATTGACAACAAAGTTTGCACCGCGGAGTGCATCCTTGCGGTTTTCTACGCCGAGATATGTTGAAATCTTTGCTCTCGATTCGTTGACATTTTTATTGATAGCCTTAAGGATTATTTCGGAATCCTCAAGACGCTGTTTATCGATGTCGTAAAGTGCGATTTCAGCTTCTCTCAAAGCCGGTGTACACATACAGTCGCCTAAAACGTTACGTGCAAAAACTGTACTTCCTGCACCCATAAATGTAATTTTCATAGGATTAACACTCCTTTTTATATTGGTAATTAAAGTATAATTTTTAATACATTCTTTGTCAATAAAGCGATTGCTTTTTCAGCATTATTGACACAAAACAGGTGTCGTGTTAAACTAAAAGTACCAAAGATTTTCGACGATTTTTAAAGGAGGAGTCATTATGATTTTTGCTAACCACGCTCACGTTTTCCCCGAGGATATAAAACCTGTAGGTTCAATCGATAATCTTAAACGTCTTATGGACGATTGCGGAATTGACAAGGCTGTCTGCTTTGCTCCGTTTCCGGACAGATTCGAGGAGTCTTCACGTACGGACACCCCCAACGAATGGCTTGCAAAAGCAATTAAAAATGACCCCGACCTCTACGGCTTCGGAACGGTTGATTTTACAAAAAATCTCCGTGATGAGGTTGACAGAATTGCCGATTTCGGCTTCAAGGGAATAAAAATGCATCCGCCGTATCAGGAGTTTGATATCGACGGCGAGGACGCATTCAAAGTTTACGAAAGGGCAGAAGAATTGGGTCTTTTTATATCTTTCCACTGCGGAATGCATTGGCACCGTTTAAAGGGTGTACGTCCGATTCTCTACGATGAGGTCGGCTGGTTTTTCCCGAAACTCCGTTTCAGTCTTGAACACCTCGGCGGTTATCACTTCTTTAATGAAAGCCTTGCCGTAATGTGCAACAACTCAAGAGGTGATGTTCATCCGCGTGTATTTGCAGGTTGGACATCAATAAGCGACCGCGACGGCAAGGATGAATGGACACTCACGAACGAACAGCTTGAAACAATCGTTTTCCAGACAGATGACGAAAGCTCGATTTTCGGACTTGACTTCCCGTTCAAGGATGCTGCATATATAAACTATGAAATTGAAAGATACAAGAGCCTTAACATCTCCGACACCGCAAAGGAAAATATACTCGGCGGAACACTTAAAAAGGTGTTGGGGGTTTGATTGTTTCCAAGCCACGGCAGCTTTTGCCGTGGCTTTCTTTTCAGAAAAAGCTTGTTAAAAATTTGACCGTTATCGAATTATTTTGCAGAAATCTGTTTACTATTTGATTTTACTGTGTTATAATACAATGAACATTGTTATAATGTGAAAAGTGCGGCTAAAGAATGTTAAAAAAATAACATACTTTTTCGGAGCGAAAAAATTAATTATTTCCGAAAAAGAAAATGTCGCTTGAGATTTTGAAATTGTTGTAAAGGAGGAACAACTCAATGCTCAAGAAAATCAGCAAAATTCCGTTCAAAGGAACACCTGAGCAGGAGGCACAGTTGCGTGCTGTTATTGAGGAGTGCAAGGACGACAAAAGTATGCTTATGCACGTAATGCAGCAGGCACAGGCAATCTACGGTTACCTTCCCTTTGAGGTTCAGACCATGATTGCAGACGGTATGAACATCCCACTTGAAAAGGTGTACGGTGTTTCAACGTTCTATGCTCAGTTTGCACTCTCTCCGAAGGGTGAGTACAACATCTCTGTATGCCTTGGCACAGCTTGCTATGTTAAGGGTGCACAGGACCTTATCGACAGAATCTGTGAGAATCTCGGAATCGCAGCAGGTGAGTGCACAGACGACGGAAAGTTCTCTGTTGAGGCTTGCCGTTGCATCGGTGCTTGCGGTCTTGCTCCCGTTCTTACTGTTAATGACGAAGTTTACGGTAAGCTCGTTGCAGACGATATCGACGGTATTCTTGCAAAATATAAAGCATAATTTTTCAGCTTGAAAAACGGAGGGACTTATGCGGGAATTATCCTTGAATGTTCTTGATATTGCGCAGAATTCCATTTCCGCCAACGCACCGCTGATTGAAATCGAGGTGCTTGAAAATACGGAGAAGAAAGAGCTTCTTATCGGTATTTATGACAACGGAAAGGGAATGACGCCCGAACAGGTTCAGAATGTCAGAGACCCGTTTTTTACAACACGGACAACCCGTAAGGTCGGAATGGGAATCCCGCTTTTTAAACTCGCCGCAGAGCAGACGGGCGGATATCTTGATATCGTGTCTGAGCTCGGCAAGGGGACAAGGGTTACTGCTGTTTTCAAAACGGACAGTATCGACTTTACCCCGATAGGTGATATGAATTCCACCGTTTTAATGCTGATAACAATGAATACCGACAGGGAGTTTATCTACCGATTCGGTATTGATGAAGAAGTATTCACTCTTTCCACAGAGGAATTGAAAGCCATATTGGGCGATGTTCCTCTTTCGGAGCCTTCGGTTTCGATGTGGATTAAAGAGTATCTTGAAGAACAAACACAAAATATAAGTGGAGGTAAGCGTTATGAAATCACTTGAAGAATTGATGGCTATCCGCGATAAGGCAAGAGCATCAATGACAGACCGTGAAGGTAACGGCGACGGCATCCGTATCGTTGTTGGTATGGCAACTTGCGGTATCGCAGCAGGTGCAAGACCCGTTCTCAACGCATTCGTTGAAGAGGTCGCAAAAAGAGGTCTCAAAAATGTTACGGTTGCTCAGACAGGCTGTATCGGTATGTGCCAGTATGAGCCGATCGTTGAAGTATTTGTACCGGGCAAGGAAAAGGTTACTTATGTTAAGATGACCCCCGAAAACGTGCCCGAAATCGTTGCTAACCATATCGTTAACGGCAACCCCGTTATGGAAAAGACAGTTGGCGCTAACTTTAAAAACTAATTAAGGAGGAAAAACACAATGTATCGTTCACATGTTCTTGTCTGCGGCGGTACCGGTTGTACCTCCTCTCACAGTACTGAGATCATTGAAGCTCTTGAGTCAGAAATCAAGGCTAAGGGTCTCGAGAATGAGATTAAGGTTATCAAAACCGGTTGCTTCGGACTTTGCGCATTAGGCCCGATTATGATCGTATATCCCGAAGGCTGCTTCTACAGCGAGGTTAAGGTTGAGGACGTTCCCGAAATCGTTGAAGAGCATCTTCTTAAGGGTCGTATGGTAAAGCGTCTTATCTATGATGAGACAATCACAACGGATGAAATCAAGCCGTTGAATGAAACAAACTTCTATAAGAAACAGCACAGAATCGCTCTTCGTAACTGCGGTGTTATCGACCCCGAAAGCATCGAGGAATACATCGCAATGGACGGCTACCAGGCTCTTGCAAAGGCTCTTACAGAGATGACTCCGGAAGAGGTTATCCAGGTAGTTAAGGATTCAGGTCTCCGTGGCCGTGGCGGCGGCGGATTCCCGACAGGTCTTAAGTGGAGCTTCACAGCTAAGAATGCAGCAGACCAGAAGTATGTTGTATGTAACGCTGACGAAGGTGACCCGGGTGCATTCATGGACCGTTCAGTTCTTGAAGGTGACCCGCACTGTATCGTTGAAGCTATGACAATCTGCGGTTATGCAACAGGTGCAACTGAAGGTTACGTTTACGTTCGTGCAGAGTACCCGATTGCTGTTGCACGTCTTGATAAAGCTATCAAGGATGCTCGTGAAAACGGCCTTCTCGGTAAAAATATCTTTAATTCAGGCTTTGACTTCGATCTTCACATCCGTCTCGGTGCAGGCGCATTCGTTTGCGGTGAGGAAACAGCTCTTATGACTTCAATCGAAGGCAACCGCGGTGAGCCGCGTCCCCGTCCTCCGTATCCGGCAGTAAAGGGTCTCTTTGGCAAGCCGACAACTGAAAACAACGTTGAAACATTTGCTAATATTCCGCAGATTATCCTTAACGGTGCAGAGTTCTTCTCATCAATGGGTACAGAGAAATCTGCAGGTACAAAGGTATTTGCTCTCGGCGGTAAGATTAACAATACAGGTCTTGTTGAAGTTCCGATGGGTACAACACTCCGCGAAGTTATCGAAGATATCGGTGGCGGTATCCCCAACGGCAAGAAATTCAAGGCTGCTCAGACAGGCGGTCCTTCAGGCGGATGTATTCCTGCTTCCCTTATGGACACACCGATTGACTACGACAACCTCACAGCTATCGGCTGTATGATGGGTTCAGGCGGACTTATCGTTATGGACGAAGATAACTGTATGGTTGATATCGCTAAGTTCTTCCTTGACTTCACAGTTGATGAGTCTTGCGGTAAGTGTACTCCTTGCCGTATCGGTACAAAGAGAATGATGGAAATCCTTGAAAAGATTACAGACGGTAAGGCAACTCTTGCTGATCTTGACGAGCTTGAAAAGCTTGCTTACTATATCAAGGAAAACTCACTCTGCGGTCTTGGTCAGACAGCTCCCAACCCTGTTCTTGCAACACTCCGCTTCTTCAAGGATGAGTATATCGCTCATATCGTTGATAAGAAGTGTCCTGCAGGCGTATGTAAGGCTCTTCTCAGCTACACAATTGAAGCTGAGAAGTGTAAGGGTTGTACTCTTTGCTCAAGAAAGTGCCCGGTTGGTGCAATTTCAGGTAAAGTTAAAGAAGCTCATACAATCGACACATCAAAGTGTATCAAGTGCGGCGTTTGTATGGATTCATGTAAGTTCGGTGCAATTATTAAGAAATAAGGAGTGTGTCAGATATGGAAATGATTAATATTAAAATAAATGGCATGCCCTACAGTGTGCCTAACGGTATTACAATTCTTGAGGCTGCTCGTTATGCAGGAATTGAAATTCCTACACTCTGCTACCTTAAGAAGATGAACGAGATCGGCGCTTGCCGTATCTGTATGGTTGAAGTCAAGGGTGCAAGAAGCCTTGTTTCAGCTTGCGTATTCCCCATCAATGAGGGAATGGAAATTTTCACAAACACAGAGAAGGTTCGTGCTTCAAGAAAGACTACTCTTGAGCTCATCCTCTCAACACATAACCGCAAGTGCCTTTCTTGTGTAAGAAGCGGCGACTGCGAACTCCAGAAGCTCTGTAAAGAGTATGGCGTTGAGGATGAAGGCCGTTTTGACGGTGTTCTTCCTGCGTTTAACTTTGACGATTCAATGGCTCATATGGTACGTGACAACAGCAAGTGTATCCTTTGCCGTCGTTGCGTAGCAGCTTGTGACAACCAGGGTATCTCAGTTATCGGCGCAAACGCTCGTGGTTTCGACACCTGCATCACTTCTCCGTTCGAGAAGAAGATTCAGGAATACTCATGTATTTCCTGCGGTCAGTGTATCGTAAGCTGCCCGACAGGTGCTCTCTATGAAAAGGACAGCACAGCAGACGTTCTTGCAGCTATCAATGACCCCGAGAAGTACGTTGTTGTTCAGACAGCTCCCGCTGTCCGTGCAGCTCTTGGTGAAGAATTCGGTTACGAAATCGGCACAAACGTTGAGGGTAAGATGGTAACAGCTCTCCGTCGCCTTGGCTTTGACAAGGTATTCGATACAAACTTCGCTGCTGACCTTACAATTATGGAAGAGTCACAGGAGCTTATCGAAAGAATCACAAACGGCGGCAAGCTTCCGATGATTACATCATGCTCACCGGGTTGGATCAGATACTGCGAGTTCTACTATCCCGAGCAGCTTGACCACCTTTCAACATGTAAGTCACCGCAGCAGATGTTCGGTGCAACACTCAAGACATGGTATGCTGAGAAGATGGGCATCGACCCGAAGAAGATTGTTTCTGTCAGCGTAATGCCTTGTACAGCTAAGAAGTTCGAAATCAGCCGTGACGATCAGAATGCAGCAGGCGTAGCAGACGTTGATTATTCAATCACAACTCGTGAGCTTGCAAGAATGATCAAGGGCGCAGGTATCAACTTCAACATCCTTCCTGAGGAAGCATTTGACAATCCTCTCGGCGAGGGTTCAGGTGCTGCAGTTATCTTCGGCGCAACAGGCGGTGTTATGGAAGCAGCTCTCCGTACAGCAGTTGAGAAGATCACAGGTAAGACTCTTGACAGCGTAGACTTCGCAGAAGTTCGCGGTATGGAAGGCGTTAAGGAAGCAACTTATGCAGTCGGCGACCTTCAGGTTAAGGTTGCTGTTGCAAGCGGTACAGCTAATGCAAAGACACTCATGGAGCAGGTTAAGAACGGTACAAGCGAGTATCAGTTCATCGAAATCATGGGTTGTCCCGGCGGTTGTATCAACGGTGGCGGTCAGCCGATCGTAGATGCAACAACACGCAACTTCGAAGACTTCAAGGCAAAGCGTGCATCAGCTCTTTATGCTTCAGATGCAAACAACGCTAACCGTAAGTCACACGATAACGAAGCTGTTAAGCGTGCTTACAGCGAATTCTTCGGTGAACCGGGTAGTCACAAGGCTCACGAAATTCTTCACACATCATACGTTAAGCGTAGCCTTTACAACAACTGATTGATGTTTTTACTCCCTCTTCGGTGAAAGCTGAAGAGGGAGATTTGTTTTTCGACTAAAGGATAACTGTATATGAGTAGGGCAGAGGCGTGCTAATTCCGCCTGTTTGTGATAAAAATCGTCCTCGCGAATCAACAAAAAACACTGTGAAGAACAAATCCAAAAAATACTCAAAATTTTTCGAAAAAAGTGTTGACAAAAAGGTTTTCGTATGGTATAGTATACGAGCGTTGAGACGCTGGTGTAGCTCAGTTGGTAGAGCAGCTGATTTGTAATCAGCAGGTCGGGGGTTCGAGTCCGTCCACCAGCTCCATTATTTTTATATGGGTGAGTTCCCGAGTGGCCAAAGGGAACAGACTGTAAATCTGTCGTCAGTGACTTCGGTGGTTCGAATCCACCCTCACCCACCAGCAAAGGATAATCCGAACATTTTACCAATTGGTAAGACGTTCGGATTCTTTGTTTATATCTGAGAACCCTTTATCCAAAACTTAACACCAATATTTTTAGGTGTTGTCACCATCTTCTTTGATACCGTTGGTGCTGTATATTTTAGTGATATATTGAAAACCAATGCTTTTTATGCTATAATATGACAACGGTAGTAAATAGTCTGCCATGTCAACCGTGTGGAAGTATTTCCATACGGTTTTTGTTTTCTTTAGGAGTAATTTGTAAACAGATAAACAACAAAGGATGATTTTTAATGAATTTTCCAGCATATACAGATGATGCATATTGGACAGATGTTATTGAACAATATATTCAAAATAACAATAAGCATCCCGGATGGTATAACATTGAATACTATATGTGGGAATACTTTAAGGATTGCCTAAAAAGAAACAATCGTTTCTTTTTTGAACATCCACTCTTGCCTGTTTTGGAGTCTGAATTTAAACGCAATTCATGCAAATTGCCGTTGGGAACGGAAATTTATCGTGCAAGGATAGATTGTGACCATAAGTTGTGGAATGAATGGAACAATTACTGCAGTATCGAGTATACACCAAAAAAATTGAAAGAACTTGAAGAAAGAAATATCGACAGTGATACGCTAGCTGAGCTTTGGAAGAAACACGAAGATTTTATTAACTCCCAAGAGACTAAAGAAATAAAACAACGTATCGAATCCGGATTTCAAGGGTTTGATGCCAATGGAAGTTCTGCTCCTCCAAAAGGAACTTCAAGTGCAGGCAGATGTAATTCAGAAGGTGTTTCTTATTTATACGCTTCTTTGGAAGAACATACAGCTATCGCAGAAATAAGACCATTTATTCGGGACTCCATTAGTGTTGCTGTGTTACAACCCGCTCGTGATTTACACTTGGTAAATTTTGATTTTGAACCAACAGCAGTAGTTAACGGTAGGGATTTTTTATTCAATGATATTCAACGGGATTTTTCCAAAATTAACAAAACCCAGAATGGTGATTACTTGATAACTCAGTTTATAACATCTTTAATTGAGCATCTTGGATATGATGGGCTTTGTTTTAGAAGCTCTCTCGTTAAAGATGGTACTAACTATGTTATTTTCAAACCTTCTGATTGCCCTGCTGTATCCTCCAAATTGGTATACTTGTCTGAAGTGAACTATGTATATGGTGAATGCAAATAATTTTTTATAAGTTAATAATAGGAAAGGTTTGCTCTATTTAGCTAACCTCCTGCTATGTGGTAGAATAAAACTACCAAATAACAGGAGGTTGTTTTTATGTTTTGGAAAACAAAAATTAAATTCACAGATTCTGAATGAATTTACTTATCAACAGTATAAATGAGTTTCGTAATATGCTTTTTTGGAGGGATTGCCCACCGAGGAAACGGTTGTCCAGTTGTCCCAACGCAAAGCAGACACACATATCGACATAAAGCTTGACCTTTCAGAGGTTGATATTACTGCTGCTGAAACCAAGGCAACATATCAGGAAATCAAGGATTATGTACTTGAAAAACACGGCCTTAAAGTGTCAACTCTTTATATATCACAGGTGAAAGCAAAGTGTGGTATTATTGAAAGAGAGTGCTATAACAAGGACGAAGGCAAAAGTCGTGTACCACAGTGTCCTAAGGAAAAAGAAGATGCTATTGTAGATGCCCTCTTGTGCTTTAAAATGATATAGTTTTATATATAGTTACTCCCTATTTGTCCATTATGGCAAGAAGGGGAGATTGTATTGTGTAAGGCAAATGTTGTTTATTCTATTAATGTTTTAACCTCTCTCTATTTTGTGAGTTGTTTGTTATATGAAAGCATCTAGATGTAAGCTTTTTCTGTTTATGCTCGTTGACATTTATTTACAAATACAATATAATAAATTATGTATAATATTGAATAAGGATTTAAAAATAATGAGTAGTTGCATATCACCATTAAGATATCCTGGCGGAAAAACAAAGCTTTATAAAACAGTAAAATCCGTTCTCTCCCACAATGGGTTATTAGGAAAAGCTGTTTATATAGAACCTTTTGCAGGAGGCTCAGGTTTAGCTTTAAAACTGCTGATAAATAACGATGTAAAAGAAATCATCATTAACGATGTGGATCCAGCTATCTATTGGTTTTGGAAAGTTATTCTCGAACACACAGAGAATTTTTGTAAAAAAATAGAACAAACACCAGTCACTGTTGAGGAATGGAAACGTCAAAAAATTATTTATAGTAAAGGTTATAACGATAATGCTTTAGAATTCGCTTTTTCTGTCTTTTTTTTAAATCGTACAAATGTCTCTGGCGTTTTAAAGGGTGGGATTATTGGTGGTTTGAAGCAAACAGGCACATACAAAATAGATGCTAGATATAACAAAGAATCACTAATACAGAAAATAAGGATAATACGCCAATTTTCAGATAGAATTACAGTTTTAAATTTTGATGTTTTTGATTTAATTATAAATCAAGACCTCATGAGGCGTAAAAATATTTTTATAAACTTTGATCCACCATATGTTGAAAAGGGTGGACAGTTGTATCATAATTACTTTGCAAAAAAAGACCATATTAAGTTATTTAATGCCATTAAAAAATGTCCGAAAAAGTGGATTGTAACATACGATACTGCTGAATTAATAAAAAACACTTATTGTAAAACGTTTAAATATAGAACAATTGATATTAATTATAGTGTTAACAATCACACAAAAGGTAGCGAATACATGGTATTTAGTAAGAACTTAATTGTTCCAAAGGAATTGTAAGGAGGAATATGTTATGTTTGATTGTAAAAAACCTTGTAGATTTTGTGATATCATACAAGGAAAAAAAATATTTGATTTAGCTGATGAACCTATAAATTGTACTAATGAATTCTTCCTTTTACCAACAATTGGCCCAATGGTTGAAGGTTGGAGTTTGGTAATTCCTAAAGAGCATAGCTATTCTATGAAACAACATTTCAACACTGAAAGTTTTAAAGATTATACAAACCAGGTTATACATGCACTTAAGGAAAAATATCAAATGCAAATTATTGCTTTTGAGCATGGAGCAACAAAATATGGTTCTTTAACTGCATGTGGAACAAATCATGCGCATCTTCATATTTTACCTTTTCAAGATTCACTCCTTGATTTGATGCAGGTGGATAAAGAATGGCAACAATGTAGTATTGTAGATATTGACAACATAGTTGGTAATAATGAGTATTTATTATATTCAGATTTAAAAAACAATATTATGGATTCGACTTTTTTTGTTTCAATTGTGACAGAGCCTGAATCTCAATATTTCAGAAAACTAATTTCGCAAAAACTTGAAAATCCTGAGTCATATGATTACAAAACAAATCTCAATATTGAATTAGCAAATAAAACTCATAAAATATTAAAAAATGAGGTATTCAAATGAGCAAAAAAGTAATCGGAGGACTTCCTACTGACGGACGAAAAAAAGGTGAATATGCAACTCGATATAGTGATGAAAATATTCGTAAAAAGCAGATTGTAGAATCTGTTTACTTGGTTGCTCTTGTAATATTTTCTTTTATATTTTTGTTGTTGGGTTATTTGGGGTACATAACCTCTTGGCTTAATGTTCCGGAAGAAAATAATATTTTGTTTCTAAAAATGTATTATTGTGTAATATCTGGACTTCTTGGTGGAGCAACATTTGGTCTGAAATGTCTGTATAGGGCTATTGCAAGTGGAAGATGGAGTGAGGATAGATGTTTTTGGAGATACTTGTCGCCCATCGTTTCTTTGTCTTTTGCACTTATCCTAGGTACGATATTATATAACAACATAATTACAGGTGAGAATATAACAGCTATTACCATTGGCTTTTTTTCTGGGTATTTTTCAGACGAAGCCGCTGGAAAGATGTACGATGTTGCTTTAGTGCTTTTTTCAAAAAATGAAAATGCACCCCAAAAAGAGGACATCGAAGAAAAATCCAAAGATGATTAAATAATAGATTTTATGATTATCGTAGAAAAGTCACAACTTAAATATTTAAATGACAACGAGATAGAATTAAAAGAAGTTGGTCAAAAAGCATACGGATTATTACAAATCCCAAAATCTTGGACACCAGCTTTTTTTGTTATATCCAAAAGTTTATTTGACGATTATTTTTCTGCATCTGAAGAGGATAGAGAAACAATTATAGATGCATATTTGCCCAATATTATCGTTGCTATTCGAGAAATCGGTTTAGATAGTACTGTTAAAATCATATTGCGTTCTTCGGGATTAATTGAAGGCATGAATGAACGCGGTAGATTCGTTTCAATCTCAACATATCAGGATCAAATAAAAGAAAACTTGAAAACATTGTTAGATTCTTTGCTGACAATTACTTCAAATGATATGCCTATAGTTGTACAAGGTTATATTACGGCTAATGTGACTGGACATATGTCGAATGAACGTCGATTTTCTTTTGATAGTAGAGATTGGAAAATAGAATATTATTTTGAAGATAATTCTTTTGAACAAGATACTGTTTGTATACGCAAGTGGAGAAAAACATATAACATCGAAGATATATCATCTTATTGCCTTTCTTCTACAAATATCAAAAAAGAATTAAATAAAGTCGCCTATTTTTGGCACGAGTTAGGAAAAAACACTGGCGAACGATTCCATTTAGAATTTGTGTATAATGATGATCGTTTATATATTGTCCAAGCTGATAGAGAGTTGTTAAGTGAAGAAAGCATTAACCCAATGAATATAGATATTCATATTCATAGCAATCCGTCCACTCTCGCGCTTAAAGTGTTAAAAGAATTTGATCCCAAAAAGAAATGTAATTTTAATAAGCTTAACAACGTCCATACATATGCAACGCTTGGATTAGTTACTGTACCATTGTATATTTTGGATAATGAAGCCATTATTGAACAAATAAGGCAAGGCAGTATATCAGAAGAATTAAAAGAGGATTTAGAAAATCTGCTAGATATACAGCCTGTTGTTGTTAGAACAGATATTGTTAGTTCAATCAAAGGCAGTGGTCAATTATTGCCTAGAAGTAATGAAATAAGGGATTTCGATACCTTAAAAGAATGGTTGGTTGAAAACAGTATTAAACTGTCTGCAAACAAAAACATCGCATTCATTTTTCATAATTTTATACCAGCGGTATCATCTGCTTTTGCGCATGCTACACCCAATAACAGAATTGTTGAAATCCAATCTTTGTGGGGATTGCCTGAGGGACTATATTATAATGCGCATGATACTATTATCGTTACGTTACCAGCAAAGCCGCTCAACTCAATTCAACCAGAAGATTTGCAAGTTCAAATAAAGAGAAAGTATAAAGATTTTTTTGTCACGCCCTCAAAAGAAGGTAAGTGGAAAGTAAGAAAACTATCTTCACCATATGATTGGCGTTGCTCCGTAGACAACAAATCTATTTTTAACATTGCAGTCAATTCACAAAGAATTGCGAACCATTCCAATCAAGAAATAAGCATAATGTGGTTTGTAGGTATAGATGAACAGTATTATGGCTCTAATTGTTTAGCTTGGTTTCACGAGCCTTATAATTCGTCATCGTATACGCCTGATGACTATAAAAGGAAACGATTTGTAGACGAAGAATTTACAATTCACTGTAGTGATGATTTAAAGAAATTAGAGCATAACTGCTTAAATATTCGTTGCCTAAGAATGAAGCCTACTTCAGATAAAGATTTAAGAAGTAAAGATTTTATTAAAAAAGTTGGTGAGTTTGCATATGCACATAATATCAACATTTTATTGGAGGGGGCGCAGCTTACACATACATATTATCAATTAAAAAATACAAATGCGGTTGTTGTTTGTTCTTCTGTTTCTGAATTAGACACAGCTGCCTGTGCCGAATTTAATAAACTAGTAAGAGATTTAATTCCTGAAAAAATAATTTCAAATGGGGAAATTATTACTTGCGTTAAAGCTGATGAAATTTTATTCGATAGACTATTATTAGAGAAATTGTTAGAAGAAAGTTTTGAGGCTTATGATGCAGTAGACACCGAATCCTTTTTGGAGGAATTGGCGGACATTAGTGAAATTTGTTCGACAATAAAACAAAAAGCTATAATAAAAGGAATTTCTACTATTGATATTAGGAACAATACACATGACAACCACAACATTTTGTATGAAAGAATCCTGTCGAATGAATTTAATTTCGAAAATCTGCAGTTCAAAAGTTTTGTGATTGGTAATTTATACTTATATTTGAAAATAGAACGGCAAAAAACAACATATCGAGTTGAATTGCAAATATCAAACACACCGTTAAAGACTGTTTTTGTAACACCAACGATAGATAGGATTTGTGAAGACACAACAAAATTAATAATTCAATTTGCTTCAAAAGCTTTGAAAGAAAAAAGTGTAGAACTAGTTTTATTAAGAATAGATGAAATTGAATCGTTAGTTAAAACTTGTTGCGATGCGTTAAAGTGTAAACTTTCACAGGTTATGGATATTAGAGAGCACAAAAATGTAAAAAACGGTTCTTTTGATAATGGATATGTGTTGTTAAAAACTAATTTATCCTCAAAAAAAGATAAAAGCGATAGGAATAATTTTAGTTTATTTGAAGATGAAATAGACGAAAGTTTTAATCCTGGTAATATTTCAACAATTTCATCATTAGATAATAATTCAAATAAATATTACGATTACTTGCAACGAGAAAACAGTAGCGAACTAATATCTGTTTTAAGATTTAACGTCCCCATTAGCATAAACTCTTGGCAAATTTTATTTGAAAACAAAACAATAAAAAATTGGTTTTCGAATACAGAACAACTTCGATTCTCATTTAACAAAGAAACAAACGGTCTTCTCACAATGAGTGTTGATACTATTTTAAAACCTATATTTGAACAGCTTTCTTTTTATCAATAATAACGAACAAATTGTTATTTATGTTTTTGGCTGATATCCTGTTTCGAAAACAAAAGGAGTTTGATGGATACCTAAACATATTTCACATAATAAGGAGAAAATTGTCTAAACAACAAAGGAGCAGAGGAATCTGCTCCTTTGTTGTTTACTAAACCATATATTCAAGCGTACCTACTTGTCTCCAAACACTATTGCGGTAGATGAGGATGCGGATTTCGTTAAGGCCGTCTTTGTTCATCCAAGCCTTACCTGTGAAGATTTTGTTTCCGTTTTCGTCGGTTGCTTTTGATGCAACTGTAACGGTTGTGTTATCAGGCATTTTGAACATTACTTTTTCTGTCTTTTCATCTGCTATTACCGTTGCAGGTACGGGACCCAGCTTGCCCGATGTTGAGGAAAGTTCCATTGAAATAATTGGATTATAATGTTCAATCGTAAACTTATATTTACCAATATCCCATTTACCGTTTACTTTGCCACGAACTTTGATTTCGTTGCCTACGCTCATATTGGAATAGATTTCCCATACTTCATATGCAAGGTCACGGCTTAAATCATTAACAACTTCACCATCAGAATTATAGCTTGTGATTGATACATATTTATGGTATCTATCATAGGTTCTTGTGCCACCGTCAGGCTCGATAAACTGAATCATTGATTTTCTTCCGTTGGCGGTTACAGTAAAGTCTTTGTGCGTGTCTTCCTGCTGAATATATTCAACTTTTGTTATATCAGATGTGATCGATCTGTTTTCACAAGCACTTGTTCTAATAGTGATTTCTTCAAAGTCGCCGTCCTTGCTTTTTACTTCACAATAGTAATATGCTGCAGCCGGATAATCTGCAGGATTAAAGGTTTTGCTTGTTGCACCTTCAATAGCTTTACCCGTTGTGTTATTGTCGGTTGTGTTGCTGTACCACTGATAAGAGCGGTTGAAACCTACAACATCTGCTTCAAGTTCACCCATATATGATTTGTAATATTCAGGTAAGTCCTTAATAACTGCCGTATCGGGAGTAACTTCAATGAATTTAAAACCGTTTTCCTTTGCCCATTGTTCAATTAATGTGCCTGCAGTTCCATAAACAGTACAAGTTACATTGTTGGCCGTTATTTCTGTATTAGCAGTAAAAGTTTCAACTGTAGACGGAAGAACCAAAATATAGCTAACATCCCCTACAGGTGATATGGGTATATCACCTAAGTTCTTCAAGTTTGAAAACTCTACTCTTTTTATAAAATAGTTTTTGGAAGACAGATCGCCATCACCAATTGTTTCAACCGATGCTAAATCTAAAGTAGTTGCTATATATGATTCTGAAAACCAACCCGTTTTAGCTCCACTTATGTTTTCACCAGGGTATTTTAACTTAGGGATATTAACCTTCATTAAGTTGAAATTCTTATGCATAAAGCCGTATCCGGCAGTTTCAAGTTCAGGGAAATTGGCATAAGTAATACCACTACCACTAAAAGCGAATGCCCCTACTGATTTAAGTTTTTTGAAATCTACGCCGTTGAGATATGAAGTTGTTGCAAAGGCATACGTATCAATTTTCTCAACATTAGGCAAATAAACATATGTTACACGGGCTCTGCGAAACGCATCTCTACCGATTTCGATAACGGATTCACCGTAAACATAGGATATACTCTCACTGTTATAAAATCCGCCGCTGAGTTTCGTTATAGTTTTAGGAAGCATAACACTTATAACCGGTGAACTATCAAATAAGTTCTTTGCTAAATCTGTTACAGTAATTCCGTTAACTTTTTCAGGAATACAAAGAACCTCAGAATCACCGGTATATGATAAGATTTTTCCGTTTTCATCTATAGTGAATTTTTCTTCATATTCTTCTATCCATGAGCGATAGAACCCTGAAAATACCTCGCTTCTGAAATTTTCCTTACCATAAGCAACAGCTTTTACTATGACGTTATCGTTATAAATTTCAATAGGTTTTGTATATAGAATGCCGGTATCTTTGGTTGGCACTGTTTGGTCAAGTGTATAATAAATTTCATTACTGTTGTCACTTGATAATTCCAAAACGATTTTTCGGAAATGATCTCCCGACTCCAGATTAACCTTTATATCTGACTGCCTTTTGCCTAAAGCATCAAGAGCGTCAACTATTCCAGTGCCATATAAATCGGCAATCATTTTATGCATAGCAAACATTTCATCGAAGCTAGATGCAGTTTCCTTGATGTTATCCTTAACATCGTTTACGGTATATTCTCGATTCAAAGATCGAATTATTGCACAAACTGCAGCTACATAAGGCGAAGAGAACGATGTGCCGTTTGCTACAGTATAAGAATTATTTAGAGTGGCAAGGGGAATGTTTTCGCCCGGAGCCGCGATATCGACACTTTCTCCAAAGTTAGTAAAAGAACTTGGAAGACATTTTTCATTTATAGATGCCACTGTTATTACATAGGGAGATTTTGAGGGATATGGTCGAGTTTGCCACATTTCCGTTATCATTGATTCGTTTCCGGCGGACGAAACGATTACTATATCACTATCGTACGCATAGTTGAGGACGTCAATAAAAATACCTTCCTTAGCATTAATACTAAAACTTGTATTGATTACGGTTACTCCATCTTCAACAGCTTGTAAAACAGCCAATGTTGCCCCAACTTCAGTCATTGTACCATCGTTGGAAATTTTGTATGAAGCTATTTTAATATTATTGGGTGTAGAATCTGCAATAACAGAAGCTACCATCGTACCATGACCTCTGGTTGTGTCTAATTCTGATCCTTCAATCCCTGCACCTGACGAATTAAAACCTGTTTTAATTAATCTGCCCTGTAAGAATTCGTGACTCAGTTCTATACCAGTATCAATTACGCCAACCACAACTTCCTGCAGTTCAGTTTGATTATAAATCAAATAATCTTTTAACTCATACAACCCTATTGACTCTGCTCCCCATGAATCCAAACGAGTTGGTGCAATACTTTTTTTAGAAATTGTTTGCAATTCAATATCTGAGTCATCAATCTTATAGAATTCATCAGCATAGACAAGTTTAATGTCTAATTGATTAGAATAGTATTCATATGCTGATTCAGTTGAACTTTCATTCTTGAACTGTACAATGTGGTAATCTTTAAATCCGCTTGCAATACCAACGGAGTTTAGAGTTTCAGGTTGTTTATCAGATTTTATAATTAATCTACAAGAAGAAAAGTCTGTTTCATCTGAATTCTCGTCATCACTAAAAGTATTGAACTCAATTTCAGGCTGATAGGAAATGAGCTCCATCGCGTTGCTGACAAAGTCTTGTATATTCTCTGTGTTGTTCTTAGCAGAACTCATAAAATCAAATGCGAATATAGAGAAAATTAATGTTGCAATTAATATAGTACTTACTATTTTTTTCATATATGGTTCTCCTTAACGATTCAGAATACCAAAGCATAAAAACAGATATTATACCTCAACTCTATTCTATAAAATGTTTGTTTAAAAAGTAAGGCGTGAAGCAAAACTATCGAAAAAAGCGACAAAAATATTAAAAAAGACAAGCAATCAACTAAGATTGCTTGTCTTGACAGGTATTAAAATCACTATTTTGAACTCATTGTTTTCAAACATCCACTCAAATTCACCGTTATAATTCTTCAAAGCTTTGGCGACACTTCGCATTCCGTAACCGTGGGATTTCTTGTTTTCCTTGGTTGTAATCAAAGTATCCTTATCCGCAATCGGCTCACTTGAACAACTGTTTTTCAGAATAATCTTATGGAACTTGTTATCACAATCCAATGTAAGCTCAATGTACGGGTCTGTTTCCTTTTCGGCTCTCTCGATTGCATTTCGTAAAATATTATCAAGAATTGCCGATAAATCATAATCGCTGATAAACGATAGGTTTTCGTTAGGTGCAACTATTGTGAAACGGATGTTTTTATCTTTGCACAGCAGAGCGTACTTATTGATTATGACATCAAGCACACGGTTCTTTGTCTTAGCCTTGATTGACACTTCGTTCGATTTATCGTAGATGTCCTGAATGTACTGCTTGACATTTTCTTCCGTAGTCAGGTTGCTTATGTTGATAAGATTATTACGGATGTCGTGAATAAAAATCCTTGTTTCTTCGTCTTTCTTTTCGAGAATATCAAGGTATTCAAGATTGATTGCCTGCTTCTGCTCGACCATTTCCATATCGTGCAGTTTCTTCTGATTGTCAATCGTTCTTTCGTGAACAAAGAACACGACAACTATTGCAATAAACATTAATACCTCGCTTAAAATAAACAGGAGATTTGTTGTTGCATTTGATTCATAATAAATATTCTGATAGCGGAAAACAACCGTTATAAAGAAGGTCATTGCAGGCAGTATTGTAAGAACAATTGAAGACATTAGTCCTTCTTTGTTTTTGGCTTTCTTTGAAAACGACGATATTATCGCCAACAAAGCAAAGTAAATGAACTTTGAAGCAAACGCTTCTTCGACGAGCAGTATTGTGTCATTTTCATATTGATTGACAGGCACATTCAAAAAAGACGATGTGAGGAAGAATACAAAAAATTCTGCAAGATTCATTATCGCTACACAGAGCAAGGAATGAAATATCGATAGCTTCCAATCACATTCGTAAGCGTTATAAAAGAGAATGATATAAAGAATCACCGTTGCGGGAATATTGATGTACGGCTTAGAAAAAAGAATCATCAACAACCACAATATTACATTGAGTACAAAGCAAATTGCAAAAGATATTTTTGCATTTTTTCTGTAATTGAAAATCCGATTGCCGTACCAGAAAATAATATATGTTCCTAAAATGTAGACCAGGAACATAATCAGGGTAAATATGGTCTGACTCATTTCACACCCCTCTTTCTGCAAATGAAAACATTTTCTTGCGGAATTCTGACTGTTTGCTCGGTGCGATTGAAATAATATACTTTTGTTCTTCGTGAGCCAATGTAAGCGATGAACGGTTAAAGCTCTCTACAAAATTGAAATTTATTATATAGCTTGCGTGCGGTGAGCAAAAATTCAATTCGTCCAGCTTGCCTTTCCAATATGCAAGAGTTTCATTGGATATATACTGGCCTTTTGTTGTTACGATTTTAGATTTTCTTTTATACGTTTCGCAGAAGATTATTGACTGAGTTGAAACCATTACGGAGTCATTATTCGGGCAGATGATTTTGATATCCCTGCCTGAAATTGAAAGCAATGCCGCATCCAATGAACGGTACAGTCGGGTAACATCCAACGGCTTCTGCAGGAATCTGTAAGCACCGAGCTCGAAAGCATCGTCAAGATATTCAGAGTATGCAGTAATCATAAAGATTATAATATTGCTGAATTTTTGCTTGAGCTTTTTACCGACTTCAACACCGCTGACTGACGGCATTTCAACATCAAGAAAAGCCATGTCGAAGATGACATCGCTGCGAAGCAAATCCTCACCGTTTTCAAAACTGAAAATCTCTGCGTCTATGGACTTTATTCCGAAATAATAGTTCAAAGCCTTTTCGACTTCTTCTGTTACTTTTGATTCATCATCACAAATTGCAATTTTCATTATTCTTACTCCTTGCATATGAATACAATTATACATTTTCATTATTACAAAAGGCGCATAACTTGTCAATGGAAATGCAAAACTATCGAAAAAAGCGACAAAATTATGCAATTTGACAGGTTCAGTTCTGGTTAAGAAAAAGGGAGCTGATGAAAACCTGCTCCCTTTTTTGCATTATTCAACCGTATATTCAAGCGTACCAACTTGTCTCCACACGCTATTTCGGTAGATGAGAATGCGGATTTCATTGAGACCTTCTTTATTCATCCAAGCCTTACCAGTGAAAATCTTATTCCCATTTTCGTCTGTTGCTTTTGATGCAACTGTGACGGTTGTGTTATCCGGCATTTTGAACATTACCTTTTCTGTCTTATCGTCTGCAACGACTTTTGCAGGTACGGGTCCCAGCTTACCTGATGTAGAGGAAAGCTCCATTGAAATAATTGGATTATAATGTTCAATCGTAAACTTATATTTACCAATATCCCATTTACCGTTTACTTTGCCACGAACTTTGATTTCGTTACCTACGCTCATATTGGAATAGATTTCCCATACTTCATATGCAAGGTCACGGCTTAATTCATTAACAACCTCACCATCAGAATTATAGCTTGTGATTGATACATATTTATGGTATCTATCATAGGTTCTTGTGCCACCGTCAGGCTCGATAAACTGAATCATCGATTTTCTGCCGTTAGCTGTGACTGTAAAATCTTTGTGCGTATCTTCTTGCTGAATATATTCAACTTTTGTAATATCAGATGTGATTGATCTGTTTTCACAAGTGCTTGTTCTGATAATGATTTCTTCAAAGTCTCCGTCTTTGCTTGTAACTTCACAATAGTAATATGCTGCAGCGGGATAATCTGCAGGATTAAAGGTTTTACTTGTTGCTCCTTCAATAGCTTTACCTGTTGTATTGTTGTCGGTGGTGTTGCTGTACCACTGATAAGTGCGGTTGAATCCAATTACATCGGTAGAAAGAATCTGACCGTTACCGTTGTATTCCTTAGGTATATCCTCAAGGATTGCAGTATCCTGAGATACTTCAATAAAAGTATGTCCGTTTTTGATTGCAAAACTTTCTGCTATTGTTCCTTTAGTACCGTAAATCCTGTAATTTCTACCGGTGGTATCTTCTCTGCACTCTTTGAATGTTGATGGTAATGCTATTATACTGTTTTCTATTGCAGGTAAACTGTCAGCAATACTTACACCATTCATTTCAAGTCTTTCAACACTACTACCTTCAAATGCAGCAGAATCAATCCAAAGGTCACCATTTATCAAAATATATTTTAAGTTTTCACAACCATCAAAAGCATTGTACTCCAACAAATCAACATTATTGGACAATATGAGTGTTGTTAGTGATGAACAGCCCTTGAATGTTTCGGAATCAATTGCTATAAGACTCGGAAGATTTGCAGAAACCAAATTTGCACAGTCCTCAAATGCACCATCTTCAGCATAGACGAGATTTTCCATTGAGATGTTTATCAATGCCTGGTTATTTGCAAAAGCATTAAAACCGATATATTCAATAGTGTCAAAACAATCCAAAGAAGAAAAATTGCAATTTTCGAAAGTTTTGTCCGGAAGGCTATATGCATTTTCGCTGAACTCTACGGACTTAAGCATAGTACATCCACGGAAAACAGCTTGCCCCATATTTTCTGTATCAACATGAGGCATAGAAATTTCAGCCAAAGAATTACACTTTTGAAATGCACTTTCACGTACAGATGTAGCCTTTTCAAGATTAACTTTTAATATGTCCGATTCGGCAAAAGCGAACTTTGGAACTTTTTTTAAATTTTCAAACGGGAAACCATTTAATGAACCTGAATCACGAAAAGCATACTCTCCGATAGTCTGAATTTCAGGTAAATATACACTGTCAAGCTCTCGACATCCTAAAAAAGCAGATTTACCAATATCTATTACACCGGGTGCGACGATGGATTTTAATGAATTACATTTATAAAAAGCCTTTTCTTCAATAGTTTTTAAACTCTTGGGCATAGAAATTGAATTTATATAGGCTTGCTCGGAAAATGCACCGTTTTCAATACCTAAAACTTTAATGCCGAATACTGTTTCAGGAATAACTAAATCCATATCCGGACCGCTGTAACCCCATATCATTCCGTTATCACGTATATGCCAACCATTTTCATTAGGATAATCCGCAAGAGGAATTCTCACATAAAAGGTTCTTTCTGACACTTCGCTTGTGAAGTATTCATTCGTGTATGCAATTGCTGATATTGTAGTGGTGGTTGATATTTCAATTGGTTCTGTATATAATACGCCGTTTGTTCTGCTCGGAACAGTTTTGTCTAAAGTATAATAAATTTCAGAATTGTCGTCAGGACAAGTTAATTCGATATACTGTTTTTCTGAATAAAACTGATTTTCTGCGGGCTGTGAACTTAAATTGAATTGTGGTGTTGCAGTCTGCCGAGCATCGCTGTCATAATAAGTAACAGCATTAAACATATTAACAATTCCGTGGCAAACAGAGACATTCGTATTATTGGTACAAGATTTAAATAAAACATCCGCAACCAGTGAGTTTGAAAACGTAGGATACTGCGTCATAATCATTGCACAGACAGAAGTTGTAAACGGTGCAGCACATGAAGTTCCATCAAATCGATAAGATTTTCCTTCATAAGCGGGCCATGCAGAGAATATTTCTGCACCTGGGGCAGCGACATCAACCCAAATGCCATAAGTTGAAAAGCTCGCAAGGCGGTTGTTTTTGTTAGACGCAGCAACACTAACTGTACTGCGTAGTGCTGCAGGATAATGTAAAACATTATTTCCTTCATTACCGGCAGCAGCTATCTGTAATGGCGTATCATTTTTAATACTTGTATTGTTAGCATTAGAAGTTGCATTTCCAATATCTATAGACCCGTAACTACTGTTTATGATATCAACACCATCTAACCGAGCTTGTTCTTCGGCTAAGTCAGTACGTATCACGGTAGTGACACCATTAATTTTAGGACCAAACGCTTGATATGAAATTATTTTAACATTTGGTAAAGTGTTTTCTAAAATAACGCCTGCAACCAATGCACCATGACCGTCGACGGATTTATACGGGTCATAGTTAACAAACGAATATGCACCAATTAACCTTTCGTCAAAATATTTGTTACCTGTCCAAACACCGTCATCTACGATACCAACGACGATTTCGGGTAATTCTTTCAGTTCTTTGTACTGTAAAATATATTTAAAAGCATCAAAAGTACGAATTTGTTCATATCCCCAGGAAGGCTTTAAAGTTTCATCGTGAGGATAATTAAATTCATCTGATGAGTCCGTTTCAAGAACTTCTTCAAATCCTTGTAAAGTAACAATGTAATCGGGTTTAACGGAGTCAACTTTGTCGTTTTCGCAATAATAGTTGTATGCCTCAACCGTAGCCTCGATAGTATCGTATTGAAGCAAATGCCAATCTTTATAACCCGAGATATGGTCTACAGCATTGCACGTATCAAAGTTTTCGTCTGAATATACAATCAATCTTTGTGTTTCAAAGATTTCATAATTAGTCTCAGTTTCTCCCGATGACATTGTCGAAAAGCTTTCAGTTTCAAATGTGTCGGAAGAATTATGAGAATCGTTTAAATCTGAGTCATATTTACTTGTAAAAGATAAAACCTCTTTTGCAAAGTTTTGCAGTTCAGCACTTGCTTTGTTATACTGATACTCTTCAATATCTTTAGCCATTACTGAAAAACATGGTGATATGGATATTATGAGCATTGAAAAAGACAATAAAAACAAAATCACTTTTCTCATAAAAACTCTCCTTTATAGTTTATTAGTTAGTTTAATATTTCTAAACCACTCTCAAATTTTTCTCTTATGAAAATTATATAATGTAGGCATTTAAAAAGTAAGGTAAGAAGCAAAACTATCGAAAAAAGCGACAAAAATATTGAATTACGACATTGAAAAGCCTGAAGCAAAACAGCTTCGGGTTTTCTTTTTATTAAAAACCTTTTCCTCTAACATATTAAAACTGAAGACATAGGCTATAGGAATTTCTCACACAGGGACAGATTCTTGTCGCTTGTGGGTGGAGGAACAATACGGATATGCATTAAGTGTTGTTCATCCGCTGAGGTGCCGTGAGATGCGAATTGTTTTAAAATTCGCAGGTAGGCATCTCCTTCCAAACCAAAACGATATTTTAAAACAATTTACAGTTTTGGTTTGGGGACAGAGTTGAAAAAACTATTTTAAAAATTCAACTCTGTCACGGAACGGTTGCTTTTTGAAAGAAAAGAACCGGTCCATGCTAACGGTTATTCAGTTATTTAACGGAATAACCAGTTAGCAGGACAAAGAAGTGTTTTGCACTTCGGTGTAACGGGTTTGCATCGACCCTTACGGATGAATTTAAAAACAAAATTCGTCGCTCTTTGAATGAGCCCTTGAACAGTTTAACTCCTTTAGCCATCATCAATTCAATCAATGTCACAATTCTCAGCGGCTATTTTCCCGCCGAAAAGACCAAAAATACTCGTTAATACATAAAGTATTGCCTGCGTTTTTTTGTCCTTCTCGACAAAAAACTATCTCGCTGATAATCGCAACCTGATTTAATCGACGATGGCTGTGGTGGACGGTTTGAAAGTCCGTGCAGTGCGAAACTTTCAAAAATCTTGTAAAGGTGAAAAAGACGGATTAATAACAGTTTTATTTTCATCTAACATAGTATTTATGAACCTTTAAAACAAGGAGGTGAAAATATCAATGAAAAAGAAAAAACACCATAAGAAAAGCATAAGCCGAAAATTACGAGACGAATCTAACATATTCTTTTCAAGATATGAAAATAATGTAACCCGTTCGTCATTCATCAGAAATTATGCGAGATTCATAGAGTATTGCCGAAAAGAACACAACTGCAAAACCAAAGAAGAATGTAAAGAACAGATATTTAAATATATAGATTATCTGAAAGAAAAAGGATACACAGCAAGTACGATTCACACATACCTTGCGCCCGTGGGATTGTATCACGGAGTATCACTCACAGAAATGAATTTACCTAAGAGACACAATGCAGATAATATTCGTTCAAGAAAGAAAAAGAAATACAGAGCTTCTGCAGATACAAAAAATCCGTTATACTCCCGAACAGTTGAATTTCAGAAAAGAGTAGGAATAAGAAGAAACGAATTAAAAAATCTCAGAAACAATGATTTCGGATATGACGAAAGCAATTATTTTTGCGTAATCGTCCGCAAAGGCAAGGGCGGCAAGGAGACATACCAAAGGTTGTTTCCGAGTGACATTGATTTTGTTAAATCATTTTTTGACGGCTCATCTAACATATTGTTTTCAGCAGATGAGATGAATAACGACATCGACTACCATCACATCAGAGCCGAGCAGGCTGTCAGGGCATATAACTACTACCTCGAAAAATTAAAAGTTGACCCTGAATACAGAGCTCAGCTTGAAAAAGAAATCGAAAAACGATGGAAGCTTAAAAACATCGATAAGAAAACAAAGAAGCCAAAACCGTTTGATAAGAAAGAAATCCGAGGAAAATATTTTATCCGAGGTAAGAATAAAGAGCTTGCCAAAAAGAAAGAGTTACCGTTAGTTTATGACAGGTTGGCTCTGATGGCAGTTTCAATTTTCAATCTTTCGCATTGGCGCGTCGATGTTACTGTTTCAAATTATCTGTTAGCAATTTAAAAATATAAAACCTACGAAAGGAGGTGTGTTAATGTCAAAGAACCCAACGAAAGGAAAGGTTGGGGAGGTTATGAAAGTTGAAATTAAGGAAGGAACGGAAAATATTCCGAAAAGTGCATATGAAGAATTGGCGAGATACTTCTTGCCGGAAATTCTCGCTTATTATGAAAAACAAGAAAGGAATTCAGAAAATGAAAACACTCTTAAATTATTATCTTAAAAAAGTAAAGCTTATGGCCTTTACAAACGCGTTTTTGCGCGCTATATTAAATCCAGAATGGAGGAATGAAAATGAATGCAGTCATATATGCAAGATATTCGAGCAGTTCTCAGCGTGAAGAATCAATCGAAGGTCAGCTGCGTGAGTGTAAAGCTTACGCTGATAAGAACAACCTCAATATTGTAGGTACATATATTGATAGGGCACGTTCAGCAAGAACAGACAATCGACCTGATTTTCAAAGAATGATTAGAGATAGTTCAAGTAAAAACTTCGACCATGTTATTGTGTGGAAGCTCGACAGATTTTCTCGTGACAGATATGATAGTGCAATATACAAAGCCATACTGAGCAATAACGGGGTTAGAGTTCTTTCTGCGACCGAATATATTTCAGATGAACCCAACGGTGTTATTTTGGAATCGGTGCTTGTGGGTATGGCTGAGTATTATTCCAAAGAACTTGCTCAGAAAGTTAAAAGAGGTCATCATGAAAATGCACTTAAGAGTAAGTTTAACGGCGGAACGCTGACTATCGGTTACAAGATTGATGCAAACAGAAAATATGTTGTAGACCCTGAAACGGCACCGTTTGTTGTTGAAGCTTTTAAGTTGTATCGCGAAGGAAACACCATCAAAGAAATTGTGCAGATTTTAAACAACAAAGGAATGAGAAATACTCTCGGAACGAAAATGTCAATAACAACAATGACTAATCTGCTTAAAAACAGAAAGTATTTAGGTGAGTACAGATACGGTGATGTTGTAAATAAAGGAGAAATACCTCAAATTGTTCCCGAAGAGTTATTCAATGAAGTTCAGAAGACTTTTGCCCGAAATAAAAAAGCAACAGCAAGACATAAAGCGAGTGATGACTACCTGCTTACAACAAAACTTATTTGTAATGACTGTGGCTCTCTGTGGGTGGGAGAAATAGGGACAAGCCGTAATGGCAACAAGTACCGCTATTATAAATGCATCAACGCAAAGCGTAAGAAAGGCTGTACAAAGAGGAAAGGACTCAAGAAAGAAGAGCTTGAGGATTTAGTAATTGAAAAGATTAAGAATTTTCTCTTGAGTGATGAGGTGATAGGTAATATAGCAGACTATATTCTTAAAGAACAGAAAACTGAAAATGTTGTATTGCCAACACTCAAAGCCCAATTGAAAGAAATTGTCAAGAAGATAAATAATCTTGTTGCTGCGATTGAAGACGGTCTGTATACTTCTTCAACTAAAGAAAGATTGCAACAACTTGAAGCTGAGAGGAATGAAACAGAAATTCTTATTGCTAAAGAAGAACTCAGCAAACCGACACTTTCAAAAGAAGATATCATTCGTTGGTTTAATGACCTCAGAAACCTCAATATAGAGAGTCTTTCAGGAAGAAAGCGTTTGATAGACATTTTTATAAATTCAGTTATAGTTTATGACGATAAACTCTTGATTGTATTCAATTACAGGGACGGTGCAGACACCGTCCCTGTAGAAATAATAAAATGTTCGGATATAAGTATTAGTCTCCCACCATTTCGAGTGTTCATAACGGATTCAAGTTGTGAACACTCTTTTTCTTTGCTAAAAATCATATTTTTATTGGTCGCAGACTTTTTACGGTCTGCGACCTTTTTGCGTTTTATGCCGTTATGCTTTCCGGTAATGCTTTTGGTATATAAGTCACCGCTACTCCCTGACGAGTATCGTTGCTGAACAGTTCTTCCTCTTGTATGGGTAGTTCAATATACCCCACAAATCGGTAGAAAATTACTATTCTCTGCGTTTTGTTTTTTCCCGTTCCTTCTGTTTCATAAATATCAATATGGTCTATGAGTTCGTGAAGTAGCGGCGCAGTTATAGTTTCCATTCGCATAAATTTGCGTATTGCCGAAACGAAGGTTTCTTTATCCTGCTCTTTGTTTTTCAGAAGGAGAATATCATCACGCAGTTTGGAAATTCTGACTTTCAGTTCTGCTCTCTCAACCTCATATTTGCGTGACATGTGCATAAACCATTCGTCTGTTACCTTGCCGCTTGCATTATCTTCATAGAGCTTTTCGTACAGACTTGCTACCTTTTCCTGCCTTGACAGACATCTCTGCAGTTCACTCTGCAAATACTTTTGCTCTGTAAGCATATCCTTATTGGTTTTCTGTGACAGTATTTCTGCGAAGGCTTCTTCGTCATATTTCAGATACGATACCATCTTTTTAAGTTCAAGCATTACAATTTGTTCAATCGCATCAGCTCTGACATAGTGTCTGCTTTTGCAGCTGCCCCTATAATCCTTGTAATAGTTGGAACAGCTGAAATAGTGGATATCCTTGTTTCGTGTGTTCACATGAAACCATAGCTTTTTACCACAATCGGCACACCGAAGGAAATCACAAAATATGTTCTTGTCACCATTCTCGGGTTTAGGGTCTCTTCGTTTGCATTTCTTGACTATCTGCTGTACCCTTTCGAATGTTTCACGGTCAATTATAGGCTCATGAACATCTTTGAAAATCTTCCAGTTCTCCTCAGGATTCAAGTGTCTTGTTTTGTTCTTGAAAGATTTTGAGTATGTCTTGAAATTGATTACATCTCCGCAGTATTCTTGACGGGATAAAATCTGACCGATAGTTGAGCTTTTCCATTTGTATGGATTAGGCTGTACCTTTTTACCGCCTCTGCCTATACCTCTGTCTTTCCAATATGCGGTACAATTTTTGATTTCTCTGTCCTGCAGAGTTCTTGCAATTTTGTCCTGACCGTAGCCTTCAAGATAAAGCCTGAAAATTTCTTTGACAACTGTTGCGGCACCCGGTTCTATTATCCACCTTTTAGGATTTTCGGGACTTTTCATATATCCATAAGGCGGTTGAGAAAGCGGCTCACCCATATTGCCTCGTATTCGTTTGGCGGAGCGCACTTTCTTTGAAATATCTCTTGCATACATCTCGTTCATAACATTTTTGAACGGGATTATTTCATTTTCACCGTTAGCACTGTCAACCAAATCTGTAATGGCTATAAAGCGTATGTTGTTTTCGGGAAAGTAAGATTCAGTGTAAAGCCCAACCTCAACATAGTTTCTTCCGAATCGTGACATATCCTTAACAATAATGGTTGAGATATATCCCGCTTCAACATCCTCCATCATTCGTTTGAAGTCAGGTCGGTTGAAGTTTGTGCCGGTAAAACCGTCATCAACATAGAACTTGGTATTTTCGAAACCTTTTTCTTGAGCGTACCTTGATAACATGATTTTTTGATTCTCAATCGAGTTGCTCTCATTTTCTTTGTTGCCGTCATCACGGGAGAGACGACAATAGAGAGCAGTAATTCCAACATTGTTTGACTGCATTAGTCCTCCTTTCCGGCAGTCGAACATACATATTCCGCTTGTATTGTATTTTCATCTTCGTTGGTTGTCAAATGTGCGAAATCGCTACCGATAAATTCTGATAATTTTTCTTTCATAGTTTTGTTTTCCGTCTCGGTGAAACGGGTTGAAACAATATAGCGAACACTGTTGATGACATATTCATTTGCATCATCATCTTTGTTGAGTTTAAATTCAGCACGGGTGTTGCTTATCATTTCAGTAAATCGTATTTTTAATTTTCTCCAAAAGCTTCTCATCTTGAATCCCTGCCTCTCACTTTCATAAGATGTCTGTAATAATAATCGCAAGCCTTGATGACAAAGTTCTCAAGTTCAGCTTCATTAACCTTGGGTGCTATACTTCTTAATCGCTCAACAGATAATTTCAGCATCGGCTTTTGATTTGGTTTGGGTACTGACAGAATTTCAAACAGCTTGTCTTGATTCAGCTCGCCTTCCTCCGAAAGCTTACGCATACGCTGTGCCTGTGAGTATGAAGGTGTTACCTCATCGCTGTCATACATAGCATAAATCATTTGCTGTTCATCGGGTGTCAGATACGAAAGTTCAACCGCAGGTCGCATAGCGATTTTGCTTTCATCAACGAGGTTAAGTAGTTCAGAAATAAGATATGTCAGGCGGATATAGTGGCGGATTGTTTCTCTGCTGTCACCGCTTTGCTCGGATAACTTTTGAATTGACGTTTCACCCTTTAACTTCTGCAACACTGTTGCAGAAGTTGGCTCATCTAAATCAGTTCGGTAACCTTGTCGCTTCATTGCATCAAGTTTCAATTTGTAAGCGATACCTTTTTCGCTCGGCAGGATATGTTCGCGGTGGCAGAGATTGGAGTCAATCATCGCAACCAATGCTTCATCATCGGATAAGTTGTTGATGAGAACGGGTACGGTTTCGTAACCGAGCTCATTGAGAATTTGCAGTCGACGGTTGCCGCAGACAATCTCATACTCGTTAGTGTCGGGCAGTTGTCTTATGACAATCGGACTGAGTAAACCGAACTGGCTGATACTCTCTCGAAGCTTCTGCATATCTTCATCCTCCTTAATGGTGAACGGAGAGTTGGTCATCGGTTTAATCAAATTGATTTTTACATTATCCATTGTTACTTTGGTTTCAAATACTTTCATAAAAATAATCCTTCCTTTGTTTTAATTTTTCTTTAAGGGTTTCAGGGAACTTTCCCTGACAAGCGAATTTGTCCGTACAGATTCAGTGCTTGTTGAGACTAAAGTCGAAACAAGCACTTTTGTGGCTACAAATTCAGTGCTTGCTAAGACTGATGACACGGCATCAAAAAAGTCTTGGCAAGCGGATTTGAATATACAAATCCATTGCTCGTTAAGACAGATGCCATTTAATTTTTACTGTTGCGGTTTCGCAACTTTTGTTTTTGTTTCTTCGCAAACTCACTTGCGGCATAGCGTCGCTCTATACTGTACGGCTCTGTGAGTCTGAAACAAAATCTTCCTTTCTCAATCTCAAACATCAGTCTTCCGTCTTCCGAATCGTCAACCAACTTACACAAGTCCGGATGTTTTTCTGAATAAGCAGACAAACGATTTTTCAAATCAGTGTTGTAGGTTGACACCGTAATAATCGTACTTGCTTCATCAAAAAACATCTCGGTTGTCTTCTGAGATTTCTTCAAACCTGTCTTCAAAACATAAACCTCCTTTCCAAAAAAATATTTTTCAAAAGGCGGCTTTTTGAAAGATTATTCATAGGTGAACAACTGTAAAAAGAACGTTTCATCCGACAGAAATTTTTGAAACGCTGCAATGTTAAATCAAACACACTCCAATTTGATTTTTGCATTTTTTACAGTTCTGAAATAAATTTGAGCAAAACAAAAAAGCCGTCACACAGACAGCATCAATCGGCGGGAGCATTGCTCTCGCTTTTACAAATGATGTCTTATGTAACGGCTTTGAAATTTAAAATAATCTCAAAGGCATACTGTTTTCTAATCCCGCATCACCGGAAGCATTCGCCACGTACAGTATCAACAAAGGTGAGGAGTGCGATAATTTTCTCTT
>JAZSPL010000061.1:0-21980 GCA_045537435.1 Acutalibacteraceae bacterium
GTCGTCCGCGGAAATTCTGCTTAATTTAACGGACGCGCAATGCGCGCCCCTACGAACACGATTCAGGCAACTGCGTAGGGGACGACGTCCCCGACGTCCCGTTCAAATTTATTCTATTTTAACGGTCGATTCGTGAATCGACCCTACGTTTTTTATTTAAAACATCCCGACAAACCCGAATTTGTTGCGGTTTTTTGAACAAAAAACACACCATACTTTCTCAATCGGAAAGTATGGTGTTAATTTTATCCTATAATATAATCCTTGTGCTTTTCGAGAAAACGGATGTCTACAATCGCTTTGATATAAATTCCGTCGCCGCGGTAATCCTCTTCAAGAAGCACACCGTCCTCACGGATGTAATTGACAAGTCCGCCGTCGCTGTAGGGAATTAGCAATTCTGCTTTTTTACGTGTCAGAGGCAAAGCCAACTGAATCTGTGCAAGGAGATTATCAAGACCTCTTTCGTTTAGGGCGGAAATCATAACAAACTTACCTTCTGCAGGGAGAATAAACGAATTGTCGCAAAGGTCGCATTTATTAAGAACAGAAACAATCGGCTTGCCTTCGCAACCGAGAGAATCAAGCAGACTTTTTGTAACAGCAAGATGCTCGGCACAGCAGGGATCGGATGCATCACAAACGTTAAGGATAACGGAAGCCGATGCCGCCTCTTCAAGCGTTGAGTGGAAAGCCTGAACAAGGTGGTGCGGAAGTCTGCGGATAAGACCAACCGTGTCAATGAGCATAACGCTTCGTCCGTCGGGGAGAATCAATGCCCTCGATGTCGGGTCAAGCGTTGCAAAAAGCTTATTTTCGGCAAGGACGCCTGCGTTTGTCAGCGCATTCATAAGAGTTGATTTACCTGCGTTTGTATAGCCGACGATTGCAACAGTTTCAACTCCGTCCTTTTCTCGCCTTGTGCGAAGCTGTTCACGTCGTTTCGCAATTTCTTTAAGGTCTTCTTCAAGACTCTGAATTCTTCTGCGGATGTGACGTCTGTCGCTCTCAAGTTTTGTTTCACCGGGACCTCGTGTACCGATACCGCCACCAAGCCTTGAAAGCTGAGTGCCTTTGCCGCCGAGTCTGGGAAGAGAATACTTAAGCTGAGCGAGCTCAACCTGAATTTTACCTTCACCGCTTCGGGCTCTTGCAGCAAAAATATCAAGAATCAAAGTTGTCCTGTCGATAACGCGGATATCCGTTTCGTTTTCAATGTTTCTCTGCTGTGACGGAGTAAGCTCACCGTCAAAAATAAGCAGGTCAACATCGTTTGCTTCTGCAAATTCCTTGATTTCTTCAAGCTTACCGCTGCCGACGTACGTTGCCGAGTCGGGACGGTCACGCTTCTGCAATGTCTTTGCACAGACAACTGCACCTGCAGTGCGCGCAAGCTCCTCAAGCTCGTCTATCGAAACTTCGGCATCATAGGTGTCCATATCGATGCCGACGAGCATTGCGACTTCAGGCGACTGACTGTTTTCGTGTAATTCCATAAATCAATATCCTTCGGGATTATTTTTCTGCCATCTCCAGGAGTCTTCGCACATTTCGTCAAGACCTCTTTCGGCCTTCCAACCAAGTATTTCAAGAGCCTTTGACGGGTCTGAATAGCAGGTTGCAAGGTCGCCGGGACGACGGTCAACAATTTTATAATTAAGCGGCTTTCCGCAAGCCTTTTCAAATGCGTGAACAATGTCAAGAACGCTGTAACCGATACCTGTACCGAGGTTGTAAGCGTCAACGCCATTACCTGAAAGAACCTTTTCAACAGCCTTAACGTGGCCGAGAGCGAGGTCAACAACGTGAATGTAGTCGCGTACACCTGTGCCGTCGTGTGTGTCGTAATCGTCACCGAAAACGCTGAGGCACGCGAGCTTGCCGACAGCAACCTGAGTAATGTACGGCATAAGGTTGTTCGGAATACCGTTCGGGTTTTCACCGATACGTCCGCTCTTGTGTGCACCGATGGGGTTGAAATAACGAAGGATAGCAATACTCCAATCGTTGTCTGATGCCCAAAGGTCACGGAGGATGAGCTCAATCATATACTTTGTTGTGCCGTACGGATTTGTTGTACCGCCGATCTGCATTGTTTCCTTAAGCGGTGAGGGGTTATTCTCGCCATAAACTGTTGCAGATGAGCTGAAAACAATCTTCTTGCATCCTGCGTCGCGCATAGCTTCGCAGAGTGTAACTGTACCGCCGATGTTGTTTTCGTAATATTCAAGAGGCTTTGCACAGCTCTCACCAACAGCCTTAAGACCTGCAAAGTGGATTACTGCATCAATTTTGTTTTCTGCAAAAACCTTATCAAGACCTTCTCTGTCGCGGATGTCGCATTCGTAGAATTTGAAATCCTTGCCTGTAAGCTCCTTGATTCTGTTAAGAGCCTCGGGACAGCTGTTGTAGAAATTATCTACGATAACGATTTCATAACCCGCATTAAGAATTTCAACGCAAGTGTGTGAACCGATGTAGCCTGCGCCGCCTGTAACTAAAATAGCCATTTAAATCACTCCAATTGACAAATTTTCACATATACGATATTATTATATCGGTTTTAAATTCAAATTGCAATAACAAATGAGGTTATTATGGGTAATTTATCAGACATTGGTGTAATAAAAAGCGTTCTGCAAAGGCACGGATTCACTTTTTCAAAGGCTCTCGGACAGAATTTTATTGTCAATCCGTCCGTTTGTCCGCGTATTGCGGAGGAAGGCGGTGCAAGAGAAGGTGTCGGCGTTCTTGAAGTCGGTGCAGGTATAGGTGTTCTTACCGCTGAGCTTGCGAAAAGGGCAGATAAGGTTGTCTGCGTTGAGCTTGATACAAGACTTCTTCCCGTACTCGACGAAACGCTTGCAGATTATGACAATATTAAAATAATCAACGGCGACATTCTTAAGGTTGATTTGCACAAAATCCTTGAGGAAGAATTCGGCGATATGCCTGTTATAGTGTGTGCAAACCTGCCGTATTATATTACTTCACCCGTAATTATGCGCTTGCTTGAAAGCAGGCTGAATATCGAATCCGTAACCGTAATGGTGCAGAAAGAGGCGGCTGTACGCCTTTGTGCCGAAGTCGGAAGCAGAGATTCGGGTGCGGTAACGGTAGCGGTCAATTTCTATTCGGAAGCGCAGAAGCTTTTCGACGTTTCACGAGGCTCGTTTATGCCTGCACCGAACGTTGACAGCGCGGTTATCCGTCTTGATATACGCAAGGAAGTACCCGTAGAAGTAACGGACGAAAAGTTCTTCTTCTCGATGGTGCGTTCAGCGTTCAGTCAGCGAAGAAAAACCGCTTCAAACGGTATCAGTTCGGGGCTCGGTATGCCGAAGCAGACGGTAATTGAAGCAATCGAAAACGCAGGACTTCCATCAACCGTCAGAGCCGAAAGCCTGACAATGGAAGAACTCGGAATACTCTGTGAAGAACTTTATAAGTTGAGATGAGAAAAGGCGATGCAGATGCATCGCCTTTAAATATTTATCAGTAATTACCAATTGATTTCATAAACTGACTTTGTACCGCAGGGGAGAATTATGCCTGTCTTATCAAAGTGAATTGTCCACTTAAGGTCATACTCTGCTGTAAGAACATTACCTGTTTTTGCATCTACCGTAACTTTGATTGTTGAAGAAGGATAGGCAAGAGAAACTGTACCGATCATATCCTTTGCAACAGGAGGAATGTTCTCGTTAACGTCGTCAGGCACGATAATGCTGAAAGCTTTCGGATTGTGACCTGTGCCGTGTTGGTACGAATCCGACTTGGCGTCATCAAGTGTTACGATTGTGATTGTGTAAACACCGTCATTTTCTTTTAATGTAGCTGATTTGATATCATCAACTGTAAGCTTACTTGCGTAGCTTTCTCCTTCAACAGGGAAGTATGTTTTGATGTCAGCGCCTTTGTATGTAACGGCACTTTGCGAGTTATCCTGAAGCATCTGGTCTAACCACTCGTCACCGCCGAGCATTTTATAAACGCTTTGAATGCTGCCTGAGATAGTGGTTTTGCCTGCAAGGTAGTTTGAAACTGATTTCTGCTCAACAGATACGGCGTCTGTTTTTACTTTGTTGATTGCCGTGTTGAAATAATCAAGTGTTTCAGCTGTGCTTGAAGGAACGGTTGGTTCAGTATCCGGCTGAATCAATCCTACTGAAAGCTGAAGAACGATAAGAGCATCCGAAGAATTAATCTTGTCATCGTCATTCATATCAGCAACGTTTTGGTTGAAGTTTTTGGGGCTTGAGCCAACGGAGTACTGAAGAATAAGCAATGCGTCAGAAGAGTTGATGTTGCCGTCAGAGTTTACGTCACCATTAGTTGCGGCAAAGGCTGTAACTGTTGAAGCAAGAAGAATGCCGAGAGTAAGTAATACACAAAATAACTTTTTCATTGCAGAAACCTCCTGGAGTTTTACATTTGAAAAAAGGATTACATACCCATTGGGCCTAAAGCACCAGGGTCGAGTTCTTTATAGCCTGTCAGGTCAAAGAGTGAACGGTCTACGCTGTCTTTGAGTTCGTGAATCTTGCAGATTGAAATTGTATCTCCGTCAATAACTTCCTGACGAACCCAATTTTTGCCTTCGAAGTAATATTTTGTAACAGTTCCGTCAGAAGATCTGTACTCTTCACAAGTATATGTTTTACGGCCTTCTTTAACGGTAGTAGTTTTTACGTAAGTATCGTTGTCAGATCCGGTGTTCATAATGTCGCCGATGCCCATCTCGTCGCCGTCGGTTTCCATGTACAATTTGGTTCCTAAATAATCAAGAGCGATATAGGTTTTACCGCCTTTGGTAATAACTTTTGAGTCCATTCCGTCAAGTGAAAGAGCTGCGGCGAAGTTGTTGCCGTCCATTGTCACCGTTGTAGGAATTTCTTCTCCTTCACCGATAACTGTCATTGAGAGAGTGAATTTTTGGTCTTTAATAACGCTTGCAATAATCTCGTCACGAAGAGTGGTTTTGGGTGTATTTGTATCACCGTCAACCAATCCGACTGAAATTTTAAGCACAGAAAGAGCATCAGAAGAATTAATCTTGCTGTCATTGTTCATATCAGCGACATTTTTATTGAACTTTTTGGGGTTTGAACCAACCGCATACTGCAGAATAAGCAACGCATCCGAGGAGTTGAGTTTATTGTCGGAGTTTACATCGCCTTTTGTTGCGGCAAAAGCTGTAAAAGATGAAGCTATGCAGATTGCGAGAACAAGTAATGCGCAAAATAACTTTTTCATCGAAGAATCCTCCCTTAAAATAAAATGGTTTCTTATTAAGTAGTCGGTTTTAATCTCATTTGTGACATGATTTTTTTACGCCTTAGTAAACCAGAATTCACTTATCATAAATCCGTCAATCGGCTCGGTGATTTCAAGCGTAGCACTGCCGTTCATGATAAATTTTTCGGGAATATCGTAAACAACGCTTACATATCCGTCTGCAAGATAAAGCTTTTCAAATTCTTCATCCCTCACACCGCCGTACTGCTTGCCGTCATGAACAACGTTACCGTTGATTGTAACCTTATGATGAATAATATCATCGTTCAGGTTGGTTTTGTATGTGATTCTGAGCTTGTAATCGCCGCTTGTAAGTCCTGAAACAGTACTTGCAAAGTTGAAGTGGTCATAAACCTTTGTCATACACATCGGAAGCTCGGCGTCAAAGTTCATATCTCCGCGGAAATTCATATAGAATTCGCCCTTCTGCTTTCCGCAGACATCAAAACCGTGCTCGGCAAACGAGAAATAATATTCATCGTGAGCCACTTTGTTTCTGTCAATAAGCTTGAGTGCGTTTTCAGGGTTTTCTTCGAGCTTGCGAAGAAGATAACGGCGGTCGGTAACGGGATTATCGATTGTCATAAGTGTACAACCTCTTTCCCACTTCATACCGTGATAATGCTCAACGTCAAGCTGAATGCCAATCTGATTGAAAAGAATTTCAGCAAGTTCATCAATCTTTTTGCGGTTGTTCTTGTAATCTTCACAGAAATCTGTTTTGAGGGTTTCTATAGCCGCAGAAACATCGCCCTTACGGATAAGGATTTCCGCTTCGTTTATAAGCTCTGTTTCAAAAATTCTTCTGTCACGGACGATTTTATCGCAGTAAGCTCTGAAAAGATGAAGGACGAATCTCCAATATTTCATAAGCTCAGGGTTGCTTTCTGCAAGTGAAACAAAACCGTCGAAATTCGGCTGAATATTTCCGTTTTCCTTCGGGTCACAGCTCCAGTTCTGCTCAAGAGAAATGATAAGCTCTGCGATTGCATCAGTGTCTGCGCCCGGGAAGAATGTACGGCAGTAATCCTGCACGATTTCTCTTAAATCATAGTTGAAATCAAGGTCCATAGCGCCCCATACGCACTTGTTGAGGTCGTCGTTGACACCCTCGGAATATGTAACACTGCCGACTGCGTACTGACGAGTTATGCGGTGATAATGTCTGTACTCTGACGGACGCGGATTGACAGCTTCACGGCTGAGGGTTGCCGCAAGAGCATAGTGCCAGTCGTCGCGGTCAAAGTGAACGGGAGTTTCGCAACGTACGTTGTGACCGATATCGGGATAAAGACGGATGGGATAACGCTTATCAATCTTTCTGCGAAGCTCGTCAAGCGGCATTGCGTGGTTCGGACCGTAGATAACACCGTCGATTTCTTCGGGAAGCTTTGCCATTTCCTTAACGAATCTTTCGCCCCAATCGGGATATTCGTGCGGAGCCTGAGCTGACGGCCACATCTGTATATCAGGGAAAACCTTCTGCATTTCACGCTTCATTTTAACGCAACGCTGAACAAAAGCTTCGCCCTGCATATCACCCGGGTCGCCTCCCGGAGGGAAGAGAACATCAAGCTTCGGCAGGTCGTCGTAAAGCTTGTGCATTTTAGCTATTGTTTCTTCGTCGCTGTCCTTACTCCAAAGCTCGTGCCATACGGAAAGGTCGATGTCGTAATCCACGCAGATTTCAGACATCGCAACGAGCATTTCTTTCTGTGTAAATCGCATAAGTGTGCTCTTCTCTTCTCGTACACCGGAGTCAGCCTCAACCATATTTGTGCCGAAGAGCATAAGGTCACGGATGTAACGTTCGTATTCAGCCTTGCCCCACATATCAACGGTGTTGTTCATATCCGTGTAGCTGAGCTGATGTCCGCGGATTTTCATTGACGGAATTCTTGAAATGCTGATGTTTTTAACAAGGAGAATTCTGCCGTTTTCGTAAACAGCTTTTTTAAGAAATTCAGCAAAACCGTAAATAAGACCGCGCAATCTGTGTGCGGTGATGAAGATTTTATTTTCGTCGTGTTTGACCGTATATTCTTCACTTTCGCTTTCGTCTTCAATCCTGAGTGAAACGAAGTTGCCTGCAGGTGCTTCGTTGGTGATTTCGGGAAGGTAACCTGTCCTTAACTCAATTTCTTCCGAGAAGAATTCTGCGGCTTTAATCTCAATCGGAGAATCTGCAACTATTTTAAAATCTGAAAAATCATATCTCACAAGAATCACATCCTTGATTATTTTGATGATTTAGTATATCATACATTTATGTTTGAATACAACAGAAAGCAGATAAATTATGATAGAAAAGATTAAAGAAAAAAACGTTTGGGATTACCTCAAGGAAACCTCGTTGCCGATTGTGCTATACGGAATGGGCAACGGGACGGATATGGTAATCGAAAAGCTCAGCGAAATCGGCGTAACTCCTGCCGAGATTTTTGCGAGCGATGAATTCATACGCGGACACAGCTTCCGCGGATACAAGGTAATAAAATACTCGGATATCTGCGAAAAATATGAAGATTTTGTAGTGGTTGTCTGTTTTGCGATGCACGATGAGGCTATGCTTGAAAAAATCCGCAGAATGGCAGAGGAACATCCTCTCGTTGCACCAAATGTCCCGATAGTTGATGACGGGATTTTTACACGTGAATTTATCGAGGAGCACGATGCTGAATTTGACGAAGCGTTTTCGCTTCTGAGTGACGATTTTTCACGCAAGAGCTTTGTTGATATTCTCAATTTCAAGGTAAGCGGTAAGGTCGAATATCTTTTCGCCTGCGAAAAGAAGAAAGAAGAAATCTATTCTGAATACCTGAAGCTTGGCAAAAACGAGATTTTTATGGATCTCGGTGCATATGACGGTGATACGGTCAGGGAATTTTTACAGGCGACCGAAGGTAAATACGAAAGAATCATAGCTGTTGAAGCTGACGAGAAGAATTACAGGAAACTGACGGATAAAACATCCGGGGTTGAGCATATCAAAACGTATAATCTTGCCGTCTGGGACAAAAAAGAAACCCTTTTCTTCGAAAAGAAAAAGGGCAGAAACTCAAAGCTTTCATCTGCAGGCAAGGTCGAAGTGCAGGCAGACAGTGTTGATAACATCCTGAACGGCGAAAGAATAACGGTTCTGAAAATGGACATTGAAGGTAGTGAAGAAAAAGCACTTGAGGGTGCGAAAAACACAATTGTCACTCACACTCCGAAGCTTTACGTCTGTGCATATCACCGTAACGACGATATGTTCCGTCTGCCGCTTAAAATCAACGAAATCTGCAAGGGATACAGATTTTATTTCTGTCATCATCCGTATATACCTGCCTGGGAATCGAATTTCTATTGCGTTGTTGATTAAATTATCCTTTTATGGTATAATAGCACGAATAAAATTTATGTGAAAGGGGAGTACAGATGAGCAACCCTAAAGGACAAACTTTACCGAATGCACTTTCAATGTTCTTTGTTATGCTTGCGGTTTATTGTATTGATATATTTTTATTTAAGTCCGACCTCACGGTACTCGGCGATGCCTTTTTCGCTCGTTTTATCAGCTTTGTGATAATTTTTCTGTATCTCTTAGCAGCGAAAGAACCGATTGAAACTCTCGGCTTCAGCAAGAAGACTCAGAAATTTGTCGGCGGTGCCCTGTACGGAACGTTTTTTGCTCTTGTTCCGCTTGCGATTGTAACGTTTTGCGAGGTTGCATACTATGCCTCAACGGATGCGACTGCATTAACTCTTCAATTCGAAACGCCGAATATGACATATGTCAGGTCAGAAGAAAACCTTACACCTGTTGCAGGTGTTGTGATTTATATTTTCACCTGTTTTTTCGGAAATGCGTTCAAGGAAGTTTTCTTCCGCGGATTTTTACTTAAAAAATTCAATAAGATAACCGATTTCGGTAAGGCAAATTTTATGCAGGCAGTTTTGTATATGACGTTCATTCTGCCTTACCTTGCAAGGAATATTCCCGATCAGCTCAGCAGAGACCGCTTAACGGTGCCTATGGCTGTGTTTATGGTCCTTTTTTACATCGTTCACGAAACATTTGCAGGCATTAAATGGGGCTTGATGACAAGAATTTCGGGTTCAACCTATATGGCGATAGTTGACCATTTCCTTTATGTTTTCCTTTCAAACAGTATTTTCATAACAAACCGTTATGAATCGTGGTCTTTCATGCTCCATATGATGGCAGTTCAGGTTGTTTCGTTCTTGTTTGTGCTGATTCATTACCTCATAGGTATGAAGAAAATCAACGAAAAGAAAAGACGTAAGGAAGCAAAAATCGAAGCTGAACTTAAAGAAATCGAGGAAAGAAAAAAGAAGAGAGAAGCAGAGCGTTCAGTAAAAAAGAAGATTGAAAAGCTTGAAGAAATCAGTCCTGCAAAGTATAAAAATATCGTTCACGAAGCAGGAAAAAGTGAACGTATGGCCAAGGATGACGAAAGCGCGCTTGAAAATAAAATCACGCTTGAACAAGCACTCAAGGAAGAGGTTCCGAGCGCAGATGATGAAGCGGTCGATGCAATTATTCGCAAGGCGAACAGAGAAATGCGTATGAAAGAAAACCCTATAAGCTCAAGTGATATAACGGATGATTTTGACAGCGACGAATTCCTTAAAGCATATCAGAGACAGGACGGTTCGCACCGCAAATCGGGCAATCATCACCACAGACACCATCATCACCACCACAGAGAAGAATCCGAGGAAAAAGAAACAACTGTTGTTATTCCGGTCAAGAAAGACACAATGGCGAAAAAACCGAAAAAGACTCTTACTCAGAAAATACAGAGCCTTGGCGGAATTGATGATTCTTCTTCGAACGATCTCATATAAGAATAAAGAGGAAATCTCCGCGGAGATTTCCTCTTGCTTTTATTAAGCTATGTAATTAAGCTTCTTCCTTCATCTTTGCAAAGCACTCGCTGCAATAAACAGGACGGTCTTCTCTCGGACGGAAGGGTACTTTAGCAGCACCGCCGCAGTTAGCACATACTGCATCGAAAAGTTCGCGCTCACCACGAACAGCGTTCTTTCTTGCGTCACGGCAGCTCTTGCAACGCTGGGGCTCGTTTACGAAACCTTTTTCAGCGTAAAATTCCTGCTCACCTGCTGAGAAAATAAATTCCTCGCCGCAATCTTTACAGATTAAAGTCTTGTCTTCGTACATGATTCTTACCTCACTAACAATATTTTTGCAACCGACCGCGGTTGCGGACCCCTGTGAACGGTATACGTGTTTTTTCACAAGTGCCAAGGTATCATTTTTCCTTGAGTTTTTTTCTTGCTCTTTGCAAAGCGTTGTCTACGGTTTTTTCCGTGACAGAAAGTTTTTCGGCAATAGAGTTGTAATTGTGACCTGCAATATGAAGCTTCAGAACATCCTGTTCAAGAGTGGAAAGCTTATTACTTATCCTCTCGCGAAGAAGGTTCATTCGCTCCTGCATCTCAACCACAACCTCGGGGTTTGCCTGACCGTCGGTCAGGTCAATACTGTCAATAAGCACGTAAGAATTCAGTGGTATGTGTTTATTTCTCAGTTGATTTCTGACTGCACTCATAATGCAGTTGGAAATACATTTGACAGAGTACGTAGCGAACTCTGCACCTCCGGATGATGAATACCCGTAAACGGAGCTCAAAAGACCGATCATTCCCTCCTGGATAAGGTCGCTGTGCGTCAGCGGACAACGTCCGACGTAAGACGCAGCAATCCTTTCCACCGTGGGAGCGAAGGCTTTGATAAGCTCGTTCATTGCTTCATTATCGCCGTTCCGTGCCGCGTTAAGCATATCCTCCTTTATCGAGAATTTACTCATACGGACACCTCACAGGACTAAGATACAATAATAATATAGCTTATTAAAAAATTAAAGTCAATCGAATTTCGTATTTTCGCTGTTTACACCAAATTGAGATGTAGCAATTTGTGCAAAAATACAGATGAATTTAAACCGAAATGGGATAAAAATATAGCAATTACACAAAAAACGAATTTGTGTTGCAGAAAGTTTTTCTTGAATTCAATGACTTTTTAATGTATAATTAGCTCATATTTTCAGGGAGGCGAAACGATGACAGGGTTCATTTTTCTTGATAAACCTGAGGGAATAACCTCGTTCACGGCGGTAAACAAGGCGCGCCGTTTGCTCGGAATAAAGAAGGCAGGACACACGGGCACTCTTGACCCGATGGCAACGGGAGTTCTGCCGATTATGCTCGGCGGAGCGACTCGTTTTTCGCAGTATCTTCCCGTTCATGACAAGTCTTACCGCGCAAAAATCCTGCTTGGAACGGCAACAGATACCCTCGACACTACGGGTGAAATCCTTGAAACCCGTGAAGTCAATGTCACACCCGACGAGCTTCGTGAAGCAGTAATGTCTTTCCTTGGTGAAATCAAACAGCTTCCGCCGATGTATTCTGCTGTTTCGAAGGATGGTGTAAGGCTTTATAAGCTTGCGCGACAGGGAATAGAAATCGAAAGGGAAGCGCGCGATGTCACAATTCACTCTCTCGAAATTGTCAGTGAACTTGATAACAACGAGTTTATCCTCGACGTGTCCTGTTCGGCAGGCACGTATATCCGTTCGCTTGCTGCAGATATCGGAGAAAAGCTTGGCTGCGGTGCGGTAATCTCTGAGTTGCGACGCACTTATGCGAACGGAATCGGTATTGAGCGCACGGTCACCCTCGAAGAAATCGAAAAAGCTGTTGCGGACGGTGAAATTGAAAAGCTGATTGCTCCTTGCGACGAGATGCTTTCGTCTTATCCTGAGGTTCAGGTCAGCACGAAACAGGCGTTCTATTTCTCTAACGGAGGTGCCCTCGACCTTGAACGGGTTAAGGATAAAGATACCGTCGGCATCTGCCGTGTGAAGGCGCCGGACGGAAAATTGGTGGGACTTGGTAAAATCGACAGGGACGCGAACACACTTTCGGTCGAAAAAATCCTTGTTTATTGACCGGTAAATGCAATTTTCGTATACATTTTATAATATTATATATAGCAGCGTTAAATCAGGAACGGCATCGTGGGTATCGCGGTGCCGTTTTTTTATACAAAAAAGTTGGTTTGTGATGACGAAAAAAGGGGAGAAAAACAGAAGTGAGTCGAACCTGAAAAGTCAAGATATTTACGTGTAAAAAAACAATATCAAATACTGTGAAATATGTACAAATTAAAAATATTCCTTGAAAATTTATTGACTTTACAAGCGGAATAGTTTATATTTAAACTAACCATAAGAGTGGTGTCATTAGGGTTATTCTGCCCTGGTGTATTTCAGTGACCGCTGAAACACCGCTTAGACAGGATGTTTGAACATCCGACTGGTTTAATAGAGCGTCGTATTGACGTTAGTAATCGCGACCATCAGCGCGAGCCGGGCACGCTGCTAAGGCGGGAAGGCTTAGGTGGCGGCGGCGGTTCGATTCTGAGGGGGATGATTAACCAACGTAATAATGTCGCATCAGCAGCACGCGGCTGAATAAACTTGTGTGCAACCAAAATGTACTATATTTGAATAGTATAAAATTTTATGGAGGTGCAATCCAAAATGAGTAATGCAAAAAGATTTCTGAGTGTTATTCTTGCAATCGTAATGATGTGCTCAACACTCGTAATCGGTGCAAACGCTGCATACACTGCTTATAAGGATTCTGCTATCATCGGACAGTACAATGCTCTCGATAAAGCAGTTCTTACAACAGAACAGTATGCATCAGCTGCAATGGATGAAGTTGATCGTATGCTCACAAAGGAACAGCTCAAGTTCACACGTGAGGATATCATCGTTGGTGATATCGATCTTACATCACTCGACGCAGCTCAGGACTCTATCTACGCTATCGTTCACGGCGCACTCTTCTCAACATTGAAGGGTATGCTCGGTGACCTTCAGAACTTGAACGTTGATGCGTTCGCTCCTGAATCAAAGGGTGGCGTCAGAAGAGGTACAGCAGGCAAGACTGACGTTGATATTGTTTACGCAGTTCTTCAGTTCTTGCACGACAACACAGACCTTCTCGTATCTTTCGTTGAAGGCAACCTCGACACAGGTTCAATCCTCAGCTCACTTATCGACCTCAGCGAGTTTATGGATGTAAACAAGCTCCTCAAGGGTCTCCTTTATGAGTTTGCTTACGGCGTTGAAGGAACAGATTCTCAGGTAGCTGCTTCTTCTGTAGACGCTATGGCTCAGTTACTTATCGATAAGTATGTAACAGACGGTTTCGTTGATGAAGACGGTGAAGTTGTTGAGCCTCTCGTTCCTGCTCTTAAGGGACAGACAAACATCTCAACAGGTACAATGTATACCTTCCTTGACAATGTTATTAAGGTTCTCTACAACGAGCTTCTCGTTCCTCTCATGAACAGCGAGCTTAAGAGCACAATCCAGAAGTTCTGCGGTATCGTTTACGTTGATAACGGTGACGGCACATACACAGAAGATCGTTCAGAACTCAATGAGTATGCTGCTCTTCTCAATGTTGACTATGTAATTCCTGTTTATGAATTCACAGGCGAGACATTCATTGCACAGGGCAACAACATTATCAAGTCAATCCTTGATCAGCTCATTAAGCCCGAAGTTCTCGTATGGCAGGCAGGCGGCAAGGAAGCTTTCAAGCCGAACCTTGTAAGAGTTGCTAAGGAACTCCTTATCAATGCAGGTGACGAACTCTTCTCTGATTACGTTGAAATGGCTACTCCTGAAGAGATCGAAGCTATGACAGAAGTTGAACTCGTTGTTTACGCAGTTCGCGCTATCATCAACAGCTCAGCTTACGGTATGTATATTCCTGAAACAGCTACAATCCGTGAGTTTGCATTTATCGCTCTCAAGCAGATTCTTGCAACTGACGTTCCTGCTCTTGATTTCTCAAATCTTGATCCGAACAGCACAGACTCTCTTGTTATCATGGGTATCAACTATGCTATCCACGCTGTAAGCTCAGAGCTTGATATGGGTCTTGAGTTTGTTGACGATATGGATGGCGTTGACGCTCAGCTCAAGAAGGCTGCTGACTACGCAGTTGATAACTACGGCGGTCTCCTCAACGGTATCACATTCAAAGACGGTGCTTCAGGTTGGGAAACAATCGATACAGTTATCTTCTCAATCATTCCTGAAAGCTGGCTTCCTGTATCAGCAAACGGCAGCTTGAAGAATTTCATCTTCACTCTTGTTAACACAATTGCTGATCTCGAAATTGAAGAGCTCTTCTCATTGTTCGAGTATCGTTCAGATTCAGAACTTCAGAAGTCTCCGAAGCAGGTAATCATCAACCTTGTATCTCGCGTTATTAACATCATCTTCCCGGGTGCTTTTAAGGCAAGTACAACTCTTGATGGTCTTGTAACAAACCAGGCTCTTGCAGGTACAGTCAGAGCTATCTTCGATGCTCTCTGGAACTACAAAGCAAAGCTTATCGCAGCTATCCTTCCGACACTTTGCGGTATCCTTGATCTTACAAACGATCAGGAATTCGAATTCCCTGAACTTACTTGGGACCCGACAGACGCAAACGTTGACGGTAACTCAATCAGAACAGCTGGTTCAGTTGCTATCAAGCTTATGGTTCGTAACGGTTCAACAGGTATCAACACAGGTTACACAGATGCTAACGGTGTATTCCACCAGGATAAGCTCTACACATACGACATCAAGTCAGTAACAACTAACGTTGCAGCTATCAACGTTACATATCCTGATACAATCGCCGGTGGTCAGACAGTTGAAATGGCATTCACAGGTGCTGTTAAGGCTTCTACTCCGTTCGTTATCACAATCACATACGATGTTCTTACAGAAGACGGTTCACCGCTTACAGAGGAACCCATCACAGAAACATTGTATTCATACCTTGCTTACAACGAAGCTCCCGACGATACAACAGCTCTTACATCAAATAAGGTTGGCGGCTTCGAAATCACAGACGGTCCTCGTTACCTCTATGCTAGCGGCATCGGCGATATCGAAGACGTTACTGTAACAATCCAGAATACAAACGCTGCTCAGTATGACAACGTTGTTCCGTATTCAACTCTCTTCACATTCACAGAGAATATGACAAACCAGCATCCTGAAACTGTAGATGGCGTATGCTACCTCGAGATGAACACAGATGCATACACAGTAATGCCTCAGGTTGGAGATACAGCTGGTCTCGTAAACATCAACCCGTTCAAGCTCACAGAAGCTTACGGTGAGCTCACAGGTGAAGAAAGAGATGCTGTTTGGGATTCAATGATCGAAAACGGTACAGTTAAGAACCCGGCAACAGGTGCTGTTACTCGTTACCCGAGAATTCAGTACGCTATTGGTGCTAAGATCGGTACAACAACTGTACAGAACACAACAGCTGTTATCTACATGTATAAGGACTACGGTCTTCCCGGAATGCTTGACAGCGAAATGGGCAAGCACCGTCAGGAAGCTGCTTACGGTACAGCTCAGTCAACAGTATTCTCAGGCATGACAGTGTGGGAGGCATACTCAAAGGCTATGGAAGATGCTTCAAAGGCTGTTTACAGCTGCTTCCGTAACACAACATTCGCTACAGCAACAGGTAAGTTCAGCCTCTACAAGCCTGCTTATGACAACCTTGTTGCAGCAATCGAAGAACTTGATGCACAGGTTCTTTCAGCTGGTGTTGATTCTTCAATCGCACTCATCGAAGCATGTTATCCGTCAAATCCGGAAGATATGCCGTACTACGATCCGAACTACGTTCATATGGGCGTTTCAGACTATGTACCGTATACATACTACAACTTCCGTGATGAACTCAGAACTCTTGAAGGTATGATCGATGCAGCTACAATTCCTGATGAAGAAGGTAACGTAGCAGTTGTTAACGAGCTTGATAAGGCTTACAACGAGCACAGATTCTCACTCTACTTCTCAAGACTTCTTACAGCTCCTACTTACAAGGCTCACCTTCAGGCAGAGCTTGCTAACCCGACAAGAGTAATCGGTGATTCATCTGAATATTCAGTAGAGTCATGGACAGATTATCAGAACGCTCTTACATTCGCAACAACAACAGTTAACAGCGCTAAAGCTAACCCGACACAGGTTAAGACAGCTTACCGTGAGCTCCTCGAGGCAGAGAAGAGACTCGTTGCTCCGGCAGAAGACATCGGCGGCGATGACGAAGTTTCATTCCTTCCGATCGACTGCATTGAGTTCTTCGAAGGCAACATCATCTCAGGTCTCAATCCTGACAACGATTTTGCTGATTACTTCGAGTGCGTAGGTTGCTATGTAAACGTTATCGAAAATGAAAGTGGCAACTATTCAACAGGTGCTGTTGTTGAAATCAAGAGCGAAGCAGATGATTCAGTTCTTGCAACATACACAGTAGCTGTTTACACAGACCTTACAGGTGACGGTATGACAGATACATCTGAAGTTAGCCAGGTTCTCGTATTCACAGCAGGTTCTGATGTTCCTTCAGACCTTGGCTTGATAGCAGGTGACGTTGACTTCGACGGTGCTATTGATACAACAGACCTCAGTAGCTACCTTGCAATTGGTGCAGGTTCAGTAGTTGTTGACTACGAAGCACGCGAAATCGCATAATTTCAACAAACTTTAAGAAAAACCCTTCCCTCGGAGGCGAAAGCCTCTGAGGGGAAAACGGCGAGAGGTCAGCTCTATGCCGTGTAAGAAATCTTTTAACAGGAGGAATACAAAGTGAAAATTTCAAAGAAAATTCTTGCTATTCTTCTTGCTGTAACCCTTGCTCTTTCCCTGTTTGCTGTCAGCGCATCAGCCGCAGGCACTCCGACGGGAACAGAAGCAATGACAGTAACTATCACAACGGATAACGAAACATACGAGGCAGAATCTGCTGTTCAGGTTAAGGTTACAATCGCTTGTAACTATAACGTTCCGTCATTCCGTTTCCCGATAATGTTCGATTCGGAAGTTTATGAAATTCCGACAATTATCGGTCTTAAAGCTTATGGCTCTTGTGCCGCTAAGGGTACAATAAATGAAAACCACACTAACGGTGGTGCAGACTTCATTCCTGATGTTTACGACCCCTCAGCATTTGGTTGCGTTCTCGTTCAGTGGACTGCATCAGTTGCTAATGGCGAAGTAGGCTATATCAATAATGAAGCCGGCGAGCTCGCTTTCACATTCGAGCTTAAAACAAAGTCATCTGCAGTCGGTAAGACAGGCACAATTTTCATTCCTGCTGAGTCAGATCTTTTCTACTATCAGGCAATTGAAAATCCCGCAGATGCAACATCATTTTACTACCTTGATGCAACAACATGTGCTATGACATTTGTTGAAGCAAACGCAATGGTAGTTGGTGAGCAGGTTGCCCTTGTTCCTAATGAAGATTTCGGCACACCCGGTATCGTAGACGAAGAGAACCGTCGCGTTTACGGTCTCTTTGAAGGTATTTCAGGTAATCCTGAACTCAAGGAATACGTTAAGGCAACAGGTAAAGCTGTTATCCGTTCAACATCAGCAGAATTCGGTTTTGGTACTGGCACAGTTATTCATCTTAGCATTGACGGTGTTAATGTAAAGAGCTATGACCTTATCATCTTCGGCGACGTTGACGGTGACGCAATTTGTGACAATAACGACTTGACACGTGTTATCAGCTATGCAGCCGGTTCAACAATTTGTGAAGACCCCGCTGTAATCTTTGCAGGTGACTTGTCAAATGACGGCATGGTTGATATCAATGACGTGCCGAATTACCTTGCTGTTACAGCCGGTTCAGTTGTTATTGACCAATCAAATCCATACTAATCAGCAAAAACTGATTATTTGGTAATATTAATTTAGGAGGATTATTCAATGAAACTCGCAAAAAAAGTTTTGAGTGTTGTACTTGCTCTTGTACTTGCACTCAGCGCTTTCGCAGTTGTTGGTTCAGCTAACGGTGATCCTAAGACAGCCACACACCACGCTAAGGTTTGGCTTACAGGTTCAGTTGGTTCAGCTGTTTGGTCATCAAACTCGAAAGTAACAATCACTGAAGGCGACGAATCAGAAGCTGGCGGTACTCTTGAAGTACAGCCCGGTGACCATGTTTTTGTTCGTCTTTATGTAACAAATGACTATTACGTACACACATTCCAGGCAAACCTCTTCTATTCATCAGCTCTTATTGATGCTTTTGAGGACTATCATGCACAGAGACCTACATTGACAACAAAGATGACAGCTGCTAACCAGAAAAAGATTCATATCTGGAACGAAGATAATGAATGGGTAAATGAGCAGGGTACATCATACGCAGCATATAATGCATGGTCTTACCAGAATGAAACTTTCAATGCTGACATTGAGCAGAACTGGCCGACAGACGATGAAGGTAAGAACCTCTTCAATATGTCAGAGTGGAAGTTCAACCGTTTGAACAACCTTGTTTCTGAAGGTGTAGGCTGGACAAATATCTGGGAAGATGATGAAAATCATCTTATTATGATGGCTGTTAAGGTTCCCACAACAGCACAGCCCGGCGACACATTCTATGTTACTATTCCTGAAGGAACAGAGCAGAGAGAAGCAAAGCCGAAGGGTGCTCTCAGACTTTACGAAAACGGTATTGCTGACGGTGAAGAAGAAGTTGGCGAAACAGTTGACACACAGTCATCACTTAATCCGAACATGAAGTATGGCGACGAATATCTCTACTGGGATCTTTCAGAAGCTACACTTACACTTCAGGTTCCCGGCGGTTCAACAGAGCCCGAACTTGATTACACAAACATTGATGCAGCTCTTGATGCAGCATCAAAGGTAGACCGTTCAGACAAGACAGCAGCTTCTCTTGCAGCTCTTGATGAGGAAATCGACGCAGCTACAGAAGCTCGTTTGAACGCAACAGAGCAGACAGCTCTTGAAGAAGCAGCTACAGCTCTTAACACAGCTATTTCTAACCTTAAGGTTAAGGCTAACTATGATGAGCTTACAGCTCAGATCACAAGATATGAAGCAATCACAAATTCTTCAATCTATCCCGCAGCAGATTGGGCAGTAGCAACAGAGAAGTACAACGATGCTAAGGCTGTTGATACAGACCTTTCAGTTGACGCTCAGGCTACAGTAGACGAAGCAGCAACAGCTCTTAAGACAGCTCTTGATGCTCTTGCAGCTCTTGACTACTCAGCTCTTGAAGCTAAGTACAATGAGCTCGTTGGTAAGGACGTTGCTAACTACACAGACGAAACAGTAGGTCGCTTCAACACAGCTCTTGCAGCAGCTAAGGCTCTTATCGATAATAAGAACGCTGCTGACCAGGATGCAATCGATGCAGTTTACAACGAACTCGTAGCAGCAGACGGCGCTCTTGCTCTTAAGCCCGCTGATTACTCAGCTCTTAATGCAGCTATCCTTAAGTACGAAGCTCTTAATGCTAAGGAGTGGACATCAGTTTCATTCGCAGCAGCAACAGCTAAGTACGATGAAGCTAAGGCTATCGCACCGGGTCTTGACATCACAGCTCAGCCTGAAATCACTGCAGCAGCAGAAGCTCTTGAAGCAGCTATCACAGCTCTTGTTCCCGCAACAGGCGCTGACTACAATGAACTCAACGCAGCTAAGGCTGAGTTCGAAGCTCTCGTAGCAGATTATTACACAGTTGATTCATATGCAGCAGCTAAGACAGCATATGATGCAGCTTGCGAAGTTCCCGCTGACCTCACATCAGAGCAGCAGGGTCAGATCGACGAAGCAGCAACAGCTCTTAAGACAGCTCTTGCTAACCTCGTTGAAGCAGACGCTGACTATTCAGCAGTTACAGCTGCTCAGTCAGCAGCACAGGCTATCCTCGATAAGAAGGATAACAACGTAAACAGCTATTCAGATGCTACTCTTGAAGCTATCAACGCAGCTCTTGCAGGCGTTGAAACAGGTCTCAAGAAGAAGGATCAGGATAAGGTTGACGCAATGGCAGATGCTATCGAAGCAGCAGTTGCAGGCGCTGAATTCAGAGCTTGGGACTACACAGCAATCAACGATCACATCGCAGCTATCGAAGCTAACCCCGCTGATTACTACGATGCAGAAGATTATGCAGCATACCTTGCAGCTAAGGCAGCTCTCGTTTGGGATTACACATATGAGAACTATGCAAAGGCAATGCTTCAGCAGATTAACTTCCTTAAGGTTAATCCGGCAGCAGCTGCAGCAGCTGACTACTCAGCAGTTAACGATGCTATCGATGCATTCGAAGCAAAGATCGCAGCAGCTGATTACGAGCAGGACGGTATCGATGCAGTTAACGCTATCATCGACGCTATCGACTGGACACTTAACGTAAACAAACAGGATATCGTTGACAAGTATGCAGAAGACATCATCGCAGCTACAGCAGCTCTCGTTGAAGTAGTTGTTGAGTATGTTGACTACACAAGACTTGACAATGCTATTGCAGCAGCTAAGGCTCTTGATGCTGACCTCTACACAGCTTCTTCTTACCACGAGATTACTGTTAATCTCTACACAGCAGAATCAATCAGCAGAAATCTCACAGCTGATCAGCAGGATTTCGTAGATGACGTTGCAAAGACTCTTGAAGATGCTATCGCAGCTCTTGAAATGAAGGCTGATTACTCAGCTCTTGACGCAGCTATCCTTCGCGCTGGCACATATGACCAGAACGTATGGACACCTGAAACATGGGCAGTTGTAGTCGAAAAGCTTGCAGCAGCAGAAGAAGTAGATCGTGAACTTGGCGAATCAGCTCAGGGCACAATCGACGAAGCAGCAGCAGCTCTTAACAAGGCTCTTGATGACCTCAAGGCTAAGGAAGTTGTTTCAAGCATCTCAACAATCACATACACACCGTCTGAAGATACACATAACACATTTGACGTTGTTGTAAACGGCAGAATGGCTATGGTACAGTTCATCGAAGAAGACGGCGGTACAAGAACATACGACAGATATCACAAGAACGTTACAATCAAGAGCTACAACGCTGAAGGCGTAGAAGTTAACTCACTTGATCGTTCAGTTGCATACGAAGTATGGACAATCAACACAAACCTTGTAGGACCTAACGTTAAGGTACGTACAAAGTATCTTGAAGGCAACCAGTACATCTGGGAAACAGAGAAGTATGAATTTACACTTAAGTTCGTAGAGCCGACATTTGATGCAGAAATCCGTTCAATCGCACCTGTAGCTACATCAGGTAAGAAGGGCGCAGTTTCTACAACAGTAGTAGTTGGTCCTGATGCACAGGGTGTAAGATTCGTAATGGATAACAACACAACAACAACTTACTATGTTGAAAAGGCTACAGTTCTTGAGAACGGTGACCTTGAATTCACAGGTAATGCTTGGGCTAACCACGAAGGTCTCAACACAATCATCGTTAAGGTTCGCGTTAACGGTGCATGGGTTGAAGCTGGTACACTCGAGTACACAGTTGAATAATCCTAATCTTAATTAAACCCCGAGGGTTGCGTGGAAACACGCAACCCTTTTTCTTTTTTATTGTCTAAAATTCGGGTTTGTTGAGGTCTTTGATTTTGTTCGATCTTACTCTGTGTGCGTAGGGATGGGCCTCCCGGACCATCCGCAGATTCTGCTGAGTTAACGGACGGTCGAGGACGCCCGTCCCTACGTAGTTATTTTGAGATTGGGTTCGTAGGGGCGCGCATTGCGCGTCCGTTA
>JAZSPL010000026.1:0-5170 GCA_045537435.1 Acutalibacteraceae bacterium
TGGTAATAGGCAGCACAGTTGAAAAGGATGATGAAAATTATTTTGCGGGCTGCGGATATATTTTTAACCAAGATGAGATTAAGCTCATATTCACAGACAGTAACGGCAAAATAATAAAAGAAGAAACTGTGTAACAGAACAATCTGATCAAAAACAGCAGGAAACATCCGCAAGATGTTGCCGTAATAGAAATCTTCAATGATATTTGATAATATGTATTTCTCTGTGTCTGATGAAATATATTAGAGTACGAAATATAGAATATGTATTACCGGAGAACTGCTTGTGTTATAAAAACCGATAAATTGTCAAGAATAATTTAAACACAGCTTTTTGTTTTTTTGACCTGAAATTTAGATTTTTTCTATCTATAAATATACTGTAAACCATTGAAAATTTAATTTTATCTGTTCAGTTTTTTTCTAAATGCCAATTCATCGTAAAAACAAAATCCATTCGACAAAAGTTAATTCCGCACGATTCAGACCGATTAAAATTGACCCAAAACATAGCATCTAAATAAAACGAAACTTTTTTGCCTTCCCTATTTTTGGGAGGGCATTTTTTGATACCTAAAAAATTGTGACGGCAATTCTGCCGTCGTCCTACAGATAACACGGAATAATTATTGTAATTGTGACGGCACTTTTGCCGTCACAATTACACTTTTTGAAAATTTCTTTTTGAAAAAATCACCCCTATTTGCCTCTTCCCAGTGCAAACATAATGAGAGGACTTTTTGAATTCTTTGTAAACAATTCAGAATTTGGGTGTGCAAATGGCTTCTCCCAGTGGGAATAAGTGAAGGCTATTTTAAATTTTTTTGCAAAACACCCTACAAATTGCCCTCTCCCAGTGCATATATAGTGGAGGGTATTTTTAAAAAACTTTTTGAACTTTTCCGAAAACAGCGAATTTTGGGTGTCCATTTTGGGGGTGCTTGTTCAAATAAGTGAAGGGATATTTAAATTTTCTCTGAAAAATCACCCCAATTTGCCATCTCCCAGTGCAAACATAATGAAGGGTAATTTTAAATTTTATGAAAACAGACTATACAAAACACCCTCTGAAATTCCAAATAAGTGAGAGAAGTTTTTGCCCTTCATCAAAAAAATAAGGAGTTGATGCCTATGATTTAGTACCAGCCGAAAGGCAAAACAAAACCACGGCTTTGTCCGTGGCATAAGTCTTAGCGAGCATTGGATTTGTGCATACAAATCCGCACGTTAGGGACTTCTCGCCTGCCGGCTCGGTCGGTGCTTTTGAATGCAAAATGCATTCAAAGGTCTCCACCGGAGACCCGCACCCCTAAAACCCGCAGAAAGGAGGTAGAAATGAAATACACCAAAACAATATTCTTCTATCTGGACGATGAAGAATTAAATGACCTTGATGAAGAAGCAGACTTGGCAGGAATAACTCGCTCGGAATATGTTCGCAGATGTATCAATGAAACGGTTATGAAACCCACAATGGATATTAATTACGTTGAGCTAACCAACGAAGCAAACGAGCTGATTGAACGCTTCAGAGTTGTTGCTGACCGTGCCTGGCACAGCAAGGTTCTTGATGTTCCGATGTTTCGGAAAGTTATTCAGGACACGCAAATACTTATGACAAAAATAAAAAATGAATTAACAAAGGAGATTAACTATGAGAAACAGAAATAACAGAATTTCAGTAAGAGTTACAAACAAAGAAATTGAACACATCAATGCTATGGCAAGCAAAAGCATATTCTCGAAAGAAAAGATGATACGGCTTATCGTTGAGGGTTATCCGATTCAGGAAAAACCTTCAGATGAGTGTATGCAGCTTTTGTCTGCTTTGAGAAGGCTCGGTACAGATTTGGGAGTTATGCTTTTCCGAAGAACCGCAGCAAAAGAAACTTCAGAACTTGTGTTTGAAACTTTAGGCATTTTATTGGATGCAAATTATGTATCTTACGACATAAAGCGTAAGAAAAAGAAAGGAGTCAAACTATGAGAATTGACAAAGTAAATATCAATAATCTTATTCCGTTTAACGAAAATCCGTACAGAATCCGTGAGGGCGAAGAATTGGAATCGCTGCTTGACAGCATAAGTGAGAACGGCATAATCTCACCCCTTGTTGTCAGACCTACGGAGGATAAAGGTAAATTTGAAGTAATCTCGGGACACCGCAGATTACACGCCGCCCGTATGCTTAATCTTGAAACTGTACCCGTTACCGTTTGTGATGTGAGCAGAGAAGAAGCGGCTATTATGCTTGTTGACAGCAACCTGCACAGAGAACATATTTTACCGAGTGAAAAGGCTATGGCGTACAAGCTGAAGCTCGATGCTATGAAAGCACAGGGAAAGAGGACAGATTTAACTTGTGGACAAGCTGTCCACAAGTCCAGAGAAAGTGTTTCCGACACTGACAGCGGCAGGCAGGTACAAAGATATATCCGCCTGACTATGCTTATACCTGAACTGCTTAAAATGGTAGACGAAAACAAAATTGCGTTTTCCGTTGCAGTTGAACTGTCGTATCTTGATGATTCCAAACAGTATGAATTATTGGGAATAATTGAGGAAACAGAATGTACTCCGTCATATTCTCAAGCGAACAGAATGCGAAAGCTATTCCAATCGGGAGAACTGAACGAAAACTCAATTAACAATATTATGAACGAGGAGAAAGCTAATCAAAAACCGATGTTCAAGATGTCTATGGAACGGTTACAGAAATATTCTCCGAAAGCTGATGAAAGACAAATGCAAGAGTTCATAATCAAGGCTTGTGAATATTATGCAAAGTATTTACAGAAAAAGAGAAATCGGGAGGCAAGATGATGAGATTTTGGCAAATTATAAAATCAAAGTTTATTGAAATAATCGGCGACACCCGTGGAGAATTTAGGACAAGTGAAGCTGATGCAAATGAATATGTCATCAACGGTGTCCGTTATATTGTTTCAACCCGATTCAGCAAAACGGAAAACAAAACTATGAAAGAAAAATTATCAGAATTTATCGGAGGAGATTTTGCACATTTGACAACCACCCAGGATACTAATACAATCAACACAGAATATGTAAATTCGACTGCCGGAGAAAGGAGGACAAATGCAGTCAGATAATTATGGCATCACCGCCATCTATTGCCGTCTGTCCCGTGATGACGGTACAGACAAGGAGAGCAACTCCATTGCCAATCAGAAAAAATTGCTTTCTCAGAAGGCGAAAGACCTGAAGCTAACCAATACCAAGTTCTATGTTGATGACGGTTACACAGGAACAAATTTCAACCGACCCGGTTTTCAGGCAATGCTCGAAGATATTGAAATGGGATATGTAACAACTGTAATTGTTAAAGACTTATCCCGTCTGGGCAGAGATTATGTTTCGGTTGGTCATTATACGGACAACTTCTTTCCTGAACACAACATCAGATTCATAGCTGTCAATGATTTAGTTGACAGTAACGACGGCGACAACGAAATCGCACCGTTTAAAAACATAATGAACGAAATGTATGCCCGTGATATTTCAAAGAAAGTCCGTTCAGCTTACCGCATCAGAGGTAACTGCGGTGAGCCGTTGGCACAGCCGCCTTACGGATACAATAAAGACCCGATGAATCCAAAGAAATGGGTTATTGATGTTGAGGCTGCCGAAGTTGTCAGAAGCGTTTTTGAAATGTGTCTTGAGGGAAAGGGTAACGAAACAATCGCTCACATTCTGCACGAAAACAAGGTGCTGAAACCGAGAGCATATTGGCAAAGCAAAGGCATCGGCAGAGGCGGCAAAAAAGCTTATGAGGACCCATATAAATGGTTACCGTCAACCGTATCGGGGATACTGCATCAGCAAGAATACTGCGGTGATGTGATTAATTTCAAGACCTATTCAAAGTCATTCAAAAACAAAAGACGGTATATGAACGACCGTGAAAACTGGCTGATATTTAAAGATGTTAATGAGCCTATTATTGACAGAGCGGTTTTTGAAATGGTGCAGGAGAAAAATGCAAAAACCAAACGCAGAGCACCCAAGCCCGAAAACGGCGAAAAGAGCATCTTTTGTGATTTTCTTTACTGTGCTGATTGCGGTAAAAAGCTATGGTCGCACGTCAATCCCCGCAACAAAGATATTCATTTCTTCAGTTGTTCCAACTACAAGAAGGATTATCGTGGCACTTGCGAAAGCAGACATTATGTAAGAACGGATGCAATAGAGCAAATCGTTTTGTTGGAGTTGAGAAAGCTCATTTCATTTATGGAGTATGACGAAGAGGCTTTTGCAGAAATACTTTCAAACAAAACCAATGCCGACATACTTGCACAGAAGAATCATTTACAAGCTGAGTTAAAGAAAACTATCGAAAGAATCGAAACGGTTGAAAGGTTTTATCTCAAGCTTTATGAGGATAATTCAAGCGGCAAGGTTACAGACGAATGGTTTATGTGTATGTCACACAAGTATGAGGTTGAACGGGTTGAACTGAAAGCAAAAATCCCCGAATTCCGTACACAGATTGGATCTTTGGAAAAGACACAAAAGGGTAAAGAAATCTTTATAGCTGCAATACGGAAGTTTATGCAAATGGAAACTCTGACAGCACCTCTGCTTCACGAGCTGATTGACCGAATTGAAGTTCACGAGATTGAAGGCACCGGCAAAAACAGAACTCAAAGAATAGTTATCCATTACCGATTTGTGGGTTACCTGAAATTGCCAACCGTCAGCGAAAATTACAAAGCAGATATACGGCAAGGTGTCGCAATTGAATACCTGACAGCATAAAACAAGAAAGGTCGCAGACCGTAAAAAGTCTGCGACCAATAAAAAACTTAATTTTCAGCAAAAAAGAGAGTGCTAATAACTTGAATCCGTTATTAACACTCATAATGGCCCGCCCGAAGGGATTCGAACCCCCGTTCTTCAGAATCGGAATCTGCTGCGTTATCCAACTGCGCCACGGGCGGAAATATTTAATTTATGCAAGGGTCGATGTGGGCATCGACCCCTACATTTTAAAATCACTTGATTTTTTCGATAACCTCGCCCGATGCGGGTTTGGTTTTGTCGATAAATTCCTGAACAGCCTGAGCGGAGGGCATTGCCGCGGAGCAGCTGTGGGCGGAAACGAGCATGGAAGCCGAAGCGGTTGCAAATTCAAGAGCATCGGGAACGCTCTT
>JAZSPL010000051.1:0-5785 GCA_045537435.1 Acutalibacteraceae bacterium
CCGGCCTCCCGGACGGTCCGCAGATTCTGCTGAGTTAACGGACGGTCGAGGACGCCCGTCCCTACGCAGTTGACTGAAACAGGGTTCGTAGGGGCGTGCATTGCGCGTCCGCTTAATCAATCACGTTTTTACGGACGACCAATGGTCGCCCCTACGATGTTAATTTAAAATTTGCTCTACAAACCCGAATTTGTCGGGATACGCTAAAATCTTACAAAACAAAAAGCGTTGTGCTCTTTCGAACACAACGCTTGAATTTTCATCAGGCTTTTGCCGTCTTTTTCTTTGTCAGGAGCTGGATTGCAATAACCAATGCAATCAACACAACACCTGCGATATCCGTAGCAATACCAGGAATAATCATACACAATCCGCCTGCGAGGGCAAGGATTCTCTGCCACCACGGCATCGGCTTAAGAAGGTAGCCTTCCATACCTGCGGAAACGATGAAAATACCGCAAAGTGCCGTTACAACAAGGAGTACGATTTCATACCACGGCTTGTCTGAACCGACGATGAGCATTTCGGGGCTGAACGCGAAGATATACGGAACGATAAACGCTGTGATAGCAAGTCTTGTTGCCGTAACACCCGTCTTCATCGGGTTTGACTTTGCAATCGCTGAGCCTGCATATGCCGCAAGGGCAACGGGCGGTGTGATATCCGCAACGATTCCGAAGTAGAACACGAACATATGAGCCGCAAGAACGGGAATGCTCAGGCTGTTCATAAGAATCGGAGCAACCATTGATGCCATGATAACGTAGTTAGCCGTTGTCGGAACACCCATACCGAGAACGATACACATAAGCATCGTAAGAAGAAGTGCGAAAATCGGGTGAATTCCTGCCGCAGAATGAACGAGTGAAGAAAGCACATTTGCAAGACCCGTCTGCTGAACCATTGCGGAAATACATCCTGCAACTGCACAGGCAAGAGCAACGCCGATTGCATTCTTTGTTCCGTTTGCAAGAGAACGGAAATAAATTTCAAAGTCCATTTCGAACTTTTTGTGTGCGATTGATTTTACAATACCTTCAATAAGCTTAACTCCGATTGCAACAAAGATAGCAAGAATTGCTGACTTTGCAGGAGAGAAGTTGTTCATTGCAACAACAAGAGCAACAACAGGAAGAAGAAGGTAGCCCTTTGAGAAAACAAGCTTGAAGAAATTCGGAATTGATTCCTTCGGGAGACCCTTAAGACCGAGCTTCTTTGCTTCAAAGTGAATCATCATAAAGATACCTGTGAAGTAAAGAACGGCAGGAAGAATTGCGGCAATCGCAATCTGTGCATACGGCAAGCCCGTATATTCAGTCATAAGGAAAGCGGCAGCACCCATAATCGGGGGCATAATCTGTCCGCCTGTTGAAGCAGCTGCCTCAACCGCTGCGGCAAATTCGGGCTTGTAACCGCATCTCTTCATTGTGGGAATTGTAACGGAGCCGCTGCCGACTGTGTTTGCAACAGAAGAGCCTGAATACATACCTTCCATCGCACTTGAGATAACAGCAACCTTAGCCGGACCGCCTGTTGACTTACCTGCAATTGAGTTTGCAAGGTCAACGAAGAATGCGCCGATACCCGACTGCTCAAGGAATGAAGCAAAAATAATGAACAATACGATAAATGAAGCACAGACATTAAGCGGTGTGCCTGCGATACCTTCCGTTGTATAAAAAAGCTTATACATAATCATACGCAACGGATACTTCGTATCGTTTACTATGAAAGCGTATGCGATAAACGCCGCCGAAACGCAGACAATCGGAAGACCGACAACACGTCGGCAAGCTTCAAAGAGAAGCACCGTACCGATAATCGCAATTGCGATATCAAGCTCGTTGATTCTTGAAGCTCTGTCAACAATCGCCTGACAATTTATTGCATAGTAGAAGAATGAACCTGCGCCGACAGCCGCGAAAATATAATCGTAGAACGGAACGTGGTTGATTCTTTTCTTTTCTTTCTTTCTTACGGGATAGATAATAAACGCCATAAAGACGATAATACCTATAAACCACGACATTTTCTGTCTTTCCTCCATTGTACCTGTCCAACCGTCGAACATTACATAGACAGAGAAAAGAATCATCGCGATTTTAATAATCTTTTCAAATATACCTTTAAAGTGACGGGTGTTTGACTCCTTGTCAAAGTCCGCCATCAACTGGTCAACGTCAATAACTTCGTCCTCATCAGCCGACATGGTGATGGGCTTTGTGTTTACATCTGACATCTGTTACAGTCCTTTCGTCAGAATTTCGAATCCTGTGACGATTTCAAAAACCACCCTTGCGTTCCTTCCGCAGGTATCGCGCAGGCTGATTTCCTCGCCGTCCAGAGTAAGTATATGGTCAGAAACCGTTCCGACAATATACCTCAACGGGTCATACGTTATGTCAAAACCCGTTATAATCATATTCCCCTCATCGTCAAAGGTCATTTTCTGGTCGCCCTCAAGTGCTGTCTGCACCCCGGCACCGAAAGAACGGTAAAGAGTGGAATGTGCACGGATCTCTCCATTTTCAATTATATAAGTATCTCTCAAAGGGGTCTGGTTTACGGAATGGATAAACTCCACCGAAAACATCATCCCTTCCTCTGCCTTAACGGTCATATGAGTCTTTCCGGTATCAGAATCGTATAAAACCAGATAATCTGTTGACAGAGCTTTGAAAGAAACAGCAGCCGCTGTAATGAAAATCATCAGAACGGCTGCTGCGATTAACTTTCTTGATTTATTCGAAAGCTTTTGGCTCATTATTTAATAGCGCCAACCTCTTTGAAATATTTTTCAGCACCGGGATGGAACGGAACAGAAACGCTTGAAACTGCATATTCAAGGCTCATTTCCTTTGCCTTATCGTGTGCATATTCGTCCTTATTCTCATAGATAGCCTTTGTAAGCTCATAAACAACCTGCTCTGAAAGGTCGTTGCTTACGATGAATGTTGCCTTAACTGCAACTGTTGTTGCGTCAGTGTCAACACCCTTGTATGTGCCTGCAGGGATTTTGTACTCAGCGTAGAAGCCGTAATCCTTCTGAAGAGCTGCAAGATGTTCAGCGTCGATTTCAACAATAACGATTTCAGTTGTTGTTGCAAGGTCTGTGATTGCAACTGTGGGAGCACCTGCTGTGCAGAAGAATGCATCGATCTTGCCATCCTTAAGAGCATCTGCTGATGCCTGGAAGCTGAGGTTCTGCTTGTTGATGTCTTCGAATGTGATATCATAAGCGCCAAGGATCTGCTGTGCGTTGAATTCAACACCTGAACCGCTGTCGCCTACTGAAACCTTCTTACCCTTGAGGTCTGCAACTGTCTTGATGCCTGAGTCAGCTCTTGCGATAACCTGACAAACTTCAGCATAAACTGCGCCGAGAGTTGAGAAGCTTGTGAACTTGCCGTCCTTCTCGAAGAGAGATGTTCCGTTGTAAGCATAGTCCATAACGTCGTTCTGAACGATAGCCATATCAACAACACCGTCATCGATATCAAGGATGTTAGCCTTTGAAGCGCCTGAAGACATAACCTTAAGCTTAGCGCCTACTTTTTCGTTAAGAGTTGTAGCAACTGTGTTACAGAAGCCATAGTATGTACCTGTTGTACCGCCTGTACCTACGTTGATTTCAACTGATGAAAGGCCTTCCTGCGGTGTTTCTGCTTCGGGCTCTTTGTTACCGCAAGCTGTGCAAAGAAGAGTTGCGAAAACAAGAAGAACTGAAACAACGATAGCTATTTTTTTCTTCATTTTAAAAACCTCCGTTTAAAAATTTTTCAAAGCCCCTCAAAGGACTTTTTTAAAGATTTGGAATATTATAACCTATTTACGTCATTTTTGCAAGAGTTTTATACTATAAAGCGTATATTCACCAATTGCATCTGTATATTTTTGTGAATTGTGAACAAATCGCTTGCTGTTAACGCCACAAAATTCCTGTTCAGAATTATAAGAATCAGATTTCCGCTTCTGCAAATCCGATACATTCGCGTCCGAGAATCGGGTTTGAGGTATTCCTTGCATTGAAGTAAAGACGGAGTTTATTACCGTGACGTACGAGGTGGCTTGCATAAACAAACTGCTTCATCCAGTCCTTGCCGTCAACAACATGGGGTTCAACCAACATCTTTTCAAACTTGAAATCAAGTCCGTCGGACGAGGACATAAGAAAGATTGCAGAGTGGCTTTTACCGTCCTTTTCATAAAGTCCGTTCTGTACACCGATGTAACCGTCGCTGAGCTTGTAAACCTTAAGGCATCCGCTGCAAAGATTGAGATACGGATTGTTTTTATCGGGTGAAATCAACGGCTTTTCGGCAGCAATATATCCGTCCGTTATCTGTTTGCTTTCCGCGTAGCTGATGTGTGTCGGCTCACAGAATTTGCAGTCGTCGATATACGTCATTCCGCAGGAATAATAAAGCCTGTTGATTCCGTCTTCCTGCAGAAGAAACGGATTTGAAAGTGCGGTTCCTCTTTCGCTGATTTCAAAATCTTTCGTATTGCCGAGAACAAGTTTCGGCTTTGACCAATTCACAAGGTCAGCACTCTGAACAACATAAATCTCCGAATTCCACCTGACCGCATTCACAACGTTCAGCGCGTTCATAAAAAGCGGACGTGTTCTTTCGTAAAAAAGATAATATGTATCGCCCACGCGGTTGATGTTCGGGCGCATCGCCCTGCCGACAACCTTCTGCACCTTTTCAAATTTTATGCCGTCATCGCTGATAAAATGATAAACAGCGAGCGTCGTGTGCAAAAACATATGCCATTTCCCGTCGTGGCTTACGTCAGGGGTAAGAAGAGACGGGTCAGCAACTACGAAAGAGCCGTCAAACGGTTTGAGCACGGGACTTTCCGCACTCACCCTGAACTGCGCATCAAGGAGCTGTTTTATACTGAGATTTTTCATAACGCACCTCGTATTTCAACTTAGTAATCGTATTATACCATTGTCTAAACTGTCAAGTCAAACTAATCGTCAGAATCTTGACACAAATATTATAATTATATAAAATAATTCTATGCTTTTCGAAGAGGTGATTTTTTTTTGAATATTAAATTAATCGGTTCACCAAAAATTGTTATGACGAACACAGAAAGCCACCACGCATATTTTGCCTGGCCGACTGTTGCGAAGCTTCAGAACGGAAAAATCTGCGTTGGTGCTTCGGGTTACCGTGTTGAGCATATCTGTCCGTTTGGCAAGGGTGTTTTAGCCTTCAGTGAAGATAACGGCGAAACGTACACAAAGCCTGTTCCCGTTTTTGACACTGTGCTTGATGACAGAGATGTCGGACTTACCGTCTTTGGCAGAAGCGGTCTTATTGCAACTTCTTTTAACAATACACTTGAATTTCAAAGAGAAAATATGCCGCAGACTCAGGAATGCTTTGATTACATAAACTCCGTTTCTGCGGAAGACGAGGCTGAGGCTTTGGGGATCAGCTTCAGAATCAGCAACGACTGCGGTGAAACCTTTGGCAGAATATATAAATCTCCCGTTTCGTCACCGCACGGACCTGCCGTGCTTAATGACGGAACCGTTTTGTGGGTCGGCAGAAGGCTTGGCATCCACAACCATATTGAGGCACACGTTGTCAACACCGAAACAGGAGAAATGACACTCCGCGGTGAGCTCGGAATTTACAAATACGACGAATTCAAGGATATCTATTTCTATGAACCTCACGCTTTACAGCTTGCTGACGGAAAAATAATCTGTCACCTTCGTGCAGAAAACGCGGACGAAACGCTGTTCACTCTTTATCAGACCGTT
>JAZSPL010000012.1:0-10904 GCA_045537435.1 Acutalibacteraceae bacterium
TGCCTGAAAAGATACGCTCTATCGAGTTTAAGAACGTATGCTTTGAATACAAGAAAAATGAGCCTGTTATAAATAATCTTTCCTTTAAGATTGAGGGTGATAAGGTCTGCGCGCTTGTCGGTCACAACGGCGCAGGTAAGTCCACTATCATAAAACTATTGTTCAGACTTTACGATCCTACAAGCGGTGAAATTCTGGTCAACGGCATAAACATAAAGGAGTACAATCTCAAAGCCTACCGAAAGCAGTTCTCCGCCGCATTCCAGGATTATAAGGTTATGGCAATGTCTGTCAAGGATAACGTGCTTATGGGCGAAAAGTTCGATAATCCTGATGAAACAGCTGAGCGTGCATTTAAATGTGCCGGCGTATGGGATAAGGTAAGCTCCCTCACGAATGGAATGAACACCATTATGACGAAAGAATTTGACAATGACGGTGCTGTGCTTTCGGGCGGTGAACAGCAGAAAATTGCAATTGCAAGAGCGTTTTACAAAAACTGTCCGTACATAATCCTTGATGAGCCGTCGGCAAACCTTGACCCTGTTTCAGAGTATGAGCTGAACAAAGCAATCAGCGAAACCTGCACGGACAGGACGGTTGTTTTTATCTCTCACAGGCTTTCAACAACCCGTCACGCAGACCGTATTCTTATGCTTGAAAACGGTAGAGTGGTTGAGTCGGGAAGTCACGATGAGCTTATGGAGCTTGACGGAAAATACGCGTATATGTTCCGTTTACAGGCGGAAAAATACACTGAAAACAATGAATAACTGACAAAAAGTCTTATGGTATTACTATACTGTAAGACTTTTTTTCTTGACAAAAACAAATGAAAGTAATACAATTATTTAAAATAGGTTAATTTGTACTTTGCACAGAGAAGCGATTACTTTTTTGCGAAACATATTAAATTTTAAGTGTTTATTATCTAACAAAAATTAGGGAAGTGACGAGTTGAAAAAGGGTATTTCAACAGTAAAAGACCTTGTCATTTTTGCAGCAAAAGAATACGGCGATAAAGATTTTTGCAGATTTTTCAGAGATTTTGAAATGTGCAGAAAAAGCTTTGTTGAATTCAAGGAAGATTGCCTTGCGGTAAGCAGATATATAAAAACAATCGAAAAGAAAAAAATGCATATCGCGTTCATAGGCAAAACGAGTTACGAATATATAGCTTGTCTTACGGGTATGATTTGCAGCGGAAATGTTGTTGTGCCCTTTGATCCGAATATCTCTGTTGATGAGGCTTGTCAGCTTTTTGAGGATGCTGATATTGAAATGCTTTTCTGTGAGGAAGAGTTTTCAAAAAAAGCTGATGAAATCGGAAAAAGATACAGACGGTTACGTCAGATTGTATCGCTCGGCGATTGGCATTGGTTTGAAAAAGTTTTTTCAAAATATTCTTCGGATTCAGAATATGCATCTCTTTCTGATATTGAAATTGACCCCAACGAGTGTGCTCTTATTATCTACACATCAGGTACAACAGGAGAGCGAAAAGGTGTTATGCTTTCAAACGGCAATCTTGCTGCCAACTCCTGCTACGATTCTTACAAATCAAGAGATGATGAAGTCAACCTTTCTCTTTTGCCGATGCATCACGTCTTTTGTTATGCTTGTGACGTGCTTAAGAATCTTTATGACGGAAGCACGATTTGCCTTAACGGTGCGCTTATCAGCCTTTACAGAAATTTACTTGCTTTTGAGCCTACGGTTGCAAGAATGGTGCCGCTTATCTGTAAATCAGTTCTTACAAAAATCAGGATTTCGGAAAGGAAGCATCCTGAACTTTCAAAGCGTGAAGCTGCAGAACTTGTTGTCGGTAAGAATTTTACAAGAATTATCGCAGGAAGTGCATTTCTCAGCGGAGCGTTGATTGATGAATTTGCAAACTACGGAATCACAGCTCGTCAGGGCTACGGAATGAGCGAATGCAGTCCGCGAATCACAACATCAGATTTCTCAGAGGACAATAAATATTCAAACGGTGTTCTTCACGGTGTTGATGATGTAAGGGTTGTTGACGGTGAAATCCAGGTCAAAGGTCCCTCGGTTATGCTCGGTTACTACAAGAAGCCTGAAAGAACAGCGGAAGCTTTTACTGAGGACGGTTACCTCCATACAGGTGACCTCGGATATATTGAAAACGAACATGTCTACCTTGTCGGCAGAAAGAAAAATCTTATCATTCTTTCAAACGGTGAAAACGTTTCTCCCGAAGAGATTGAAAACAAGTTTGTTGATGACGGTATCGTTAAAGAAATAATCGTATTTGCTGAAAAGGATACAATGGTTGCTGAAGTTTATCCCGATGACCAGCTTACAATCGGAATGTCACAGGAAGAGATTTCAGCGGAAATTGAAAAAATTGTGGACAGAGTTAATTCAACTCTTAATACAGACAGACAAATCCATACCTTCAGACTCAGAGAAAATCCGTTTGAAAGAACGTCAACGGGAAAAATCAAAAGAAATTACTTCAATTTTGAGGAGGACGAAAATAAATGATAGTCAAAACATTACCTGACGGGAAAAATGTTATAGCCTATCCCATTTCAAGCTCTCAGCAAATGATGTATCTTATGTCACTCAAATACGGTTCAGGTTATCCGGTAAATAATATCGGCTGCGGCTACTATTGGAAGGGTGACTTCGACGTTGCGTTAATGAAAGAGTCAATCTATGAAGCAATTGAGCGTTGCGACACAATGCGCCTTCGCTTTGTGAAAGACGGTAAAGTTAATATTTTACAGTACGTTACGGAAAAAAGCAAACTTAAAGTCGAAAATTGGGACTATACCGAGATGACGGTTGAAGAGGCTGAAGAAAAGCTTACGGCTTTCTCAAGACAGAATATCCCGATGTTCAACTGTGAGCTTCACAGAATCGCAATTATCAAATTTGCAAAAGGCTACCATGGCTTGTTTATGCGAATCCAGCACCTTGCAATGGATGCTTATTCTGTTAAAGTTTTTATAAATGATATCTTTGAAATCTATAACAGCAAAACAAAGGGTACACCGTACCCGAAGCCTATGCGTCCGTATATCCCTGTTCTTGAAAACGAGTTAAAATATCTTGCTTCTGAGCAGCACGAGGTTGATAAAAAATATTGGTTCGATTCTCTTGCAAAAACAAAAGAGCCGATTTTCACGGACTATTTGCTTAAAAACCGACTTAAAGAACAGCAAAAGAAGCAGTTTGATAAACGTTATGCAGACATTCATTCAGGTACACCTGATGCTCATGCAAGGAAATTCAGCATGAGTGACAGAGACAGTGCGAAGGTTATGAAGCTTTGCGAAGAGAACGGACTTTCAATTAATTCCGTGATTTCAATGGGTGTAAGAACGGCACTTTCCTGCTTCAATGATAATCAGCAGGACGTTTCATTTAAAATGATTATCAACCGCCGCGGAACAATTGCAGAAAAGAAATCAGGCGGTTTGAGAATTAACTTTATGCCGATGCGAAGTATTATTGCTCCCGAGGAAACTTTTACTCAGGCAGTAAATAAGATTTCGGAAGTACAGAACGAAATGTATCTTCACTCAAATCTCAGCTTCCTTGAAACACTTAAGGAAAGACACAAGTCTATGCCGAAGGAAGCAAAGTTTGACTCAACATACGACAGCTTCTGTCTTTCGTATCAGCCTCTTATGAAGATGACGTCTATTGACGAAAAAATGGAAAAGACAGCAAAGAGCATCTGGTACAATAACGGTGCAACGATGATTCCGCTTTATGTGACAGTCAAGCACAGGACAATAGGCGAAGGTTTTGATTTTATTTTTGAATACAGGACTGAGCCGGAGGCGGGCTATGATCTTGAAATTTTATTTGAAAAAATTAAGCGCACTCTCTTGATTGGTGCTGAAAATCCTGATATAACAGTTGGGGAAATACTTGAAAGAATCGCACTTAAAGATGCAGAAAGGAACGGTAAACCGGAATGTCCAAGTTCGAATCACTTGTTGAAATCCTTGAAAACTACGTTGAAGCTGACGAAATCAAGAGTGAAGACAGTTTTAAGCTTGATCTCGGATTAAGTTCATTCGACACAATGTGTCTTGTGGGCGATATCAAAAATGAGTTCGGCGTTGAACTCAAGGCAGTTGATTTTCTTAACAATAAAACAGTTGGTGAAATGGCAGCTTATCTTGAAGAAATCTGCGAATAATTTTCAAACGGTTAAAACCACACGGACGAGTTTTGTCTGTGTGGTTTTGTTCTTTGCTCTTGCTAACAAAAAAATATTGATGTATACTGATTTCAAAGATAAGGTGGTGAGCAAGTGTTAATAGTAAAAATTATTACAACAATTATGTTGCTTCTTTCAACTTTAATTCAGCTTGTGCCCGTAGGTGTTAAAAATCCGCTGAAATGGACGGTTGAAAATATGCCTTTGCGAAACAAGGTAACGCAGATGCTTATGGTGGATTTCAGATATTGGGACGAAAACACTTCGGATAAAATCGAAAGAAAAGGATTCACCGTAATGAACAGTCAGGTGGAAGGAATTCTTCGTGACTACAACTTCGGAGCCGTAATTTATTTCGCACAGAATCTCACCGACACAAAGCAATCGTATGAACTGACAATGCAGATGCAGAAAGCTGCGACGGAAGGCGGCGGAATCCCGATGCTCATCAGTGCAGACCAGGAGGGTGGATCGGTATACCGCCTTGGTACAGGTACGGCACTTCCGGGCAATATGGCTCTCGGCGCAACGGGCAATACGGCATATGCAAAAACGGCGGGACAGATTATCGGCAGTGAGCTGAGTGTGCTCGGTATCAACACAAATCTTGCTCCCGTGGTTGACGTGAACAATAACGCAAACAATCCCGTAATCGGACTTCGCTCTTACGGTGATGACCCTGAGATGATAGGAAATATGGCATCAGCAACAATCAGCGGAATGAAGGAATACGGTGTAATCGGTTGCGCGAAGCATTTTCCGGGTCACGGTGATACGGCAACGGATTCACATTACGGCCTGCCGACTGTAAATAAATCACTTTCTACCTTGCAGAATTGTGAACTCAAGCCCTACGAAGTTGCAATCAAGCAGGGTATAGAGATGATTATGACTGCACACATTTTATATCCGCAGCTGGAAAAGGACAAAATCGTTTCGCAGAAAACGGGAAAGGCGGAGTCCTTGCCTGCAACAATGTCCGATGATATTATTACGGGGCTGCTCAAAAATAAAATGGGATTTAAGGGTATCGTAGTAACGGATGCTATGAATATGGCAGGAATTACGGCAAGCTGGAAACCCGTTGAAGCTGTTGTGAATTCAATCAACGCAGGAGTGGATATGATTTGCATGCCGTGCGAATTAAGTGACCTCGGCGACCTTAAAAACCTTGATGCAATAATCAACGGTGTAATTGATGCCGTAAACAAAGGCAAAATCCCGCTGTCAAGAATCAACGATGCTGTCGAAAGAATTCTTAAAGTAAAAACCGATAACGGTATTATGACTTGGAAGGCAGAAAATTACAGCCTTGATAATGCACTGAACACGGTTGGGTGTAAGGCAAACAGAGAAAAAGAACGTCAGATTGCCGCAGCAGCTGTTACTGTTGTGCAGAATAAAAACAATACTCTTCCACTGAAAATAAAAAGCAACACAAGGGTGCTGATGCTTGTTCCTTACGATAATGAAAAAGCGCAGATGATAATGGGATGGAACAGGGCTAAAGATGCAGGAATTGTTCCGAGCAATGCTCAAGTTGAGGTTGTGCGCTTTAACAGTTCATCAACGCTTAATACTTATAAAAGCAAAATCAATTCGGCAGATATAATCATCATTAATTCTGAAATAACCAAGGCAAGCAAGATGAACGGCAAAAGCTGGGAGTCTTCATATGTGCTGACGGTGGTTGACTATGCTGAATCACAGGGCAAAACTACGGTTGTGCAGTCTGTTGATAAACCGTATGATGTGCAATCCTATCCGAAAGCGGATGCCGTAATTGCTGTTTACGGTTGTAAAGGTTCATCAGTTGACCCGACGGAGGCTCTTGTCGGCGGTGTTACGGATTCAAAGAATGCCTACGGACCGAATATTGTTGCAGGTATTGAAGTTGCACTCGGTGTTTTCGGTGCAAGCGGAAAGCTTCCCGTGAATATCCCCGAATACAAAAACGGAAGCTATACTTCGAAAATTGTGTATTCAAGAGGTTACGGTATTACATATAAAGCAGTAAAATGAAAAATGAGCTGTCAGCTGACAGCTCATTTTTACTTTATGAGAAGTTTGTAAAGAGTAGGATTTACATTGAATTCTTCAATAGCTTTCTGCACTTCGCAGAGAGCTTTTTCTTTTGAAGCTTTTGTCGGGTTTTGCTTGAGTGTTGCGCGGATAAGAATGTTTTTCGGTGTGTGTGCAAAGTCGATGAATTCAAGAAGCTGTGTTTTATATCCGCAGTATTCAAGCAGGTTTCCTCTTATCGAATCGGTAAGAAGCGCAGAAAATCTTTCCTGAATAATTCCGTAACGTGTAAGAATTGAAAGATTATCAGTTTCAATCTGTGAATTCAGCTCGTGCTGACAGCAGGGGACGGAAAAAATCATCTTTGCATTCCAGTTGATTGCATTGTAGAGTGCAAAGTCTGTCGCTGTGTCGCAGGCGTGAAGAGTAATTACCATATCAACATCAAACGGACATTTATAGCCGTTGATATCACCAAGCTCAAAACGGAGATTTTTGTAGCCGTATTTTTCAGAAGCCTTGTTGCATTTTTCGATAACATCTTTCTTCAGGTCAAGTCCGATGATTGTCGCGTCAATCTTTTTGATTTCTGTAAGATAATAGTAAACGATGAAAGTAAGGTAAGATTTACCGCAACCAAAGTCTATGATGTTGAGCTTTTTGTAGTCCTGCTGACGGATTGAATCGTCAATTATCTCGATGAAACGGTTAATCTGCTTGTACTTGTCGTACATGGACTGTACAACCTTGCCCTCTTTTGTGAATATACCCATATCAACAAGTGGCTCAATGATTTCACCCTCAGGGAGAAGATATTGCTTCTTTCTGTTGTGCTCAACTTTAGTAGGGCACGGTGAAGCGGCAGAGAGCTTTTTCTCTTTATAAAAAATCTTTCCTTTTTTTGAAATGGTTATGTAGGCTTCTTTTTCGTCACTCCACGAATTGAGCTGTTGAAAACTGCCGTCCATAATCTCAAAGCAACGCTCAGCAATTTTGTCAGCAGTAATATTTTCGTGAAAAACCTGCTTTTCAGTATACTTTGCAATCTGATAAAACTTAGGCATAAGATTAACCGTAATTTTTTTGAATTCAGATTGTTTGCTTGCAGGCTTGCTTATAACAAGTTTCTGCACGTTACTTTCAAAAATTCTTTCAATGTAGCTTTTAAGTTCGGACATATCCTCAACCCCCGGAAAAGTTTACTTTGTGATGTGATGAAGCTTTTCGGTATGTGTGTTGAAGTTATCAACGTACCACGTGCTGCCGATTTTGACAACATTGACGCTAATTGTCGCAACAGTCTTATCACCGACTTTGACTTCGACTGCTACGCCTGCAGCTTCTTTGATATCGTCAGCTGAAATTTTGTAGCTTTCAAGATCTTTTGTTGCAAGAGCTTTTTTGTAACCTTCGACGTTGTTATATTCAGATACCTTAATTACAGAGTACGTAAATTTATAATCTTCACCGTACTTCTTTTCATAAACACCGATTGTTTTTTCGCTTGTTTTAAGTCCGGTATTTTCATCGATAATTTCCTCGGTACCTGTAAGAGAGTCACCGTATGCCGCAACGTTTGCTTCAAGTGCAGTGAACATAATTTCATCTGTCATGTACTTGTCGCCGAAAACGTCTTCACGTACCTCGGTAAGCTTATTGAAGTATTTTTTGAAAATGACGTCGTAATTGTCCCAACCTTTGTTCTGGTCGATAAGTTCCGTGTAGAAGGGATACATAGTTTCAATAACCTTGCCTGCAAGTGTACCGTCATCATTTTTTGTCTTGTCTGACATATAGCTTTCGTTGTTGTAACCCTTAAGCTCCTTTGTGTCGTCGCCGGGGTTATAGCCACACTCAGCATAAATCACGGGATACATATAATACTCACGGATGTAATCACCGTACTTATAATTCTTGCTGATGAGAGAATTTTTATATGCATTGTATCCGTCACCGCGGTTTACGATGCTTTCAACATAAGCTACTGCAACCTTATCGGGGTTAAATCCTGTGTATTTACTGCTGAAAGTGATTGCAGTGATGCTCGCAAGAAGTGCCGCAACAACAAAGAAAGCGACTATAGCGTATATTTTTACGTTGAATGTTTTGTTATTTGCCATAATACCGCCTCCTTAAATTGTTTCTGCAGCGTTCTGTTCACGTCGCTCGATGAGAGCTTTGGTGATTGTTTCTTTCTTTTCGCCGACCATATCGTAGAAGAAAATCGGCACTGCCTGCATAACAACGAAGAACGCAGGAATAATTGTGTAAATCATAAGGATTTTGTCAAGTGTTGCGTCACTCTGCGCAGCATATGCTATGTTAGCGTCGGTTGATGCAAGGTAGCCTGACCATGTATAAAGAAGCCATGGACCGAGAGCCTTTGTAAAAGCAGAAGCAACCTTGGAGAAAAGACCGTAACCAGCATAAGCGAGACCTTCCTGACGTTTACCTGTTTTGTATTCTATTTCGTCAACGCAGTCCGCAATCATAATGTTCGGTGTAACGTTTGTATTGCCGTGCTGAAGACCGCAGAAGAAATTGAGAATAAGGAACGGGATGATAAGTCCGCTGTTAAATCCGATTCCTTTCGAAACAAGGAAAAGGATTGAAAGCGAGGATGCTCCGTAAATGCAGAAAAGGATGAAAGTCTTTTTAGTCGAAAACTTCTTGAGTACAATGTTTACAAGAAGTGTGCCGACGGCTGTGCCGATACCCATCGGAAGAAGAAGTGCAAGCTTGAGGTCCTTTGAGCCAAGAAGGTAAATTGCTATGTAAAGTGAAACCGTACCGTAAACACCACGGCCGAAACCTGCGAGCTTGGTCAGCGAAACCATAAGAAGATTTTTGTGAGTGAAAACAACTTTAACTGCATCTTTAAGAGAAACTTTTTCCTGCGTGAAAGGAACTCTTTCCTCGTTGTTTGTGAAGAATATCATAACAAAAAGGATGAGTCCGAGCGCACATACAGCCGTTGCTATGAGGAGGTCAAGTCCCTGAGCTTCTGCGTTTTTGTACTGCTGCTCGCCCATAGCTGCTTTCATAATAAGACCGACTACGAGGATAACGACCATACCGCCACTCTGACCGACAGAGCGAAGGAAGCTTGCAATTGAAATTGCTGTTGATCTCTCCGACGGGTTAGGGGAGCAAAGAGAGCCGAAGCAGTTGCTCGGACTTTCAACGGCACAGCTGAAAGCCGTGTAAAGTGAAAAGATGACGAACATCCACACAATTGCAAGAGTCTGATTGTTTGTGTCAGGTGCAACGAAAACCAGTAAAGAAATAATAGCTAAGGGAATAACGCCAAAGCCTATCCACGGCTTAACCTTGCCGAGCTTTGTGCGTGTATTGTCTACGAGATAGCCGATAACAAGCTCACATACGGCACCGACGATACCTGCAACAAGGAAAACGATTGAAATTGCATTGGACATTACGTCGCTGTCGAAACCCTTGCCCTTGAAAGCAAAGTCCGCAAAAAATGTAGCTGTGTAGTCAGGCATCCAACCGGTCATAAGTGCAACACCGAAAAGACCGATACCGAAAGTGGCAATCTCTGACTTTTTCATGTATTTTTTCATGGTCGTTGATTTGTCAGCCATAAAAACCCTCCTTTGAAATAACATAGGTATTATATCATATTTTAAAATATTTACAAGTTTAATAAATATTGCCGATAAATAACGAAAGCATATATATGAATATACTTATAATCATAATAAACATATATCTCACCGCAGTATGGATTTATCATAAGACTAAATACAAAACAATCAACCGAAGCTTACAAAAAGGAAATTTTTATGTAAACCTCGGTTGATATTTATCTTTTATCTTTTTCTAAAAGCTCGTAAGCAACAAAATATTCTCTGATATAATTTTGTATTCTGCCCTTTTTGTTTTCACAGCTAACCTTGCCGATTTTTTCAAAACCGCGACGCTTTGCAATTATTCCTGCTCTGCGCAGATGGTAATCTGACGAAAGGAAAGCAACGTTGAATTCGTTCGGATTTTTGCCTGAGTGAGCTTTAACAACTTCAAAAGCATTCTCGAAATTTTCAAACGTAGTTGTTGATTTATCTTCAAGAACAAAACGTTCTTCATCAATGCCGAGTTTGATAAGATGTTCTTTTATTATCTGTGCTTCACTCTTTTTCTGTCCGTCGCGGAAGCAACCACCGCAAGGGATAGCAAAACATTTTGTGTTTTCTTTAAGGTATTCTGCGGCAACGTTGATTCTTTCAAGCAGGTGAGGGCTTGGTGTTTCTTCGCCGATTACACGGCCACCCAAAATAAGAAGATAGTCGCAATCGTCGCGGTAGCCTTTCCGGGCATCGCTTATAACAAACGGAAGATATGCACCCGCCGTCACGGTAAGATATCCTGCAACCGTACCAACGGTGCCGAGTAACAATTTTGAAGCAATGTTCATTTTATCACCTTTTTGTTAAGATAAATTCGGGTTTGTCGGTGTGTTTTAAATAAAAAACGTAGGGTCGATTCACGAATCGACCGTTAAAATAGAATGAATTTGAACGGGACGTCGAGGACGTCGTCCCCTACGCAGTTGCCTGAATCGTGTTCGTAGGGGCGCGCATTGCGCGTCCGTTAAATTAAGCAGAATTTCCGCGGACGACCGATGGTCGCCCCTACGATGTTAATTTTAAATTTGTTC
>JAZSPL010000046.1:0-23557 GCA_045537435.1 Acutalibacteraceae bacterium
GGACGCCCGTCCCTACGTAGTTATTTTGAGATTGGGTTCGTAGGGGCGCGCATTGCGCGTCCGTTAAATCAATCACATTTTTGCGGACGACCGATGGTCGCCCCTACGATGTCGATTTTAAAACAACTCTACAAACCCGAAGTTGTTTGTATTTCAAATATTTAAAAAACTACCGTATACAGTTATTTGATATTATCTGTTAAATTCTCATTTTATAATATTTACAAAAACACTATTTTAATATAACATATAGATATACAAGATAAAAAAGAAAGAGGAATCTTATGAGAAAGAAATCAGAACCGCTTGGTCTTGTGAAAGCTATACTGTGTTTTATTCTCGGTTTAACGGTGGGGTCTGTATTTATATTCGGAATGCAATTTTGGAATGAAAAGGTTGACAAAAACGCCTGTACCAAGGTAACCACGCAAATGAATGACTACAAGCTTCATTACAGAAAAGGTCATCTGCGCGAAATAACCATATACTGTTCAAACAGCAAAAAGTATTATATTGACAGCGTTTCAATAACAGACGAAATAACAGACGAACTGTCAAAAATCAGCAAGAATGATGATTTGTATCTTCTTATACACCCTAACAGTAACACTGTCGTAGAATTTAACGTAAACAACGAACAGTTACTTAATTTTGATAAAACTATCGCACTATTAGATAAGGAAGCGACGGGGTTTGTTTTCATTGGCATATTTATGTATCTCGGTGCTTTCATCAGCTTATATTACATCATTTATCATGTTATACAAAAAATCAAATACAGGAAGAAATAAAAGAAATAAAAGTTCCTTTTCGGAGCTTTTATTTCTTTTTTATCACAGCATTATATTCACCGTTGTGTTCGGGTCGAAGATGTGGATTTTGTCCGTGCGGATTGCGAGAAGTGCGGTATCATTTTCGCTTTGCGTATTCTGTACTCTTGCGACTATCTTTTCATCTGCGTAATCGAGATAGAGATAAGTTTCGCTGCCCATCATTTCATTGACTTCAAGCTCGGCGGTAATCAGCTTATCCGCGTTCTTTTTCACAAATTCCTCATCATTCGTTATATCTTCGGGACGGATGCCGACCTTTACGAATTTATCGGCATAGCCGAGGAGTCTTTCGTCAAGACCGAAAACTCCCGTTACATTTATTTCGTTCTGCGAAAGAACGAGGTAAACCTGAGAGTTTCTGACACTGACAAGGGCATCGAGAAAATTCATCTGCGGAGAACCGATAAAGCCTGCGACGAACATATTGAACGGCTTATCGTAGAGGTTCTGCGGGGTATCGACCTGCTGAATAACCCCGTCCTTCATAACAACGATTCGGTCTGCCATTGTCATCGCTTCCGTCTGGTCGTGGGTAACATAAATAAATGTTGTACCAAGCCTTTTGTGAAGCTTTTTGATTTCCGTACGCATCGTTGTACGAAGCTTTGCATCAAGATTTGAAAGCGGTTCATCAAGAAGGAAAACCGACGGTGAACGCACCATCGCTCTTCCGAGTGCGACTCGCTGACGCTGACCGCCTGAAAGAGCACGGGGTTTTCTTTTGAGAAGATGCTCTATATCAAGAATTTTTGCGGCTTCACGGACACGGCTGTCGATTTCAGCCTTCGGCACTTTTCTGAGCTCCAGTCCGAATGCCATATTTTTATAAACACTCATATGTGGATAAAGCGCGTAGCTCTGAAAAACCATTGCGATATCCCTGTCCTTGGGCGCAACTTTATTGACTACCCTGTCCCCTATCTTCATCTCCCCGCGTGAGATACTTTCAAGCCCTGCAATCATACGAAGAGTCGTTGACTTACCGCAGCCTGACGGTCCGACAAGGATAATGAATTCCTTATCTTCTATTTCGAGAGAAAAATCATTGACAGCCGTGGTGCCGTCCTCAAAGATTTTAAAAATATTTTTAAGACTGATACTTGCCATAGTTTATCCTTTCACGGCGCCTGCAACAATGCCCTTAATGATATATTTCTGACAGAAAAGATAGAATATTATTATCGGAATAATTGACAGCACAAGCATCGCCATCAATGCACCCATATCGACGGAGCCGTAACCGCCTCTGAGATACTGCACGGCAATCGGAATCGTCCTGTACTCGCTTCCTATGAGAAGATACGGCAGAAGATAATCGTTCCATATCCACATCGCGTTGAGTATTGCAACCGTCACCGCCGTCGGTTTGAGTATAGGAAAAACGACCATAAAAAACGTCTGCAAGGGATTGCAGCCGTCAATCATCGCCGCTTCTTCTATTTCAAGCGGTACGGATTTCAGAAATCCGCAGAACATAAAAACAGCAAGTCCTGCACCGAAGCCGAGATAAATCAGCACAAGTCCCCACGGTGTATCAAGCGAAAGCTCAGCCGCCGTTTTTGTCATTGTGAACATAACCATCTGAAACGGGACAATCATTGAAAAAATGAAGATGAAATAAAGAGCTTTAGTAAAAAAGTTTTTCACCCTCACGATGTACCACGCTGTCATTGACGTGAAAAGGACGATTGCAATTACTGAAAATACGGTTATAAAAAGTGACCACCAAAAGGCGGAGAAGAACTCTGTTTTTTCCAGTCCGCTTGTGTAATTTTCAAGCCCTGCAAAGGTTTCGCTGTCCGGCAACGAAAACGGTTCTTCGCTGATATAGAACTTACCCTTGAAGGAATTGACCGCAACAATTATCACAGGGGCAAGGAAGGCTGCAGAAGCACCGATCAAAATGATATAAAGAAGAGTTCTGACAACTGTATTTCTGCCTGAAACGGTATTCACTGTTCAACCTCCCTTTTACGAGTAAGCATTAACTGAACAAAGGATATTGCCGCAACAATAACAAAGAAAATCACAGCCTTTGCCTGACCGACACCTTCCCAGCCTATTCTGCTGTAAAACGTGTTATAGATATCAAGAGCAAGCATAGCCGTCTGTTTTGACGGTGCGCCTGCCGTGAGTGCAAGGTTCTGGTCAAAAAGCTTGAATGAATTTGTCAATGTCAGGAAAAGGCAGATTGTGATTGACGGCATAACAAGCGGAATTGTGACGTTGCGCAATGTCTGCATCCTGTTTGCGCCGTCCACCTTTGATGCATCGATAAGATCAGTCGGGATATTCTGTATGCCTGCGATGTAGATTACCATCATATAACCAATAAGCTGCCAGTTCATAAGGATAACAAGTCCCCAGAAGCCGTACTTCGGGTCGTAGGTTATAGTAACACCCATCATCTGCAGGACACCGTTGATTATCAACTGCCAGATATAACCGAGCACAATACCGCCAATAAGATTCGGCATAAAAAATACCGTTCTGAAAATATTTGTGCCTTTCAGGCCTTTGGTAAGAATCGATGCAAGTGTGAATGCAATCAGATTTACGGTTATTACGGAAACAACGGTAAATCTCACAGTAAACCACAGTGCATTGAGAAAATCGTCGTTAGAAAAAGCCCTGATATAATTAAGAAAGCCTACCCATTGCGCATCCGCTACCGTAGTGAATTCCGTAAAAGAAAGATACAGACCGAGGACAAACGGCACTGCAAAGGCTATCGTGAATGCCGCAAGTGTAGGCAGAACGAATATGGGAAAATACTTTTTCAGTGCCATTTTATCCTCTCCAAAATATTATTTACGTTCAGATTTCCAACTGTTCTTAAATGTTGTTTCAACGTGCTTCCAATCCTTTTTGCCCTGGGAGTATTCGAGCATTGCATTGCCGAAATCATCCTTGAACTGCTGACTCGGGAATGAATTGAATGCCCATTCAAGATTGTTCACGTCCTTTTCCATCCACCTGAAAATTTCCTTAGCAAGCGGATCATCAGGCTTTTCGTCATCCTTAAAGGTATTGAACGGAGCGATGAAATTCAGTTTGTTCACAACATAATTCTTGCCGGTTTCGCTTGAAAACAGCCATTCAAGAAAAGCGATTGATGCCTTTCTGTCCGCTTCGGTAGCATTTTTGTTGATCGCAAGGTAATTTTCCGTACCGATGCAAAGACCTTGCTTCTCCTCGCCCTTTATACCCATATAAATCGGAAGATACTTTATATCCTCAGCCTTGACAACATTACCCTTAACGTTTGAAATCTGTTCCCATGCCCAGTTTCCGTTCTGCACCATCGCCGCCTTGCCGAGAGCAAATTCAGCCATTGCATTGTCAACTGTTTTGCCCGAAAGGAGCTCTTTCTTTGTAGTTGAGTTGTTGAGATACATATCGAAAACTTTTCTGAAATTTTCGGAATAGCTGAAATCGATATCCTTTGCATTGAGGGTTGTCAGCGTCGGAGAATCGTCGCTTTCTTCCTTCATTTCGTAGTATATCGGTACATTGGCAAGGTGTGTTGTCCAGCGCCATTGCTCTCCGCTTCCCATTGAGGTTGAGGCAAAGACACCGTCAATACCAAGCTCTTTTTTGTGCTTTGTCATATCCGTTACAACGGCATTAAGGGTTTCAAAGCTCCTGATATCATCAGCCTTTGAAATACTTACAGCCTTATCCTTGAGGGCAAAGTATTTTTCCATAATCGCGTTGTTGTAAATAATTCCGTAGCCTTCTACAACGTACGGTATGCCGAAAACACCGTCGGAATTTTTAACGGCAAGATCTTTGTCAGTAAGGTAGCTGTAAAGCTTTGTATCGCTCAGGTCGAGGCAATAATTTGCCCACGATTTATAGCCGACAGGACCGTTAATCTGAAAAATCGTCGGTGCGTCCTTCTTTGCAATTTCGGATTTTAGAGTTGTTTCGTAGGTATTACTTGCGGCTGTTACAACCTTGACGTCAACACCGGTTTCTTCCTTATATTTTGTTGCGATTTCCTTGTAGATATCCGCAACCTCAGGCTTGAAATTAAGGAAATACACTTTACCTGCATTTGCCGTCTGGTTATCAGGCTTAGTTTCGTTTTTCGTTCCGCATGCCGCAAGTGTAAAAATGAGTACGGCACAAAGCAAAATAGCAACTGTTTTCTTCATCATTTTTCCTCCTTATAAGGCTCTTGAATAAAGCTTTGTCATATCAGCGATTTTCTTCGCAAGCTCGTCTGTGAGCATACCGTCAATCAGGCGCCACTCCCAGTTTCCGTAAGGAATTGACGGGACATTCATCCTTGCCTCACTTCCGAGAGACAGCCAGTCCTGCATAGGTATAATAACGGTTTCGCTGACACTCATAAATAACGCTCTAATACAATCATTGACTAAACTTTCTGCATTATTCACATTAAGATATTTTTTGGCAAATGACAGTGCCGCATCATCTGAAATAAGCGACCACTGCTTCATCGTCGGATTATCGTGAGTGCCTGTATAAGCAACGCTGTGGCGTGTATAGCTGTGCGGAAGGAACTCCTCGGCACCCTCAAAGCCGAACTGCAGCACCTTCATCCCCGGAAAATCACTGTAGCAAAGAAGGTCACGGACTTTATCCGTGATATTTCCGAGGTCTTCGGCAATAATCCTTATCCCCGGTATATTTCTTTTAAGAGCATCAATAAATTCCCTTGACGGGCCTTTATACCATTCGCCGTGCACTGCATCCTGCGAAGTTGCATCCACGGCATAGTAGTCTTCAAAGCCCCTGAAATGGTCAATACGGACAATATCGTAGACAGCCGATGTTTGCTTCATTCTTTCTATCCACCAGGAAAAATTATCCTTGCGGTGATGCATCCAATCGTAGACGGGATTCCCCCACAACTGACCAAGCGGTGAATATTCATCGGGCGGACAGCCTGCATAAAGTGCAGGATTACCGTCATCATCTGTTATAAAAAGCTCGTTATGAAGCCACATTTCACACGAGTCGGCAGAAACATAAATCGGCACATCACCGATAATTTCAATATTTCTCTTATTTGCATATTTTTTAAGATTATTCCATTGAGTGTAAAAAACAAACTGAACGGCTTTCCATTGCTGAATTCTCTTACCGAATCTTATTTTCAGGCTTTCAAGCATTTCTTCATCGGGCAGACGGATTTTTTCATCCCAATCCTTCAAAGATTTCATTTCAAGGCTTTCCTTAACCGACATAAAAAGAGAATAGTCATCGAGCCAGAAACGGTTTTGTTTTTCAAACGAAGTAAAATCTTCACTCTTCACATCCACTGCATCGGCAGCTTTCAGGATAAGGCTGAGTCTCTCTTTGTAAAGCTTGCCGTAATCTGTTCTGCCGTCATTCTTTTGAAACGGAAGGTCTTTTTCTTCGATATAACCTGACTGAAAAAGCAACATCGGGTCAATATAATAAGGGTTGCCTGCAAAAGCTGAAAAGCATTGGTACGGACTGTTGCCGAAGCCTGTATGTCCTAAAGGCAGAATCTGCCAGTAATGCTGACGTGAAGAGGAAAGAAAATCAACAAAATCATACGCTTCTTCGCCGAACGTACCTATACCGTAATCGGACGGCAAAGCACTTATCGGAAGAAGTATACCGCTCGCTCTCAAAATGAATCATCTCCATTGACATATGTTTTTATTTTGCTATAATTATTTAAAAATATTCATATCGGAGGTCTAATATGGTTAAGCATATTGTATTCTGGAACGTAAGAGACGATGAAAAGAAAGAAGATAATATGACAGAAATGAAAAAACGCCTTTCTTCCCTTGTCGGAAAGATAGACGGTCTTATCAGCGCGGAGGTCGGTTTTAACTTTAACCCTAACGGTTATGACCTCGCATTATATTCAATTTTCAAGGATAAGGAAGCTCTTGACGGATATCAGGTGCATCCTGAGCATCTTAAGGTAAAGGAATTTGTTCATTCCGTTATCACTGACAGGTGCGTTGTTGATTTCGAGTTTTAAAAAGTAATACTCCTGATTGTTTTTCACAGTCAGGAGTATTTTTTATCTTACCTTTTTGAATTTCTTTTTAATTATCAGAAGTACAACCACACCAAGCAACGGGAAGATTGCCGCTGTCAGCATACCAACCTTCATTCCGAGCTGTTCGGCTGTAACGGATATTGTCGGGGCAAAATCTGCCGCCCACGCACTCGCTGAAACCTTATCGGCAACCGCGCCAAGCATCTGCGGAGCTACGGAAGCTCCGAAATCTCCGCCCGCCGCCATAAGAGCGTATGCCGTAACTCCCGGGTTATCGAATTTTTCTTCCATAAGGATAAGTGTACCCGGCCAGAGCATTGAGGTGCAAAGTCCCGTCAGGATACACGCAAAGGTTGCGATGATTGCATTTGGTACAAGGCCTGCAACAAGGTAACACCCAAGAGCACCGATCATACTGACAAACAGGACATTCGTAATGTTTTTACCGCGCTTCGCATAAGCCGTTCTTGCAAGACCGAGAAGAACCGCAAAAACCAACATTCCGAGCACGTCACCTGTTGCCTTCGGGATATTCAGGGCATTTTCCATATAACCTGAAATCCAGTTGGTCATAGTATTTTCCGCTGCACTGCCAAGGAATATGCAGAGAACGCAGAGGTACATTCCCCTGTGACGTTTTTTCATTTTTTCGCTTTCTCCGTGCGAAAGATTCATTTCAGGCATCGGTGAAACGCTGAAAAGAACGAAAGAAATTATCGGAAGTGCCGCCCAGAAAAGAGTAAGATACATCCAGTTTTCTGTGCCGAAAAGCTTAAAAAATGCTGTGCTTATAAGGACAACTGTTACTACTCCGTAAGCATAAAGGGAATGGAGCAGACTCATATCCTTATCAGGCGTTTCAGACGGAATTGCGGCAATGAGCGGGCTGAGAAGCACTTCGCAAAGTCCTGCGGCAACAGAAAATATCACTGTTCCTACGATAAGTCCGTAATAGGCATACTGCGGGAAGAAATTCGGAACAAGTGCATAAATCAGAAGCCCCAATGAAGTAAGAAGAGGCATAACCCTTACTGACAGCTTAGGATCGAAATACTTTGTAAAAAAAGTAAAAAGCAAGTCAACTATCAGCTGAGTACAGAAGTTAGTGAGCACAAGAGTTCCGAGAAGAGTATATGAAATTCCGTACATTTCACGAAAAGTCACAAAAAGCAACGGCGGAAGGCTGAAAACTGACGCCATTGCGAGATATGTAAAATAGCAGGCACGTTTTGTCCTGGTGAAATTTTTGATTGAATCCGACATTTTATCCCCCTCAAATTAATTAAGTCACTCAATTGAGTGCCTTATCTTTTTCTGAAAATCTTTCTTACTGTCCTTTGCCATTTTCTGTAGTATGCTATTTCGAGCATCATCAGTGCTTTGTCATAAAGCATAAATGCAAATATACCAAGCACGACAACAAACGGCAGAAGGTATTTTTCACTTTCTTCGAGCATTTCGGTTGAGATTCCGAAAACAAAAATCATAACACTGTATGCCGCAACAGTCACAACGGTGAAGAAAATTATTTTTATAACTGCCGATATTACTTTTTTCGGTTTATCAAAAAACGGCTTGACAATCGGATAATAGCCGAGTAACGCTATATAAATACCGACAGCTTCCTTGCCCGGTACAACAAGAGCGCTGACAACGGCAGTACCGAAGTAAACACTCAAGCCCCATTTCCATCCGCACTCAACAGACATAAACAGCACAAGCAACGCCGCCATTGCAGGTAAAGCATATGTGAAATACGGCAGGATTGAGGAAGCAAGCATAACAGCCGTTGAAAGAGCAATACACATTCCGCCCATGGCGGTTTTTAATGTTTTGTTCATCTGAAAGCCTCTCTTAACAGCAACGGATCAGGTCACCGCCGAGACATTCACAGCAACAGTCCGCACAGCAGAGTCCCGTACAGATATCGCAGCCGTCACAACCGCAGGGGTCACAGCAACCGTTGTTTGTGTTCGTGTTTCTTTCCTGACGGTAATGACCCTTCTTTTCTCTGTTGAGCTGTTTGAAGGCTGCCGTATATTCAGGGTTCTGCGGTTCCATATTATGGGCACGTTCAAAGCTTTCTGCCGCACTTTCAAGCCAACCGCGACGGTGCTGGATTGTACCTTTGAGGTAAAACCATTCGGCATTACGGCGCTGGTGCGGAATTCCGTCAAGAAGCATTTCCGCATCATCAATTCTGCCGCCGTTAAGCTTTGCTCTTATATCGCCGAATTCGGATGTTCCTTCGGTTGTATTTGCCTCGTAGGTATACTGAGTGTTTCTGTTTGCATAAGTGTTGCTTCGGTTTTTGTTGCCGAAGTTCATCACAATTGTATCATAAGCCGCATTGAGCTCATCCATTTTCTGATAGTCGTTGTTGTGAATACGCGCAAGCTCTCTGTATGCCTTTTTGACTTCATCAAGGCTTGCACCCTGTTCAAGGCCAAGAACCTCATACGGATTTCTCATCTTCTGCGCCTCCTTTTTTCAGCACTTTCTGTGTAACGGTATAAACTCCGTCATAAAGCACATTGGTTAATATATCATCAAATCGGAAAATTTTCAATCTTTTATAAAAAATAATAGCTTCGCCGATCGTAAGATTCATCATTTCTTCGCAATATTCCGTAAAGTTTTCGTCATCTGCACGTTTTTTCAGCGGATTGAAGCTTCCGTCTTTGATATCGTCCCCGCAATCGTTGACGGCATCCGTAATATAAACCCACCTGCCGACCATATAGCCGAACTTTTTTAGCGATTCTTTATCTTCACATTCAATATTATGTACAAGAAGTTCCGAAAGCATAACAGCACTCGGATCAGCAGCTTCGTCAAGATTTCCGTTACGTTTTTCAATTTCCTGCTGACGTGTCATCTGCTCTTCGAGCACCTTGCTGACGTCGCCTGTTCTTCTGCAGGCTTTTTTGTAGAGGTGCTTTGCATAAGGCATAATAAGCTTACAAAAGAATCTTTTGAAAAATCCGCTGTCCTGAATATTATCGCACAGCTTATGGTACATCATAAGAATTGTGACATCCGCCGTGTATGCGATATCCTCATTGTCACGGTTACAGTCAAGACATTTTTTTGCAGGGTTAAAAGAACAGTGTGACTGTTTAAATCCGGGGCAACTTCTTCGCACAGCCATTCTTACCATTGCGAAAAACGTAAAATCATAGGATAGGATGAATCGCGGAATGAAGCCGTAACGCTTACCGAGTGCCTTACAAAGAGTACAGTATACACCCTTATAAAGCTCATAGTCTTTAAACTTCATTTCAGGTTTATGCGCTCTTATATAGCCTAACACTTCATTCACCCCTTACAATAAGATTTAAAATAAAACAAAGGTTTTAATTTTTCTGCCGCAGCCGGGACAGGTTATATGCCTTACACCGCGTTTTTTGCTCAGGCGGAGATGCTTGTCGCACTGCGGGCAGGTACGGAAGCGGTGCGTCCTTATCTGAGAAATTCTTATTCCGAGTCTTTTCATTTTTTTGTTCATAACAAGTACAAAATCCTGAAAACGGATACGCGTAAGAAAATTTTCAAACTGCTGTGCTTCATATCTTCTTTTTTCAAGATTCTTTGAAAGAAAACGCAGAACGGACACAGCAAGAAAGAGAAGTGCAACCGCCCACAAGGAAAAATAAACAAGCCTGTTGAAAGTAAAAAACATCTTTATTCCGTTAAAAAGAAGATACATAAAGACAGTAAACATACCGAGTCTGTCAATGCCGTTTCTGCCGTACATAAAGACTCTGATTTTTTCTAAAAAGTTATGCATAAAATTACTTCCTGTTTAAAATATTAGTACTGTTTTATTATGTCATATAATACTATACTTGACAAATCGGGTCAAGGTGTTACAATTTTATTAAATTTTATTAAAAGAAGGATTTCCATGAAGGTTTTTAACAACTTTTCGGAGCTTGTAGGCAACACTCCGCTTATGAAGCTTAATAATTTCTGCAAAAAGAATCAGCTTGAGGCAGAGATTTATGCCAAGCTCGAATATTTCAACCCTGCAGGAAGCGTCAAGGACAGAGTCGCTCTTGAAATGATTGATGCGGCTGAGGCCGACGACAGGCTTAAAGAAGGCTCGGTTATTATTGAACCCACAAGCGGTAATACGGGTATCGGACTTGCGGCAATTGCGGCAGCAAGAGGATACCGTGCGATAATTATTATGCCCGACACCGCGAGTGAAGAAAGAAGAAAGCTCATCAGCGCGTACGGTGCTGAGCTTATACTCATTGAGGGCGAAAAAGGTATGGCAGGTTGCGTTGAAAAAGCAAAAGAGCTTAACGCTGCTTTGCCGAACAGCATTATTGCAGGTCAGTTCACAAACCCATCAAATCCAACGGCACACTTTAAAACAACAGCTCCCGAAATTTGGAACGACCTTGACGGTGATGTTGATGTTTTCGTTGCAGGAATCGGAACAGGCGGAACAATCTGCGGAAACGCAGAATTCCTTAAAGAGAAAAATCCCGAAATCAGGATTGTCGGCATTGAGCCTGCATCCTCACCTCTTATATCTCAGGGAAAATCGGGTGCGCACAAAATCCAGGGAATCGGCGCAAACTTTATACCTGAAATACTGAAAACTGAACTGATTGATGAAATAATTACCGTCAGCGGTGATGAGGCATACAGCTTTGCACGTCAGGTTGCCGAAAGTGAGGGTATCTTCGTCGGAATTTCTTCGGGTGCGGCGCTTGTTGCTGCTTCTGAAATTGCAAAACGCGAAGAAATGAAAGGCAAGAAAATTGTTGTAATCTTCCCTGACGGAGGTTCAAGATATCTTTCTACTCCTGAATTCGTATAATTTCACAAAAAATAAAAGTCCGGTCTCCCGGACTTTTTATTTTGTCAGAACAATTTTACAACCTTATACGCTGTAATTGTCTTTGGATTTTTTTTGGAAAGCTTTCCGTTATAATGGATTTCAAGAGTATCGCCTACAACAAGGTCTTCACGTGAAATCTCGTTGCCGTCCTTATCGTAAATCTTCTCGCCGTCCTTAAACTTGATATAAATTCCGTTCTTGTCATAAAGCTCGGAATATACACCGCCGAGGTCCTGCACCTCAACAATAAATTCACCTTCAAGACTTTTGAGGCTGTATGTAGCCTGAACTGTTGCAACCTCTTCAGAATTCTCTGAGCCGCAAGCAACACAAGCAAAAAGCATAAGAACTGCAAGTAACAAAGCTGCTGTCTTTTTCATAAGCAAACCTCTTATCTCCAGCAAACTCTTACTGTTACGCCGTCTTCTTCAAGGAAGAATTTAGCCTTTGCTGCTTTTGTTTCATACTCTTCAGCTGAAGTCATTTCCACAAAGGAAATCGGACGTGTTGAGCCGCCGGCTGTGTTATTGTGAATCTTGTCAACCTTCTTAAGACCTTCAATAAATGCCTGAGCCATTTCAGGTGTCTTGAGGGTAAGCTTTGAGTCAACGCGAAGACGGTTTGTATAGTCAGCATTTACATTGTACTTTGCAAATGCAAGTGTGCCGGGAACGAAGCCTGTGCACCACCATGTATTTGAGGGATTTCTTGAAAGAATAAGCTTATATTCGTTTGAGTTTGCTGTTCCGCACTGGTAAACATTCATACTCTGAAGAAGCTTTGTTTCATCGTCTGCGCAGTTGTAATGAGTACTCGGAGATGAAGTTTCAGGTCTGTTGTAGATACCGATTTCAGCACCTACAAGAACAAGGCCGTACTGACCCTTCCAATACTGAATCATCCACTGAAGTCCGTCATAGTCAAAGTATACACGCATTGTGTCGTATGAAATTGCAAGTATGGGAGCAGAAGCGTCGTATAGTTCGTTATAGCCGTACTGTCTCTGCCATGCATCCTCAGCTGTGATAAAGCATTTCTCTGTTGTTGAATATTTGAAGCCAAAAAGACCTGTATCCTTACCTTCATCGTTTTTGATGGTAAGATTTCCCTTGTCGTCAATTATAACGTTGTCCTTCACTACAGACTGAACCGCTTCAATGACATCCTTCATTGAAGGTGCCGGTTTTGAGTTATCAACCTGCTCTTTGTCGGTGCTCGGTCTGTTGTTATTTGAGCCACCGTTAGAACCGCCGTTTGAGCCGCCGTTCGGTCTGTTGTTATTCGAGCCGCTGTTTGAGCCACCGTTAGAACCACCGTTTGAGCTGCCGCCGTTAGAACCGCCTGATACACCGGGAAGCTGAACAAGATTTCCGTCCTTATCATAAACTTCATAGTTGCCGCTGTCGTTGTTTGTTCCCCACTTTGTACCGCAGTCGCCACAAGTGAAGAATCCCTTATCGTCCGGTCCTGTGAAGTTAGTTGACTGACATACAGGACAGCCCTGTGTACTTAATGTGTCGTCAAGTGCAAAAGGATCGTTTGTTGTTTCTTCGGGAATATCAGCTTTACCTACAAAACTGCATCCCGGTAATACGGTAAGAGCCATCATTGTAATGATTCCGATTACAGCGATTGCTCTTAAGATTCCATTCTTAGTGAACATCTCTATTTACCTCCAAGTCATTTGGGTAAATTATAACATAACCTAAATCAAATTTCAACACAAACTGACAAATAAATATATTGACTAAAATTGGAAACAAATATATAATATTTTTGTATGTATTTATAATATGAGGTGTTTATATGAACTACACAAATGATGAAAAGCTCCTTAAAATTGTCGACAGTTTTCCTTTTGAGGGTGAACTTGTTGAAATCAAGCCCACCGGTTCAGGTCACATCAACAGCACATTCCTTGTAACCTACTCAGACTCAAATATGAACTATCAGTACATTCTTCAGCTTATCAACCCCAACGTTTTCAAGAAGCCTGATGAGCTTATGTCCAATGTTATGAACGTTACAAGCTTCTTAAGAAACAAGATTATCCTTGACGGCGGCAATCCGGAAAGAGAAACTCTCACTTTCCTTTATACTAAGGACAACACACCTTACTACAAAGATGAAAACGACGCTTGCTGGAGAGCATACAATTACATCGGCAACTGCACAACATTCGACAAGGTTGACGAACCCATCAAGATGCTACGTTCCGCAAAGGCTTTCGGTATTTTCCAGAAAAGACTTGCCGACTACCCTATTGATAATCTTTTCGAAACAATTCCGAATTTCCACAACACACCTGCACGTTACGAAGCTTTCAAAGAAGCCATTGAAAATAATCTTTCAGGCAGACTTGACGAAGCAAAGGAAGAAATTGAATTTGCTCTTTCAAAAGAAGCTGATGCTTCAAAGCTTACGGATATGATCAAAACGGGAGATCTCCCCGTCCGCGTTACTCACAACGACACAAAGATCAACAACGTTCTTTTTGACAAAATCACAAACGAAGCTTTCTGCGTTATCGACCTTGATACGGTTATGCCCGGACTTTCACTCTATGATTTCGGTGACAGTATACGTTCAGGCGCGGTTACATCCGACGAGGACGAAAAGGATCTTGATAAGTTCAATCTTGATATTGATCTTTACAATGCATATGCAGAAGGTTTTCTTGACGAAGCTGCAGAGTCACTTACGCAGAACGAGGTTGACAATCTTGTTTTCTCTGCAAAGCTTATGACGCTTGAGTGCGGTGTGCGTTTCCTTACGGACTTCCTTAACGGCGACGTTTACTTCAAGACTGAGTATCCCGAACATAACCTTGTAAGATGCCGCACACAGTTCAAGCTCGTAAGAGAAATTGAAGCACACTACGACGAAATGTACAAGACAACAGCCGAGCTTTACAGGAGGGCTATGCTTGAAAAATAAGAAACTCAGTATTCTTATAGCTTGTATACTTGTTGTTATTATTGCTGTTGTCTCTGTTATCTGTGCACCGCTTATAAGGAATGCATCCGAAAACAGCATCGTACGCAAATATACTTCACAGAACCTCAAAAACGTAGACAACGTCATGCTGCTTTCACACTGTGCAGAAATTGACGGTATGACAAACTCTGTTGCAGGTGTTAAAGAGGCTGTACGTCTTGGTGCGGATGCAGTTGTTGTTGACCTTTGCTTCAGGAAGGACGGCACACCCGTTATCACTGACAACTATGAAAACAGTGAATCCGCAACTACGCTTGAAGAGCTTTTTATTGCAATGAATGCTGACGGTTTCAAAGAAACAATTATTTATCTTAACATCGTTCAGCTTTCTGAAATGAACAAGCTCAATACCGTTACAATCAATCATAATATGGTCGGTCGTACATTCATTTCGGGTATTGACGAGGCGCATTACGGAATGATTACCTCGGACAGCACAATTATTCCGTTTCTGCTGAAGTATGAATTGACTAAAGAAGATAAGGATGCAATTAGCGACGGAAGCTTTTCGGCTCCTGAATGTATCGCAGAATACGGTGCAAGCGGAATTGAGATCAGCGCAAAGGATGCTACAGCTGAGACAATCAGTGCTCTGAACGATTTCGGAATTCCGTTCATTGTTTCGGGAATTGATTCGGTTGAAAGCTTCTGTGAGCCGCTTCTTAACGGAGCATCAACCGTTTTGGTCAATGACATTGAAAAATACTCTGAAATCCTTGATGACTGGACAATCTCCATGCAGGAAAGACACAGTATTTCTGTTGAGCAGTCTCTTGCCGATTTAAAAAAGAACAAATAAAAAAACAGCGTATTTATGAGAAAAGTCATAGATACGCTGTAATTTTTTCTGCATATTATGAAAGCTTGTGAATGAACAGACCGCTTAGAAGCTTAGGCTCGAACCATGTTGATTTCGGCGGCATAAGCTCACCTACGTCTGCAATATCCATAAGGTCATCAAGAGTTGTCGGATACATTGAAAAAGCAATTTTCATATCCGTGTTTACTCTTCTTTCAAGCTCGCTGAGTCCGCGGATACCGCCGATGAAGTCGATACGCTTGTCTGTTCTCGGATCTTCGATGCCAAAAATAGGAGCAATAACATTCTTCTGAAGGATCGATACATCAAGCTGATCGACCGGATCGTTCGGATTGAATGTGCCTTCCTTCGCTGTAAGCTTATACCATGTACCGTCAAGAAACATACCGAATGTGTGCTTTGCTTCGGGCTTATAGGCTTCATCACCGACCGTTTCAACTTCAAACACTTCCGCGATTTTTGCCATAAATTCTTCGTTTGAATAACCGTTGAGGTCTTTCATTACGCGGTTATAGTCCATGATTTCAAGCTCGTTTCTCGGAAAAAGAACTGCAAGGAAGAAATTGAACTCCTCATTGCCCGTGTAATCGAGATTCTGCTCACGGCGCATCTTGCCGACCTTTACAGCAGAAGCAGCTCTGTGGTGACCGTCTGCAATGTAAAGGTAATCTATAGCCGCAAACTTTTCGGTAAGCACCGCTAAAGTTTCGGGGCAGTCAATCACCCACACAGTGTTGCTCACTCCGTCAGATACAAAGTCGTAAACAGGCTCGTGCTCTGCCTTCCATTTTTCAACAAGATTGTTGATAAAATCATCCTCACGGTAAGTAAGGAAAATCGGACCTGTATTTGCATCACAGTAATCGACGTGGTTGATTCTGTCTGCTTCTTTATCCGCACGTGTAAGCTCGTGCTTTTTTATAACATTATTGATATAATCATCAATTGCCGTGCAACCTACAAGACCCGTCTGGCTTCTGCCGTTCATAATCTGGCGGTAAACATATATGCAAGGAGTTTCGTCCTCCTTACAGATTCCGTCAGTTACCAGTTTATCAAGGTTTTCTCTTGCCTTGAGGTAAACGGATTTATCGTAAATATCAATATTTTTATCAAGGTCAACTTCAGCTTTGTCAACGTGAAGAAATGAATAGGGCTTGCCTTTTACCATTTCTCTTGCTTCGTCGCTGTTCATAACGTCATATGGTAAAGCGGCAACGGCCTCAGCTTTTTCGGGCACGGGACGTATTGCCTTGAACGGCTTAAAAATTGCCATAATAACTCTCCTTTGTGAAAGATTACACTTGTAATTTTACTATACCCAAAAACCTTTGTCAATAAAAAGAAAAAGCCGCTTTTAAAGCAGCTTTAAATTTATTCATCAATACCGAGCAACCAGTTAACGCTTACGTCAAGAGCAAGAGCAATCGCTTTGAGTTCATAATCCGTTACACCTCTGAGCTGACCTTCAAGCTTTGAAAGACCGGATGCATTAAGATCGATTCCGCTGACCTGAAGCTGAGCAAGAAGATCCTTCTGCTTCATGCCGATTGCTTTTCTCTGCTTCTCGACCTTAGCGCCGATAATATTCATATCGCCAAGCTCCTGTTTTCTTGTTCTCATTCAAATTCACCTTCTGTCGTGAACATAATTTGCTTATACATTTTAACACTTTAGTTTAAATATCTCAATAGCAACTTTGCTTTTTCATTAAAATTTAGAGATTTGACTATAACAGCACCAATTTATACAGATAAAATTAGACAATTTTATTACTTTGTATCATAAAAAGCAGAAATTTGTACAATTTTTATATTTTGTCATATATTGTAAATTTATTTTCTCTGTGTTATAATGTTGGAAAATTTTCAGTTGAAAGCGGTGCTTTGAATGAATGATTTAAAGAATCGTAACCTTACAATGCTCACTGACTTTTATGAGCTTACCATGGCTAACGGTTACTTCCTTAACGGAAAAGGCGACGAAATTACACAGTTCGATATGTTTTTCAGAACCGTTCCCGACAACGGCGGTTTTGCGATTATGGCAGGTGTTGAACAGCTTTCGCAATACCTTGAAAACCTCAAATTCACAGAAGAAGATATCGAGTACCTTCGCAAAAGAGGTTTTGGCGAAGAGTTCCTTGATTACCTTCGTAACTTTGAATTCAAGTGTGATATTTACTGTGTGCCCGAGGGAACACCCATCTTCCCTCGTGAACCAATCGTTACAGTTAAAGGTCCTGCAATTCAGGCACAGTTTATTGAAACAATGCTTCTTCTTGCAATCAACCATCAGAGCCTTATTGCAACAAAGGCAAACAGACTTGTGCGTGCTTCCCAGGGCAGAGCGATAATGGAATTCGGCTCACGTCGCGCTCAGGGCTTCGACGGTGCTGTTTACGGCGCAAGAGCTTCATACATTGGCGGTTGCGCAGGAACAGCCTGCACCATTTCCGACCGTGAGTTCGGTGTGCCTGCACTCGGCACAATGGCTCACAGCTGGGTTCAGCTTTTCGACACGGAGCTTGACGCTTTCTGTGCATATGCCAAGGCTTATCCTGACAGCTGTACACTTCTTGTTGATACATATGACGTTCTTAAATCAGGTGTACCCAATGCGATTGAAGCTTTCAGAAAAGAAGTTCTCCCTCGCGGATTCAGACCCAAGGGAATAAGAATCGACAGCGGTGACATCACATACCTTTCAAGAAAAGCAAGAAAAATGCTTGACGAGGCAGGTTTTGAGGACGTTAAAATCATCGCTTCAAACTCACTTGACGAATACATTATAAGAGATATGCTCCGTCAGGGTGCTCAGGTTGATTCCTTCGGCGTTGGCGAAAGACTTATCACAGCATCATCCACACCCGTTTTCGGCGGTGTTTACAAGCTCGTTGCTGTTGAGAATGACGGCGTTATGAAACCGAAAATCAAGCTCAGCGAAAACGTTGCAAAGGTTACAACACCGGGTGCTAAAAATCTCTGGCGACTTTACGATAATGAAACAGGCAAAGCCATTGCTGACCTTATTACTCTGGCTAATGAGGTTATTGACGACACACAGCCGTATGAGCTTTTCGACCCTGACGTTACATGGAAAAGAAAGACTGTTGAAAATTACACGGCACGACCCCTTCTTCAGCCGCTTTTCATCGGCGGTAAATGTGTTTATGATTATCCCGATATTGAGACTATCCGTGCGTACTGTGCCGAGCAGGTTGATACTCTCTGGGACGAGGTAAAACGTTTTGAAAATCCGCATAACTATTACGTTGATATGTCTCAGGCACTCTGGGATATGAAGAATGAAATGATTAATAAATATAAGCCAAGATAACAAACAGCCCTCAACTGAACGTTGAGGGCTTGATTTTTTATTCGGATTTTAAACCGTAGCAGATATTGATTTTTGCACGAAGTACTTCTTTGATGCAGTCAACTGCTCCGCGCATATAAATCTTCGGGTCAAAAACTTCAGGATTCTTTTCGAATTCAGCCTTTATACCGTTTGTGTATGCCTGTCGAAGCTCGGTTGCAAAATTTATCTTGCTGATACCTGCGGCAATACAGTCACGAAGCACATCATCAGAAAGACCCGAAGCACCGTGAAGAACAAGCGGAGTGCCGATTGCTTCGTGTATTTCTTTAATTCTCTGCACGTTAATTTTCGGCTCACCCTTATAAATACCGTGTGCTGTTCCGACACCGATTGCAAGAGTGCTGACGTTTGTACGGCGGACGAATTCTTCAGCTTCGCTGACGCTTGTGTAGGAAGCTTCCATATCCGTGTCGCCCTCTTCCTTACCGCCGATTGTGCCGAGCTCACCCTCAACTGAAACGTCCATCGGAAGCGCATAGTCAGTTACTTCCTTTGTATACTTTACGTTATCCTCAAAGCTCATTGCACTGCCGTCGTACATAACGGAAGAAAATCCGCTTGCAATACATCTTTGTGCAAGTGCAAGGCTGTTGCCGTGGTCAAGATGAAGCGCATAGTCAACGGGACAGTCCGCCATAAGCTCACGCATCATTGCAGGATAAATCGCAACACCGCCGTAATTAAGGGTACGCGGAATCATCTGCACAATTACAGGAAGACGCATTTCGTGCATAATTTCCGAAACTGCCATAGCTGATTCAAGATTATCAATATTGAATGCAGGAATTGCATAACCTTCCTTTGAGGCTCTTTTCATAAGTCTTGCTGATGAAATTACCATAAAACTTCACTATCCTTTGTAGTCAATAACCTTACGGCTGTCATAAAGATAAACAACTCCCGAAACAACCGAAATAAGTGCTGTTATACCGAGAAGTATGTTTGAGATAAGCGGCATCGGCAATCCGAGACCGAACACTGCATCTGCTTCACCTGTTAACATAATGGAAACAAGCGAAACCATCTGGAACACTGTTTTTATTTTACCACCGATATTCGCAGGTATTACAACTCCCTGCGCAGCTGCAATAAGTCTTACCGATGTTATTGCAAACTCACGGGTAAGCATAATCATTACAATCCAGATATTGCAGAGGCCGTCCTGCATAAGAGCAAGAAAACCCGCCGTTACAAGCATTTTATCCGCTATCGGGTCAAGTAATTTACCGAAATTTGTAACAATATTATTCTTTCTTGCCAGTTTTCCGTCAATGGCATCAGTAATTGCGCCGACAGCGAAAATAAAGGCAGAAATAAGCATTTTGTATTTTATATTCAGAAAGTATATTACAAGAAATAAAGGTGCAATAAACATTCTGAACAAAGTAATTTTATTCGGAGTATTCATTATCTGACCTCACCAAGCAAATCGTATTCTTCAAAATCGAAGATTCTTACGTCAGCAAAATCACCGATTTCAAGATTCTTCGAACTTGTAAACTTAACGACGGAATCGATCTCGGGAGCATCCATATAAGTTCTGCCTATGTAACTGTCAGTGTAAGAATCGTACTCCTCAACAATTGTTTTATATGTATTTCCGATCTTAGCGTTGTTCTTTTCTTCCATAATTGCAAGCTGATCCTGCATTATGATATCACCGCGGTTCAGCTTCACGTCGTCTTCAAGCTGGTCTTCCATGTCGTAAGCCGGTGTGCCCTCCTGCGGTGAGAAAGAGAAGCAACCGAGACGGTCGAACTCAATTTCGTTTACAAACGTCGCAAGGTCTTCAAACGCTTCGTCGTCTTCACCCGGGAAACCGACAATGAATGTTGTTCTGATAACAACATCAGGAATTTCAGTTCTGAGTTTTTCGATTGTATTTCTTATATCTTCGCTTGTTCCTCTGCGGTTCATCGCCTTAAGAATTCTGTCATTAGCGTGCTGAAGAGGAAGGTCGATATAATTAACAATCTTTTCCTGATTCTTTATTGTTGCGATAAGCTCATCCGTAATTCTGTCGGGATAACAATAGAGAAGTCTTATCCATTCGATTCCGTCGATTCCGCAGAGTTCATTAAGAAGCTCGGGAAGCTTGAGTTCACCGTAAAGATCAAGGCCGTAGCTTGTTGTATCCTGTGCGATAACAATAAGCTCCTTAACACCGACTTCTGCAAGCTGCTTAGCTTCATCGATGATGTTTTCCATCTTACGGCTTCTCATATCGCCTCTGATTGACGGAATTGTACAGTATGTACATCTGTTTGAACAACCGTCAGCTATCTTCAGATATGCCCAATGCTCAGGAGTTGTGAGGATACGCTGACCGTCAAGGGGTAAATCAGACTGCGGCGGGAAGTTTTCCACCAGCTCGGTTGTAGACATAACCTCATCAATCACATCAAGGATTTTTCCGTTTGCGCCGATACCGATTACTGCATCAACCTCGGGAATTTCTTTTGCAATTTCTTCCTTGTGGCGCTGAGCGAGGCAACCCGTAACGATAATCTTTCTTACGATGCCTTCATTTTTAAGCTCAACTATATCGAGGATATTTTCAATTGCTTCCTTTTTTGCATCGTCAATGAAGCCGCAGGTGTTGATAATAACAACATCGCATCCGTCAACATAGTCAACAATAGTATGGCCTGCTTCGTCAATAAGAGCCAGCATACGCTCGGCATCGACCTGATTCTTCGGACAGCCGAGAGATATCAAACCTATCTGATAACCCATAATATCACCTTAATATTCTTCAAAATATTCGTCTGACGAAAATTCCCTCATAGCCTGTCGTATATCCCCGAAAGAATAACCCAGACGTACGAGCGCGGCAACAACTTTTTGCCGTGATTTGTCGTCAATCATCTTATTATAATATTTTTTTTGAATAATATCAACTATTGTTTGAATATTATCTGTATCATTTTCGTTTTCGTACTCTTCGATCGCTTCGTTTACGGTTGCTGAATCTATTCCGCGCTTAAAAAGTTCACTCTTTACGCGGTTTTTGCCGTATTTTTTTCGTTCAAACAACTCGCGTGTAAGATTTTCGGCATATCGGCGGTCATTGACAAGTCCTAAATTAAGGAGTTTTCCGATTGCAGTATCAACCGAATTTTCGTCATACTTCCTTGAAAGCTTGTTACGAAGTTCTCTTTCGGAATGGTCGCGCAGGTCAAGGCTGAACATTGCGCTGTTAAAAGCAAGGCGGGAGCCTGCCGCCTCTCTGAAGGCAGCAAGGTCCCCGTCGTCAATTTCATCACCTGAAATATAGCCCGATGAAAACCAGAAATCTTCATCGACCGTCAGCAGGTATTCGCCGTCAATATGAATATGTATCTTTGTGCCTTTTCCTTGTTTAGCCGTAATTTTCATTAATCATCAACCGCTATATCAAGCTTAGCCTTTGCAGATGCTTTTGTTACGGGTGCTGCCGGAGCCGCAGGAGCAACAGGTGCCGCAGGCATTACGGGCTTAACACCCTTCTTTGCAGATGCTTTTCCCATCTGTGCAAGCTTGTCCATATTTTCTCTGATTTTCTGCTCAAGTTCAGCCATAAGCTCAGGATCGTTTTTGATAAGTTCTTTAACGTTATCTCTGCCCTGACCGAGTCTTGTTTCACCGTAGGAGAACCAGGCTCCGCTCTTATTGATTATATCAAGAGAAACTGCAATATCAAGGATTTCGCCGACCTTTGAAATACCTTCGCCAAACATAATATCGAATTCAGCCTCTTTGAACGGAGGAGCAACCTTGTTCTTAACAATCTTTACTCTCGTTCTTGCTCCGATGAATTCATTTCCCGGAGCCTTGAGAGCCTCTGTCTTACGTACATCCATACGCATTGAAGCGTAGAACTTGAGCGCACGTCCACCCGTTGTTGTTTCGGGGTTACCGTACATAACACCAATCTTCTCACGGAGCTGATTGATAAATATTATAATTGTATTAGACTTATTGATTGCACCTGCAAGCTTTCTTAAAGCCTGTGACATAAGTCTTGCGTGCTGACCAACGTGTGAATCGCCCATTTCGCCTTCAATTTCAGATCTCGGAACAAGAGCCGCAACAGAGTCAACAATGACAATATCAATAGCACCTGAACGTACAAGCGCCTCTGTAATTTCAAGGGCCTGCTCACCGTTATCCGGCTGAGCAACAAGAAGAGAATCAACATCTACGCCAAGGTTAGCCGCATAAACGGGATCAAGAGCGTGCTCAGCGTCGATAAAAGCTGCCTCGCCGCCTGCCTTCTGTGCCTCAGCAACAGCGTGAAGAGCAAGAGTTGTTTTACCTGAAGATTCAGGTCCGTATATTTCAATAATTCGTCCTTTGGGAAGACCGCCGATACCTGTAGCTACGTCAAGGGAGAGTGAACCCGTTGAAATTGCTTCAACCGTCATACCTGCATTCTGACCAAGACGCATAACTGTTCCTTTACCGTACTGCTTTTCAAGTTGCGCAATTGCGGTTTCCAATGCCTTTTGTTTATCTGCCATAGTAATACCTCCGTAGGGTGGCGGTAATAATCCGAACCGTGTTTTTTATCGGATGATTTCCGCCATTTCTTTGTTAAAATACTCGCCAATCCGCAAGGATTGGCTGTGTTTTTGCCTTGAACTGCCAAAAATCCTCTCGATAAAAAATCTTCG
>JAZSPL010000078.1:0-20449 GCA_045537435.1 Acutalibacteraceae bacterium
CGAAGATTTTTTATCGAGAGGATTTTTGGCAGTTCAAGGCAAAAACACAGCCAATCCTTGCGGATTGGCGAGTATTTTAACAAAGAAATGGCGGAAATCATCCGATAAAAAACACGGTTCGGATTATTACCGCCACCCTACAGTACAAAGGAATGACAGTATGAATAACACTCATAATTATTTCGATGTTTATTATAGAGAAGGCGAAAATCCGACCTTCTGCTACCGTAGCGGAAATATGGTTTATGAGGAAATGCTTCTTAACGGTGTTCTCGTTTCAAACGGTTGGAACGGCGCAGGCTATCCTCTTGATCTTCTTGCTTGTATGCCGACACGGCTTGACCATAAGCGATATACAGAACCTTCAGCTTTCAATGTTGAGCTTGACGGTCAGAGTGTCGATTTTGACCTTCGTTTTGTGGATTTTACTACGGAGAAAGACGAAAACTCAGTCAAAGCAATCCTTACGCTTGAAAGCGAAATAAAACCTGTTATCATCAGGGTAATAACTGTTCTTGACGGTACGCAGATGTTCACGAGATACTGCGAAATTGAAAATAAATCCGAATTCCATATGAATCTCAGCCGTCTTAGCCTCATCAGTGGCGGAGTTGAGGAAATGGAAACGGAAAAACTCACTCTTTCACGCGAGGTGGAGAAGTTTTATTCTGTCGGTTATTTTGCGGACGACCGTTGGGCGAATGAGGGTAAGTTCACTTGGAAAGACCTGAAAACTGAGGTTACTTCAATCGATACCCGTTTCAACCGTGACCGCTTCCGTCATCCTTTGGTTATGATTCGAAATAATCTTATGGGCAGAATCTGGTATGCACAGACAGCGTGGAGTGGCGGTTGCCGTTTCACTCTTGATTATAATGCAAAGCCTGAAATGACAGATACATACCTTTCATTCAAGGCGGAAATTCTTTCCCACAATCCTATGTACATAATCGCGCCGGGCGAGAATTTTGTAACACCCGAGGTGCATATCGGTATGGTCTGCGGTGATTTTGACGATGCCGTTTACGAAATGCATTCTCATATAAGAAAATCGGTACTCAACCGTTCCGAGGCTGCCCCGTCAGCGTTGCTTGTCGGTGCAGGAATGGGTGCAGAACACGATATGAGTGTTGAAACAAGCAAGGTCTATATTGACCGTATGTCTGAAATGGGCGGTGAGGTGTTCATCGTCGATGCAGGCTGGGAGTGTCCTCCCGGCAGACAGACCGAGTGGGGAGATTTCACGGGTACAAACGTCCCGAATCCCGAAAGATACCCGAACGGCATAAAAGAACTTGTTGATTACTGCCACAAAAAAGGTATGAAATTCGGCTTGTGGTCAGACATAGAAAGCCTCGGAAAGCTTTGCGAGGCTTATGCCAAGCATCCTGAATGGAGAGCAGATAATATCTACGGTGAAAAATCACCGAGGTTTACGGATCTTACTGTCCGTGAAGCCGCAAAAAGGGTAGAGGGCGAGCTTGCAAGATTAATTGAAGAGTACAAAATAGATCTTCTCAGAATTGATTACAACACCGATTATAAGGAATATTTCAATCTTCGTGACACGGGAACAGGCAGAAAAGAATGTCTTAACATCCGCCATTTCAAGGAAGTTTACCGCATATATTCAGACCTTAAAAAACGTTTCCCGAATGTGATATTCGAAAACTGTGCAGGCGGAGGAGGGCGTACCGACCTTGAAATGATGAAAGCATTTAATCATACCTGGGTATCGGATAACCAGTGCGCACCGCTTTCGGTAATGATAACAAACGGAATGACTGTTGCGCTTCCGCCGGAAAGAGTAGACAGACTTTTTGCAGGAATGAATTGTCATAATTTCGGCTCGTTAGACCTGCATATAAGAAACACGATGCTTACTCATATGTCTCTTAATGTAATCTCACCCGTAACGGCACCGATGAACGAAGTTCAGCTTGAATTTGTAAAGCACAGCGTAGCTGTTTACAAGGATTTCATAAGACCGTTTTTGCCGTCAGCAAAGACTTATCACCACACACCCGATGTTGCAAAAACTTTCAATGAAGGTTTTTCTGCAGTCGAAATCGCATCGCCCGACGGCGATAGGGGAGCGCTTGCTGCATTCAATCTTTGCGGAATAAACGAAACGGTGCGAAAAATCCGTCTGAAGGGCGCAGACGCTTCGAAAACATATGAAGTGACACTCGATAACTGTGGCGAAAAGTTTGCTGTTTCGGGCAGAGAGCTGAAATATGAGGGCATTAAGATTTACGTTCCTTCATCGCTTTCGTCTGAGCTTGTGCTTTACAAAGAAATGTAAAAATTTACAATCTGTTTTTGGAGGATAAATTATGAAAAAGAATGTATTTAAAGGTATTTTATCAATATTGCTTGTAATTGTTTTTGTTCTGCCGTGCGTACCTGTATCCTACGCTGCGGAAAGGCCTGAACTTACACAGTACGGCTTCGTTGAAAATGATGGTGTTAAAATCGAATACGGTATCTACGGCAATCTTGATGCCGAGCCGCTTCTTCTCCTGCCTCCGAACGGTGGAGATATGCACTGCTTTGACGACAGTATACTTCCCGAGATGTCAAAGCATTTTATGGTAATAGCTGTTTCACCGCGTTATACCGGTAATTCGGATATGGGTGATGACGGTCTTACATTTGAGATCCTCAGCGATGACCTTGTTGTTCTTCTTGATTATCTCAAGGTTGAAAAAACAAAGATATTCGGCTTCAGCGACGGCGGTAACCTCGGAATGGTTTTCACGGTTGCACATCCTGAAAGAGTAGAATCTCTTGTTGTTATGGGCTCAAATATCAATCCTCTCGGCACGAAAGTTTTTGACCAGATCAGCATAATCTGGAAGTATCTCGGTCTTGCAATCAAAGCAGTATTCACGGGCGACGCAGAGGATATACGACGCAGGGATATTCAGGGAATGATGGTTTATCAGCCGAATCTTACTTTCAAAGACCTTCAGTCAATTCAGGTGCCCGTGCTTAACATTTACGGTGAACACGATATGATAAAGCGTATTCACTCAAAACGTATTACAAGAAATATACCGAACGCACAGGAGCTTATGATTGTTGACGGCGGTCACAGCACTTGTTTTGAATATACCGATACAATAATCAATCCTGCACTTCTTGAATTCTACGGAGTAACTGAATAAATTAAATGCCACAGATTGATTTCTGTGGCGTTTAATATTTAATGATGATGTCCGTGACAGCAGTGGCTTGCTTTAACTTCGGTATGACAATGTTTATCGCAACACTCTTCATCTTCACTTTCGATTTCAAGCGTTGCGTGGCATATTCCGTGCTTGTGAAGCTCCTCGCGGACAAGCTTTTTGATTATACTTGCATCAGTATCTGTTACAATGTGCATTGTTGCACTGTTGTTGAATCCGTCAAGGCTTCGTATGTGTATGTGATGAACGTCGGAAATGCCGTCAATACTCAGAATATGTTCTTTGATTTCGTCGATATCAATTCCGCAAGGTGTTTTTTCAAGAAAGAGGTCAAGTATTATTTTAATATTTTTAGCTGAGCTTACCAGGATGAAAACGGCAACTCCGATGGACATAATCGGGTCAATGAACGAAAGGTCTGTAAATCGCATTATAACCGAACCGATAAAAACAACAACCCATCCGAGCACGTCTTCAAGCATATGCAGGTTTACCGCCTTCTGGTTAAGCGAATTTCCTTCGTGTGTGAAAAAAGCCGCAAGGGAATTAACCGCAATTCCGAAGATAGCAAAAACAATCATTCCGTTATAGTTTATTTCAACAGGATTCAATATTCGGTGAATGGCATTGTATATAACCGCACACGAGCTGAAAATAAGAATAAGGGTAGTGACAAGGCTGCCGATTACCGAAAATCGTGTGTAGCCGTAGGTATATTTTTCATCAGGTCCTTTTTTACTTTTCTTTTCTAAAAAGTAAGAGATTCCTATGCTGGCTGCATCGCCGATATCGTGAACGGCATCCGAAATAATCGCGATGCTACCCGTAAAAAGTCCTCCTGCAAATTCAAAAACAGAAAATGCAAGGTTTAAAAGAAAAGCAAGAAGTATATTTTTCTCTGTTTTCATAATCATCCTCCGTTGACAAAAGTTGTTTTATTATATATTATATTCAATAGTGAACAACTTGTTCTGTTAATATTATACGAAACAGACTTTTAAAAATCGACATTCAGATTCTTTTTACTGTTCGATAGTGAACATTTTTGAAAATTTGTACGGAGGATTTTATGGACAGACGTCAAAGAAAAACACGTGAAGCAATTTTTAGCGCATTTATTGATATTTTGTCAAAAAAAGATTTCAACAGCATAACAGTAGGGGAGATAATCGAAAAAGCAGATATAGGACGAGCGACCTTTTATGCACATTTTGAAACGAAGGATTTTCTTCTCAAGGAGCTTTGTGAGGAGCTTTTCTGCCATATTTTTGACTCTGTTGATGACAGTCACAATAACCACATACATATCTTTGAGTGTGAAGCACCCGATTCGGTTTTTCTCCACCTTTTCCAACACCTTAAGAAAAATGACAATAATATTCTGGATCTTCTTTCGGGACAGAACAACGAGCTGTTTCTGCGCTATTTCAAAGCGAATCTTCAGAAGCTTGTGGCAAGTCAGTTGTCGATATTTGATTCGCAGAAAAGCAAAGAATTACCCGAAAGTTTCAGGATTAATCATATTTCTGCAGTTTTTGTTGAAACCGTCTGTTGGTGGGTAAATAACGGAATGAAGGAAACTCCCGAAACAATAAATCAATATTTCTTTTTGTCAGTGTGAAAATTGAAAGACCTCAGTTTTTTGCTGAGGTCTTTTCGTTATCTTGAATTTGCTGTTTCAATCATTGTATAGTAGAAATCTTCAAACGATGTCGGGTAGTCTTTCGTACCGCAGAAATCAAAGTGGTCCGTACCTACGAGAGTATCCATATAGTACCATCTTCCGCTTTCGATAGTTTCACCGGAAGTGACTGCATCAGAATAGCTTCGTGCCGTTGCCTTATCGCAAAGCGGATATCTTGCAGAAATAAGAGGAACGATACCGTCGTTTACTGCCCAATCACCCTCGATTGTAACACCGTCGTAGGTTTTGCCCTCAGACATTCTGAGCATAGCGGATGATATGTAGAAGATGGGAGTAACACTGGGATAAATCAGCTGTTTGCCGAAGCAGTCAGTTCTCGTTGCTGCAGTTGTGTATGAATAGTAATAAGTGTTTTCGCTGAGCTTGATGGTTTCGTTAAGCTCAGCCGCACCTCGTAATGTCATATCGTAGTAGCAGTTGTCGCCTGACTGATAGTAATTCCATATGTTGTCAAAGCTGAATTTTGCTCTCTTTTCACCCTGCTTCGGTGTAAGTCCGAAGTGACCCATCTGCAAAGAGAAAACAAGGAAATCGTTACCCAGAGTAGCACCGATGAGGTTATAAAGCATAACAATGACGTAGTACGGCCCCGTGAGGTCGTAGAGCATATTGGAAACCTGAGTGCCGTTATGCGGAGCTGAAAGGGTTATACACGAATGAATACTGTCGTGACCGCCCTTGAAAAGTTCGCTTGTTTCGTTGCCCGTTGCCGCAATTTCTTCTTCGCAACCGAATGCAAGAAGTGAAGTGAAAAGTCGTACTGTTGCACCGCCGAAGGAATGGCCGACGAGGTTAATTTTGTCCTCAAGATTCCAGGCTTCACCCATAATCGGCTCGTATGTGAAACCGAATCTGTCGTGTCCGTGTGCCTTTGAATGTGCTTCACCGTAGTCTACGGTTGTGCCCGTAAGCTGAGCATAAAGCTCACACACTCTGTCCCACGCACTGCTCAGAGGACCGACGGCAGGAGCGTAAGCCTCGACACCTTGCTCGTTGAGCATTTTAATAAGGTCTGTGTCCGAAATCCAGAGACCGCCGCCCCAATAAGGTGATATTTCATAAAATTCATTTGACGGGGACCAACCGCCCATACCGTGAACGAAAATGTAGGGATAGTCGGTTTCAAATTTGCTTTTGTCAATAATGCGCTCAGTATTGCTTTCTGCGGAAACAGGAATGATACACGCGCAAACGCACATGGTTACTGCAAGGATAAGAGAAATAATCTTTGTTACTTTTTTCATAGTGTTCTCCTCTCAAAGCTTATTAAGTTGATTTCATTTTAAAACAAAAACACTTTTTTGTCAATTATACAGCAAAAGGAAAAGGCAGACTCAACGTCTGCCTTTGAATACTTTTTATACGATAGTGAGAATGAGGTCAAGTACAACCTGAAGTGCCTTCATCGAGTAAATTACAGCGAGCTCGGAATAACCGTCTGTGCCGAATTTTTCGTAGAACCACGGGCTGATCTTGGTGAAGATGTCAAGTGAAACTCCGCCTTCTTCGGGAGCTTCCATAACGCCTGCTTTTACAAGACAAGCCGTAACTCTTGCTTCCGAAGCTTCAACTTCACCCTCGATGCCGATAGTGTTGTCGATAACCTTTTCTGCCTCAGCGATAGCCGCTGCAAGCTCTGCTGCATCTTCAGCCGAAAGGGCAGAGGGGTCAATCAGCTTTGCTTCTTTAACAAGAAGTACAAGCTTTTCGGAGCTTCTTGCCGTATTGAACTGCGGGAATCTCGGGTCAGAGTAAACGTCCTTTGTATCGTCACATTCAATAAGGTTAAGTGCAAGCTTAAGGATAACGTCGTTTCTTGCTGTCAGGTCGTGACGCTGACCTTCAAAATAGAAGGTTGTGTCGGGAAGAAGACCTGCCGAAGCATCAACAACTCTGTCGGGAGAAATATGGTTGTGTGTCGGGTCGGAACAGTGTGTGTTCTGCTGAACATAATTCTCGGGAAGAGTTTCGCCCACGTTTGCAAAATGAGCACCCATTGATGTTGAATCTGTCTGGATGATGAAGTCAGCGTTCTGCGAGTTCCATGTTTCACCGACGTTGATCATCGGGATGTTGTATTCAACGAAGCAGAAGACCTGAACACCGTTGTCAACGAGCTTCTGAATGTTATCGTGTGCATGAAGCTGAGCCTGATAGTATTTATCTGTCTGAGCTTTGATACTTGCCTTTTCAGGGGATGAAAGATGTTTTTCTGCAGCTGTGGGATAATCGCCTGACGGACAGAGAGCCCACATACCTGTGCTTGTAGTCATAACTTCTTCAACCAGTGTTGTTACAGCCGATTCAAGAATTGAAGTAATAACCTCATCGGGAAGAATACGAAGAAGCATTTCAATAAGTGATGCAGTGCCCTTATCAAGAAGACCGAGCTCACCGAGGAATCCGTTATAAAGGTATTCCTTGTTGAGGAAAGAAATTCTGCCGTTGAAAACATCACCGATGATTGTTGAACCGTCGATAGCGGGAACAACAAAGATAACCTTATGGATGTCATCCTGAACCTCAGGCTTGTAGTCAAGCAATGCACTTGTTACTGAAGCACCCTGGCTCAGAGGAATAAGAGTGACTTTATCGTGACCTGTCTGCTCCTTGACCATCTGGATATAATCGTAAAGCTCGTTTACAATGTCGATGTGGTTGCCGAATGAGTTGTATGCAAAGTAATACATATGATCAAACGGCTGCTTTGTTTCGTAAAGATTGAAAGGAACGTGTCCGAAAACCTCTTCAGCTTCGAAATCCTGATACTCGGAAGCAGGGTAGGGGTATCTTTCCGTAACAACGTTGGGGCTGGTTTTTGCGTTTTCATCGCAGGTGTTGATGCCGAAGCAGAGTCTGATTGCATCCGCAGCAGCTTCGGAAAGACCGATATCTTTCTGTGTTACGAGAGAAAGCAAAGCAGGAACAAGAATTCTGCCGATAAGCTTGTCAAGCTGAATGTAAGCAGGGAAGCTGGAGATCTTGTTCCCTTCGTCATCAAGAATGAAGTCACCGTTATCGTCAACTACCCATGTGTTTGACTGGCCGAGTCCGGGAACGATGATTGCCGGATAGTGTTCGCACTCGCCGTTGCAGTCAGTGTACTTCTTAGTTGCCGAAGCGCTGAAAACGGTAACTGATGCAATCATTGCGAGGCAAAGGCAAAGTGCAATTACTTTTTTGAGAGTTTTTTTCATTTTACACACTCCTTGAGCTATGTTCATAATGTAACTCATATTTTAACATATTGCATCAGTCGTTTTCAATGTTTTGTAAAGATTTGCTGCGAAAAAGTTGCACAAAAAAGCTGATAGATTTTCGACATTATGATAAATAAAAAAAGAACAGCATCTGTCAGTGACAAATGCTGTTCTTTCTGGAGCGGATGACGAGGCTCGAACTCGCTACCTCCACCTTGGCAAGGTGGCGCTCTACCAGATGAGCTACATCCGCAAAATATAAAGCCGAGCTTTTGCTCGGCTTGGTGACCCGGACGAGAATCGAACTCGTGTTACCGCCGTGAAAGGGCGGTGTCTTAACCTCTTGACCACCGGGCCGTAAAAATGGTAGCGGCAGTGGGATTCGAACCTACGACCAATCGGGTATGAACCGAGTACTCTAGCCAACTGAGCTATGCCGCCATAATCTCGCCGCCACTCTCGTCAAGCGACTTGCTTATTATATACGATGATTTTTGAATTGTCAATACTTTTTTTGAAAATTTTTCTTATTATTTTAAAACTTATATTTTGTGAGATATTAACAGTGTAAGAACAGGTGTTTTTTGTGCAAAATATTGAGTTTTAATGTTGATTATTGTTACATTTAGTTATATAATTGCTGTTGGAGATGATATAAATGAATCAATTGCTTTCAAAAAGAGCGTTAAGTATAGTGCTTTGCATATGTCTTTTGATGCTTTCGGGATGCGTTCAGACAAAGCCTGTTGATACTGTGACGGAAAAGGATGATACAACATCTTCAACGTCTCAGACAACAACAGAATCAACCGCTGAAACTACAACAACGACAGCAACTACAACAACTACCACCACAACAACGACAACGACTACGACTACTACGGAAACGACAGCCGAGTCAAAAACTCAGGCAACTAAAACTGAAGCGCCGACAAGAGGTCCCGATACCTCCAACGGTCAGAAGCTGGTTGCGCTTACTTTTGATGACGGTCCGCATTCTGCCGTTACTGCAAGAATTCTCAACACCCTTGAGAAGCATGGCGCAAAAGCGACTTTTTTTGTTGTAGGAAACAGAGTAGGAAGCTGTAAAAGTGTTCTGAAAAGAGCACATAATATGGGTTGCGAGATTGGCTCACACACATGGTCACATAAAAATCTGACCAAGCTTACAGTTGCTCAGATGCAAGAAGAAATGAAAAAATCTGCCGATGCAATTTCTGCGGTTACGGGTGTTCCTGTAAAGCTTATGCGACCTCCCGAGGGCGGATATAACGACACGGTCAAGAAAAACATTCAGTATCCGTTGATTATGTGGTCAGTTGATTCAAAGGACTGGAAAAACAGGGATGCGAAGAAAAATTACGACGCGATAATGAATACTGTTTTTGACGGTGCAATTATCCTTATGCACGATCTTTACCCGGCAACAGCGGAAGCTGTTGAAAAGCTTGTGCCTGATCTTATTGCAAAGGGTTATAAATTCGTAACCGTGTCTGAGCTTATGGAAGCAAGAGGATATAACTTACAAAAAGGAAAAACTTACTCACAGGCAAGACCTAAATAATTTGATTAGCGGCTCCGCAGAATTTGTTTCTGCGGAGTTTTCCTGTTTTGCGATATTGACACTATCCGCATATTATGCTATACTCACTACACAATATTTTAAAAGAAGGGATACACTTGAAAATCTTTAAAAAAATTACATCAATGTTGCTTGTGGTTGCTGTTCTTTTCGGTGTTTTTGCAATGTCGGTAACGGCTGCCGAGAAAGCAACGGACGAAGCTGATGTTATCGTCGCACGTATGTATGTAGGCCATAACGAACGATACAGAAGCCTTTCTGGTCACACATGGATCTATATCGAAAACCTCACAAACCACAGCCTTACAGTCGGTGCTTACACATTGCCTAAGGGTGAGGGCGTTTCCTGCGGTACATTCGGTACATCGCTTGCTGACGGTGTTGGTCTTTATTATAATGTTGAGGCATGGCGTTATCGTAATATTAACGCATATGAGTACATTTACCTCAGCAAGGACCTTACTCAGGCAGACCTCAATGTTGTCAGCAACAAGATTATCAACGGCGGTACATGGTCACACATCCTCAACTGTGCTTACTTCGCTTTCGGCGTATGGAACTCAGTTCCGGGCAAACCGTTGATCTTCCTTTTCTTCCCGACTCTCCATGAGCTTCAGATTCTCCTGTATATGAGTCACGGCGAAGGTTTCCCGATGACAGTACCTAAGGCAGACAGAATTTACAAGCAGATCGGTAAGGGCGATGATGCATTCCTCGTAGTAACTGACCCGAGTTACGTAGAAGATGATGCATAAGTAAAAATTTTAAGAGCTGTATCGTACGATACGGCTCTTTTTATGTTTTGAGATAAATCAAAGCCCACAGAATTGACGTTCTGTGGGCTTTGCTGTTCAGGTTATGAATGGTACGAAAAACGCTGCAATGTAAGAAATTGCAACCATCAAAGAATAAAAAATACCACCGATTGTACCGATAATTGCTCCTGTAATTTCTTCCGGTATTATGTGGTCAACAAGGAATGAACCGATAGCCGGTATAAGAGTTGAACCAATGATCATATTTCACATCTCCTTGCATTTGAAATCAAAACGGATTGAAGAGTCTGTCTAATGTAATCGGATTATAACCGAGACCGAAATACTTGAATATCCAGATAATCGGATTAAATCTGAAGAAGATTGCATCGATAACCGTTACAAGACCTCTTAAGAACCAGGGGAGGTCATATGTCTTGGGAACTTCGACCTTTTCGAATTCCTCGCCTTCAACGTGAAGCACCATCGGCTGTGAGTAGCAGATGCCGTTTTCGCCCGTGAGGTAGAATCTTACGAAAAGCTCAGGCTCGTTACCGTTAAGGAAGCTGTCAGCGTGAAGGTCAAGTGTTGCCTTGCCTGATGTGATGTTTTCATCACGCTGGATTACGTTGCCGTTTGAAACCCATACAACTCTGTCAAAGTTTACACCTTCAACAGTGATTGTGTCGTTCTCCTGGTCGATTGTAAGTCTTGTTACGTTAGGTGTGTTGTCAAGCCAGTAGCTCTTTGTGTCGTATACATCCTGCTCAACAAATCCCGGAATTTCGGGGATGCCGTCAAGCTCAACACCGTTTGAGAAGTGAGAGATTGAGAAGAACTGTCCTTTTTCAAGGCAGGTGCGGAAAGCATCAGTTGTCTGTTCGGGCATCCAGCTCATTGTATAAGCATCATTGATTGAAGATTCGCTGTGTGAGTCTGCGAATGTGTTGCCCCAAGGAACAATGCCGTAGGGGATAGTCTTCTGAAGAATCTGGTCATAAAGGATACGGTCGCAACGTGTATGTGCGTCTGTTGCGCTGTTGATACCCATACCGAGTGATGAACCGGGATTGTCAAGGAAGATTCTTGCAAACTTGTTTACGTAGTATTCGTCAACCTTCTGACCTACATATTTTTCAGAATCTTTATCAATGTAAACATATTCACCGACGTGAGAAAGCATTGAAATTCCGCCTGCTTCGTTAACTCCCTTTGACGGGGTTTCGTAGTCGCCGAAAACACCTGCAAGTCCCTGACCGTATTCTGCGTAATATCCCGTAAGATGACAGTCAGCAAACGGTGTAGCCATATTAAGCTCATTACCGAGAGGAATATCAATCATTCCCGTGGTCTTTGTTCTGTTAAGCTCAACGCCGTCAGAAGTCACGAAAGTTCTGTTTTCGTTTGTGCCGTTGAGGTATGCCTCGTACTCTTCGTCAGAAATCGGAATAATCGGAGCGTTCTTGGTACGCTCTTTTTTGATGGCTCTCATAAGAGGCACTACTTCGGGAGCGACATTCCAACCTCGGTTGAGTGTGCCGTGATCAGTAAGAGCAACAATGTCGTAATCAGTTGCATAGTGCATCTTGCAGAATTCGTCGATTGTAAGGAAACCGTCACTTGCCGTTGTGTGGCAATGAAGCTGAGTTTTGTACATTCCCCATTCATCCCAGTTGATTTCCTCATAAGGACTTTCAATTATAAAGTTTTTTTCTGCGTTTGCTGCGATTGCCGTAGGTGCAAGCATTCCCACAAACAGAGTTGCCATAAAGACCGCAATAGCCTTTTTAGCCAAAGTAAGATAACGCTTTTTCATTCTGAAAACCTCCTTTGATGTATAAATTATACAGTTGTTTTTTTGAAAAGTCAATTATTTTAGAAATGATAAACAAAAAATCACCCATACAGTATGATTACCGGATGGGTGATGAATATATTAACTGCTGAGTTTACGGCATATACGGGTCAACATCCATATTATTGTACTTTTCGTCAATAAGGAACTGACTCATATACTTGATTGTAAAGTCGATACCCCATTGTCCTTTACCGCCGAACCAGTTGCTTGAATGAGGCTCGATTGAGAGAACTCCGTCATAACCTACATCGTAAAGGATTGCCATAACAGCGCCCCAGTTAGTCTGGTCAAGACCTGCGGGCGGGTCGTCATAGTGGTCGCCGCCGACGTGGAGAGTACCCTTGACGTGGAAGTGATGGAATCTGTGTCCCCAATCAGCAATTTCCTTAAGATAATCGCCGAAACGGTTCATACAGTGTGACGGGTCATATTTGATGCCGAGCTCAGGAATAGCTGTAAGTACAGCGCCCCAGGATTTAGCATCCCAGATGAAGTTCTCCCAGTCACAGTTGTAAAGTCCGATTTTAACGTTTTTCGGCTTTGCATAATCAACAAGTGTCTGCAGGTAATTGATTGCATACTTACAGTTTTCTTCAAAAGTCTTGTCTTCAACTTCATTACAGCCTACATTGAAAACAGGACAGCCAAGAATTGAAGCAAGGTCAACAAGATTTTTGTCGTGCTGTAAAGCTTCGGGAATGATTTCGCCGTTTTCGTCAACTCTTGTCATACCCCAGCGTCCGATTGATGCAACGTCAACACCGTATTTCTCGGAATAACCCTTGATTTCTTCAGCTTTTGCAAGAACTTCTGCAGAATCGTAGTTGTAGTTGATGCAGAATTCAACCGCTGTGAGTCCTTTTTCTTTTACGGTTTTGAAGTGACCTTCGTCCCAACCGTTGATAATACCTAATCTCATAAAAACACCGCCTTTATTTTGCTGTTTTTACTATAGCAAATAATGGGCGGTGTTGTCAATTATTTATTTTTCATATGTGTTAAGAAAGGCTTTTGTTCTCGGATTTTTCGGATTGACAAGGACTTCTTCGGGAGTGCCTTGCTCGGCGATAACGCCGTCATCCATAAATATTACTTCGTCCGAAACATCCTTTGCGAAGTTCATTTCGTGAGTAACGATAACCATTGTCATATTGTCTTCGGCAAGCTGACGGATTGTTTTAAGGATTTCTCCCGTAAGCTCAGGGTCAAGAGCTGATGTCGGTTCGTCAAAGAAAAGAATCTGCGGATTCATGGCAAGCGCACGCGCAATTGAAACTCGCTGCTGCTGACCGCCCGAAAGCTCGCAAGGGTAGTTGCCGAGCTTGTCGGAAAGACCGACCTTGTCAAGATATTTCTTTGCAGTCGCATCGATTTCTTCAAGAATAGCTTTCTTGTTTTTCTTGTAATCAGGACGTTTCTTTGCCGCCAGCTTCATTGCAAGCGTGACGTTACCGAGTGCTGTGTACTGCGGAAAAAGATTGAACTGCTGGAAAACAAGACCGATATTCTGCTGATTGTGTCTGAGTGCTTTGAGCTCTTTTTTGTCTGTAACCGTGCTGTCAAAAACAACCTTGTCGTTAACGCTGATTTTACCTGTTGTTGCAGTTTCAAGACCGTTTATACAACGCAGCAGGGTAGTCTTACCGCTGCCCGATGAGCCGATAATCGAAAGCACCTTGCCTTCTTCAAGAGTGAAGGAAATGCCCTTTAAAACCTTTGTTGAGCCGAAATTTTTGGTAATCTCATTAACTTCAAGTATAGCCATATCCGTTCACCTCACACAGAGAAGAAGCTGAGCTTCTTTTCAATTTTGTTAAAGAGAATTGTAAGCAGACCGCAAGCGAGAAGGAAGAATGCACCTGTGTAGAACAAGGGCCAGAGAAGACCGTCACTCTTGATGAATGCTTCACCGCTCCAGATGATTTCATAAACCGAAATGATACGGGCGAGGGAGGTGTCCTTTACAAGCGTGATGATTTCGTTACTCATCGGCGGAATAATACGTTTGATAACCTGAAGAAGAACGACGTGGAAGAATGCCTGTGTTTTACTCATTCCGAGCACGTGGCAAGCCTCGTACTGTCCCTTTGAAATCGATTCGATACCACCGCGGTAAATCTCTGAAAAATAGCAGGCATAGTTGATAACGAAAGAAACAAGAGCAGCCGTGAAACGCTCCATAACTTTCCATGTTGCAAGCCATTCGATAAAGACGTTGGTGGTTTCCTGGTCTCTTGCCCACATACCGACCATACCGGGGACGTAGAAAATTATGATGAGCTGGAGCATAAGGGGAGTACCTCTTATAATCCAGACGAAAGTACGTACAAACCATTTGATTGGTTTGATTTTGCTCATTGAGCCGAAGCTGACGATAAGACCCAACGGCAAAGCAAAAATCAAGGTCATTATGAAAAGCTCCAGCGTCGTGGCGAAGCCTTCCAATAAAGACTGAGTTACCGTTAAAAACATACAAAATCCTTCCTGATTCTACAAACATCCGAAAGGCAGGGAGCCGATGACTTCCTGCCTTTTGATTTTAAGTTTTGATTGAAATTATTTCTCGATGTTTACTTCGTACTTAGCTGCAAGCTTTGCAAAGTCGCCGCTTGCCTGATAGTCCTTAAGGAATGTGTTGAATTCAGCTGTAAGGTTTGAATCCTGTCTGAAAGCAACACCGAATTCTTCTGTGCTGAGTGTGATTGAAACAGCGAGCTTTTCGTAGCTTGTGCCTTCGCCGACTGTAGCCTCAGCCATTGTCTTGTCGATGATGCAACCGTCGCAAGCGCCGCTTGATGCTTCAACGAGAGCCATAGCCATATCCTTTGATGCAACAGTCTTAAGCTTGTTTTCTTCAGCGATTGACTGACCTGCAGAACCCTCTTCAACTGCGAATGTGAGGTTCTTGAGGTCTTCAACTGTCTTGACTGCAGCAGCCTTGTCAGCAGGAAGAACAACAACCTGTGAGTTCTTGAGGTAAACGTCAGAAACAGAAGCGTTCTTAAGAGCTTCGTCTGTGATTGTCATACCGTTCCATACGCAGTCGATTGAACCTGACTTAAGCTCTGTGAACTTTGCGCCCCAGTCAGCAAGAACAACAAACTCAACGTCAACGCCGATTTTCTCAGCAAAAGCGTATGTAAGCTCTGTGTCAAAACCTGTCCATTCGCCCTTTTCGTCTTTGAAGTTCATGGGAGGATACTCAGTGATACCAACGATGAGCTTGCCTTTTTCTTTGATTTCTGCAAGTTCACCTGTTGCTTCAACAACGTCGCCGTTATTGGGCTTTTCTTCTTCTTTCTTTGAGCAGCCTGCAAATGCAAGAACTGAAAGAACTGTTACAATTGCGAGAATAATTGCTAAAAACTTTTTCATAATATAATCCCTCCGATTAATAATGTGCTACTATACTAACACGTTAACACGCTAAAGTCAATAGAAATTAAGCTTAATATCACCATATTTTGAATAAGTTTTTGTGTTGATTGGTGAATTTGAAAAAATATTCATTTTGATATTGCTGAGCGTCCGATATTCTCAAATCAACTGCGTAGGGACGGGCGTCCTCGACCGTCCGAAAAACATCAAGATTTAGCGGACCGTCCGGGAGGCCGGTCCTTACGCGCAATGAGGAAGACTGTGTAAATCAAAGAATCCTGTAAATTTCAAGTTGTAAAAAATATTAAATCAACATAGGGAAAGGATATAATCATCCCAACTATTTAAATTGATTTGAATATTCATAATTTTACATATTTTGAACTGAATATAATTTTCATTTCCAAAAACAATATAAACAAGGTGATTTTATGGATTTTTTATGGGCATTTTTAGTCGGAGGTACAATCTGTGTTGCAGGACAGCTTCTGATAGATTTAACAAAACTCACTCCTGCGCGTATCCTTGTCTGCTTTGTTGTGCTCGGAGTTTTATTCGAAGCACTCGGTCTGTATCAGCATCTTGTTAATTTTGCAGGCTGCGGAGCAACAGTACCGCTTACGGGCTTCGGATACACACTTGCTAAGGGGACAAGGGAAATGATCAACGAAGTGGGTTGGCTCGGCATTGTTACGGGACCGCTGAGCTCAGGCTCGGCAGGAATAACGGCTGCGATAATCAGCGGACTTCTTGTTTCGTTTGTAACCCGCTCAGGGACAAAATAAAAAGGAGCAGGAAAAACCTACTCCTTAAATGCCGTATATTATTTATGCTTCAACAGGTACGGGATCGTCGATGTCGCAGCATGAGCATGAAACGTAATCGCTCTGGTCGTCTTCTTCAACCTTATTCTTGCAGGGAAGAACCTTAGTGATGAGCAAATAAACGCCTGCAGCAACAGCAGCAATAGCAGCGATAATACCTACAACTTTAAGAATCTTTTTGATTGTATCACACATGGGATAGTACCTCCTGAATTTTGTTTACACTAATTATATTACAGTAAGGAAATAAAGTCAAGGAAATTTTGATATAAAAAACAAAAGGACGGATATACAATCCGTCCGTATTGTTAATCTCAATTAGTCTGCAAGAAGCTTAGCGAGAGCTGACTTCTTTCTGGCAGCGTTGTTCTTGTGGAGAAGATTCTTAGCACAAGCCTGATCTACCTTCTTGATAGCAAACTTAACAGCAGCTTCCTTATCAGGTGAGTTAGCTGCAGCAGCAGCGTTAGCCTTCTTGATAGCTGTCTTGAGAGCTGAATTTCTTGACTTGTTACGAGCAGCCTTTGACTTGTTTACAAGTACTCTTTTCTTTGCTGATTTGATGTTAGGCATCATTCCACCTCCTTTAGTGCATTACACAGTTAGTAATCATATCATTAAAACTATAAAATTGCAAGTATTTTTTTGAAAATTTTTTAATTTTTTTGCAGGTGATTGTATGAATTTCAGAACTGACCTTGCGCTCGAAAGGCACGAGCTTTTAAAAGACAGAATTCCGAAGGGTGTAGAGAGCGAAAACTATGAAAAAAACGCAGTTGTTTTCACTAAAATAAGGATTACTGACGAGTCGGGTGCAAAGAGTCTTGGTAAGCCTGTGGGAAGTTATATAACTGCAGAAATACCGTCACTGATAAACAATGCAGTCCTTGATGAAGAAACCGTTACGGCAATAAGTGCCGAGCTTAAAATGCTGATTCCGCAAAAGGGCACGGTGCTTGTTGTAGGACTTGGTAATACAGAAATAACACCTGATGCGATCGGACCTGAAAGCGTGAATATGGTTCTTGCAACACGTCACATAACGGATGAGCTGTCCGAAAGCATTGGGCTTGGCGAGCTTCGTCACGTAGCAGGCTTTATTCCGGGTGTTCTCGGCAAAACAGGAATCGAAACGGCAGAATCCATAAAAGGTATAGTCAAATCCATAAACCCGTGTGCCGTGATTGTAATCGATGCTCTCGCTGCAAGAAAGCTTGCAAGGCTCGGTAATACAATACAGATGTCAGACACAGGGATAATTCCCGGTTCAGGTGTCGGAAATGCAAGAGCAGCTGTCAATAAAGAAACTCTCGGTGTGCCTGTAATTTCAATGGGAATCCCGACGGTTGTTGACGCGCAGACACTCGTCAATGACCTTACGGATAATGAAACAGAAATTTCGCGAAAAGAAAACAAGGAAATGATAATCACACCGCGTGAAATTGACCTCGTCGTTGAACGCGCATCGAAAATAATAGCCGTTTCAATCAATAAAGCCCTCCAACCGCATCTTACGGTTGATGAAATCCTGATGCTTGTGGGGAATTAGATGGTTTCTTCTTTGTAAACCTCACCATCAAGATTCTTCCAGGAAAGCTTATTATCCTCAAGAATAATGTATCCGTGTTCGCTGTTCTCCTTCGGAATGGAAACAGAACCCGGATTTACATATGTGAAATTATCCGTAACCTCAAATGCAGGAACGTGTGTGTGTCCGTTAAGAAGAATGTCACCTTTACAGATTTTCGGCGGATTGGACGGATTGAAATTGTGTCCGTGAGTTGCAAAAATCATTTTTTTTCCAACATAAAGAATAGCATATTGAGCCAGTACAGGGAAATCGAGCACCATCTGGTCAACCTCGGTGTCACAGTTACCACGAACGCAGAGAAGCTTATCCGCAAGCGAATTAAGCATATCTATAACCTCTTTTGGTGCATATTCCTTCGGGAGGTCGTTTCTTGGCCCGTGATAAAGAATATCACCGAGCAAAAGAAGTCTGTCGGCATTTTCTCTTTGGAATGCTTCAATCATTTTTCTGCAGTAAAAAGCAGAACCGTGTATATCGGATGCAATCATTATTTTCATATTGTTACCTCACAGCGTATTCGGCAATTCTTTCGATACATTTGCCGTCGCACGCACTCATGTATTTATTTCTGAAGTCCGCAACCTTTTCCTGCTGACAGCTGTCGCTGAGAATTGATGCGGCAATTTCTTCGTTTGTCATAACAATACGTCCCGGGACGAAGCTTTCGTATTCAAAATAGAAGCTTCTGTCACGCTTGTACTTTTCAAGGTCATACGCAAAGAAAATCATCGGCTTATTAAGCAAAGCATATTCAAAAATCAGTGAGGAATAGTCAGCGATAAGATAGTCAGCCGCACATAGTGCAGTTTCAACTGACAGCGAATTTGAAGCATCAAAAACAAAATCGCCGAACTCTTTTTCCTGCTCTTTTGTAAGCTTGTATTTCTTTGCCGTGAACGGATGAAGCTTGAGCACGAGAGCGTAATCCTTGCCGAGAGTTTCCTTAAGAAAAGCATAATCAAGCGGCTGGTCGTTATACGATTCTTCGGGCGAATTGCCCCTGAATGTCGGAGCATAAAGGATAATTTTCCTGTTGCCGATTGCAGGAAAAGTCTTCAGCAATTCCTCACGGCGGGATTTTATAAACTCTTTGTCAAAATAAACGTCTGTTCTCGGTGTACCCATAGCCTTGATAATACTCTCATCGCAGCCGAAAGCTTCGGCGTAGCAGGGGATAACACTTTCAGCAGAAACGAATACGTCTGTATAGGTGTTATGCATCGGAAAACGCAGCATATCCTCACGGCTGCCGCCCCAGGCAAGGTCAAGGGTAGAATAACCCCATTTTTTGAAAGCACCGCAAGCATGCCAGAGCTGGATTACCTTTGTACCCTTGTTAGGCTTGTGAGCATAAAGGGGATCAAAGTTATCCGTAATGAAAACGCATTTACATCTTGCGTAATATTTCTGGAATGTGATGTCAAAAAGTATGCGTTTGACGGCATTCTGCGGAGCCTGCATAATTTTACAGTTGTAACCCTTATTTTTAAGGTATTCGTAAAGTCCCGTAAGATTGTCAGGCATACTTGTATAATTTTTGCTGAATGCAAAAAGGACGAGCTTTTCATCAATGGGCTTGAATGAAAACAGACTGAAGGCGAGAGGCCACACGATAAAAAAGAAAAACTTCCTTCTTAATATATTTATAAATGACTTGAGCTTTGCCATAAAAACCTCCGTTGAAAGACAAAGAGGCTGTCAAAAGACAGCCTCTGTATCATCATGTGCATTAAACGGCACGTGTTACCTTACCTGAACGTAAACAACGTGTGCAAGCATATACCTTGCGCGGAGAACCGTTAACAACTGCCTTAACACGCTTAATGTTCGGCTTCCATGTTCTGTTTGAACGTCTGTGAGAGTGAGAAACCTGAATACCGAAAGAAACACCTTTGCCGCAGAATTCGCATTTTGCCATAGTCGGCACCTCCTTTTTACTTACGAATACTAAACAACGTCGTACATAATAACAGATATTTTCGAAAAAATCAACCTTTTTTCAAAACAATTTTTATTTTATTTTAAAAAATATTTAGAAAAATACTATTGATTTTTTCTTTTGCTTAATGTATAATACATTCATCGAACATTTGTACGGTGGGGTGGCGGTGATAATCTGAACCTGCCCGAAAGCAAGTCTTTTCAGTGCTTTTCGGCGTTTCGGATTTGAAAGGCGTCAGCCTGTCGGTATCCTCAACATCCAAAAATCATCTGAAAATCCTTAGCTTTCGGGTCGAAGATTTTTTATCGAGAGGATTTTTGGCAGTTCAAGGCAAAAACACAGCCAATCCTTGCGGATTGGCGAGTATTTTAACAAAGAAATGGCGGAAATCATCCGATAAAAAACACGGTTCGGATTATTACC
>JAZSPL010000045.1:0-71270 GCA_045537435.1 Acutalibacteraceae bacterium
GGACGCCCGTCCCTACGTAGTTATTTTGAGATTGGGTTCGTAGGGGCGCGCATTGCGCGTCCGTTAAATCAATCACATTTTTGCGGACGACCGATGGTCGCCCCTACGATGTCGATTTTAAAACAACTCTACAAACCCGAATTTGTTGAACAAACCGTAAATGTGAATAAACGCAACGTTGCAGGAAAAGCTTGCATTAAGGGGGGGTGAAATGAAATATATTTGTGATGTATGCAGCTGGGTTTATGACGAGGCAATCGGTGATCCTGAATACGGTATTGAGCCCGGTCAAAAATTTGAAGAACTGCCCGATGACTTTGTCTGTCCGCTTTGCGGTGTTGGTAAAGAAATGTTTGCAAAAGAATAATACCGTTCACCACTCTTTGAAATAGTGGTGTTTTTTCTGTTCCCGCAATATATAATTCACACTTTATTAAAAAATCTCTTGCAGTTTGTCGCATAATGTTGTATAATCATTCATTATATGTAGAATGTACCATTGTTCTTTTCTATGTATGAAAATCAGGTGTTTACACACCGGAAACAGGAGTTGTATATGAACTTTTTAAAAGAATACGGAGAAATGATTGTTTTCTGCGTATACCTCATTTTTATGATCGGAATCGGCGTATACTTCTTTGTACGTTCGAAGTCAGGCGGTGACAAGGGTTACTTCCTCGGCGGACGTCAGATGGGACCGTGGGTATCAGCTTTGTCAGCAGGTGCTTCAGATATGAGTGCCTGGGTTCTTATGGGGCTTCCCGCTTCTATTTATGCAGCAGGTATCGGTCAGGCATGGATCGCTATCGGTCTGGGCATCGGTTACACATTGAGCTGGCTTATTGAAGCTCCGCGTCTTCGCCGCTATTCTATCGCTGCTGACGACTCAATCACCATTCCGCAGTATCTTACAAACAGATTCCGTTCAAGCAACCGCGCTCTTCAGGTTATCTGTGCTGTAATCTTTCTTATTGCTTATACGGTTTATGCTGCATCAAGCATCAAAGCCTGCGGCACTCTTTTCAACACGGTTATGGGCATTCCCGCAACTACTGCAATGTACATAGCGGCTGTTATCATAATTCTTTACACATTCCTCGGCGGTTTTTCTGCCGTTTGCTGGACCGACTTCTTCCAGGGTCTTCTTATGCTCGGTGCGCTTCTTGTTGCTCCCCTTTTCGCACTCGGTATAATTAACTCAGGCGAAGGTGCTATGGCAATGGGTCAGCTTCCCGATAATTACTGGAATCTTTTCTCTAACTGGAAAGACGTTGTTTCAGGTCTCGGTTGGGGTCTTGGTTACTTCGGTATGCCTCACATCATCATCCGCTTTATGTCACTCCGTTCTGACAAAGACCTTAAGAAGAGTGCAAAAATCGGTATCACCTGGACTGTACTTATCCTTACATTCTCAGTTCTTGCAGGTATTGTTGGTCACTTGCTCCTCGGTGAAATTGCTGACAGCTCAACAGTATTTATTCAGATGGTTCGTAAGTTATTCCCGTTTGCACTTATCAGCGGTCTTATCCTTTCAGCGATTCTTGCTGCTGCTATGAGTACTGCAGACTCACAGCTTCTTGCTTCATCATCAGCATTCTCGGTTGACGTTTACAAGCCTATAATCCGTAAGAACAAGGCTTCTGACAAAGAGATGCTTTGGGCAGGACGTTTCGTTGTTCTCGCTATTTCTGTTATCGCTGTGCTTATTGCTGCTAACCCGAACTCAGGTACAATCATGGACCTCGTAGAAAACGCATGGGGCGTATTCGGTGCAGCATTCGGACCTGCTATTATGCTTTCTCTCTTCTGGAGAAGATTTAACTTTGCAGGTGCCGTTGCAGGTATCATTACAGGTGCTGCAGTTGATATTCTCTGGCTCATCTTCCTCAAGGACCTCGGAATTTACGAAATCATCCCTGGCTTCGTCGCAAGCCTTATCGTTGCAATCGTTGTTACACTCATCACAAAAGCTCCGTCAAAGGCTGTTACAGATATATTTGACAAGGTTGCAAAGAAAGAAATCGGCGAATAAATTTATGCATTATAAGATTAAACCCAACGCATTCCTGCGTTGGGTTTGTTTTATTGCTTAAGCACGACTTCATTAAAGTGTTAAAGTCGTGCTTAATTTTATCTTTCGTTCATCAAATCAAACGCCAGTGTAATGCTCCAACCGTAATCCCTGATTGACTGATATTTCACCCTAAAATCATAGGGTTCAACTACCTCCCCTTTTCTGTTGAAGCAGTAAGGCGGTATGCGGTTTTCGCTGTCATAAAACTCATAAACCGTACCCGTTCGGTTATACCATTCGTTGATAACAGCAAGTGTTTTTTCTTTGATTTTTCTTGATGTATCAGCGAAGCCATACTCGGCAAGTCCTTTTGAAATCATATAATTATAATTAATCCAGACAGGACCTCTCCACATATCCGAGCCGAAGGATTTATCCTTTTTTGATATACTCGGTATCGGGAACTCCGTGCCGAATTCATCGGGATTCTCAAGATGTGAAACAAGCTTTTTACATTGGCTTGCGTCACACACACCTGCAAAAATCGGCAGAAATGATGCGACTGACTGTACCTTGTTAAAGCAATTGTTCCGGATATCGTAATCATAATAAAAGCCGTCTTCTTCACACCAGAGGGTATTGTTTATGTCGGCTTTTATTTTTTCGTGCCACTGACCGAAGAAGTCCGCATTTTCTTTATCGCCCAACTCGTCAGCTATTTTTTGCATAAAGCGCGTTTCATTTGCCATATAGCATGAAAAGTCAATCGCATAAAGGCCGTTTTGAGTATCAAATCTTGGTGAATTGTCCATTCCCGATTCGTCGCAACGGTTGTTCAGTTCCGGGTTTGTATGCCAGGAATAAAGCTCTTTTTCGCTTTTTCTTCTGTTATTCTTACACCAAATCAAAAAGTCTTTGTTCTTCGCAAATACAGTCTTAAGGAAATTCTTGTCACCGCTTTTTTCATAGACAAGCCATGCACCCCAAGCGATAACAGGAGGCTGAGTTATTTCAGATATCTCTTCAGGCTTTGCCATATGAGGAATAAATCCGTCCTCTTTCTGAACATCAAAAAGAGCAAGAATAAGGTTTTGTGCAAGCTCCGCATCAAGATATCTGTGACCTATCGCGTGGAAAACGGAATCCCACAGCCACATATTTCTGTGTGGCAGACGGTCAGGCGTTGACCATATTCTTTTTATTTTGCCTTCAGGAGAATACAGCTGACTTTTCATTACGCTGATGCATTTAGCGTACAACGATGCATATTCACTGTTATCAAGTGTTTTCTCGTAAGGTTTACTCTTTTGGATTTTCAATTTTTCAATATCAAGGGCCATACCCTTTTCGCAAAGTTCAACGACTCTATCCATGCTGTTTCCGTAAGCAAAAGCGAACCTGCCGTCTTTTTTCAAAAGAGCCGTATACTCGCCATCAGAAGTGTTATGTATTTCGATGTCGCCTTTTCTGATGATTTCACATTCACCGTCAACACTGACGAAAATACCCTGATTGTTTCCGACTTCACCCGTAACAAGGTGCCTTTCGGCAAAAATCATACTTGCATTTTCGAGCAAAATCATATCCGAAGCAACACAGCTCAGGCTCGGCACTTCATCCGTAAAGAAAAGTGTTCTGCGGCATTTTGTGTGAAATATCACGCCGATTTTATCTCCCGATAAAGTTCCCGTAAAATCGTCACTGAAAAAGGATTCACCATCAATGGCAGAGAATGCAAAAAGCTGTCCCTGCCCCCATTTTTTCGGAAGCATTTTATTTACCTCGCAGTTTATACTGTCTGAGCTTCTTCAAGGTTTGCTTTTGATTCAGCTCTTATTTTCTCAAGCTCTGCCATAATCTTTTCCTTGCGCTTGCCCGTAAAGTTGTCAAACGCCATAATCAAAGCAGGAAGAAGGTTGCCGACGATACCCGGAATAACAACAAGAAGGAAAATACCGTGGAGAGTTTCGGGTGTCTGAACAGCCTCAACCATTTCGCCGTTAACCATCTGTGCACTCTGATAGCCGATAAGTGCAAGACCGCCGTTTACAAGGAGCTCTTTCCAAAGAGCAGAGATTCTTGAAACCATAGTGTTGAAAGCAAAAACCATGCCCTCATTACGCTGTGCCACACCGTACTTTTGATAGCTCTTCCATTCCATATAATCAGTTGAGTCAGCAAGCAAAACTCTTCTTGCGGCACTCATACCTGCATTAGGAAGACCGCCGAGAGCGATAAGAATACCGACAATCCAAAGATTTTTATATCCGAACAATGCAAGGAGTAAATAACATATACCTGTATGCAGATAACTTACAACGATAATATCGCGCGAGGAAAGCTTTTTGCCGATGAAAGGGATAGAGAGAAGATATCCGTAAGACAGAGTGGATGAACCGATCTCAACATATGTTTTCATTCCGTATCTGTTAAGTGTCTGCTTATAGAAGAACGGAAGTGAATTGTAGCATACCTGTCGGATTGAGTCTATGCACTGGCTGAGTGAGAGAAGCAACAGCGGTCTGTTAAGAAGAATAAGCTTCCAGTCAATCTTGACTGCTTTTTCAGTCTTCGGCGGAAGTACAAGGTTTCTTTCCTTAAGCGTCATACAAGGCACGAGCATAGAGAAAAGGCCGAGCACACCGAAAAGAAGTGCGACTGAGAAGAATGCCCATTTTTCAGAGTTATAATCACCGTCCATCATATCAATTATGATAGGAACAAGTCCACCCGGCAACATAGAGCCTAAAGTTGAAGCAATCTGTGCAACAGTATAGAAATTCTTTCTTGACTTTGCATTTGGTGTCATTCGAACCGAAAGTGTTGATAACGCAACATCAAAAAATGTGTCTGCAATATTGAATGTAAGATAAAGAATAAAGCTCCATAAAACATTGAAGGTAAGCGATGCCGAGGGAACAACAAAAAGAAGGATTGAAGAAAGAGTGAAAGGAATAGCCGAAGCCATCATAAATCTTCTTGCATTACCCTTGCCTGAACGGTTGTTGTCTAGCAAAGCACCGACGATAGGTGCGATAAGAATATTAACACCTGTGGTAACGGATTTCATTGTAACAATATGGCTTGACTTAAGACCCATATAGTCATACATAAACTGGTCAGTATATGTACCGACAGAGTCCTGACCCATACAGTTACCGAAAATACCCGAAACATAACCTACCTGCTCTTTCAAAGCAACATCGGGATTGTTTTTAAAATTCTGAAATTTTTCTTTCAATTTACCCATCTGTTTTTCTCCTCAAATTTATTTATGGTTATATATTTGTTCGGCGGTGTAAGTGCCGTCCGCTTTGATATTAAGAAGTGTGCAACCCTGAATCCATTCGTTCTCGGGAGAGTCAAATTTGGTTTCCATATTGTAAACACCGTAGCTCGACGGCTGAATATATGAAAGAAGGATATCTTCATATATTACACCGAAATTGTTTACGTGGCCGTGTCCGAAACAGACAGCCTGTGCACTGCCTTTTTCTTTCATCGCATCCATAAGCCCTGAATCAAAGCCTGATGAAACATTGTCACCGCCGAAAATAACGAGGTCGGGCTTCTGATCTGTAACATTTTTTACTATGTACGAAACCGTAGTATTATCTTCTTTTTTACCGTTGAGGTGAGTGTCCGTAAACATCAGCACCTTAAAATCGCCGTCGCTGTTCTTTTTAAGTGTGATGCTGTCTATGTCTTCTTTAACAATTTCGACATCGCTTTCAATTTTTTCTACCGTTGAAATATCATAGGAAATGCCTTGCGAACTTTTGAAAAATACAAATCCGCCAAGAGTGATTACAACGACAAGTAAAACCGCGATGATGATTTTCATAGCCTTTTTCATATTAAGCTCGCCTTTATACTGTTTCATTAAACAAAAAAGAGATAATAGTGAATAGACAACAGAACAAACAGATCCCGGATATTTCACGTTCACTATTATCTATTATTTATTCATTATTATCTCTTAACCTTGCCTCACGAAAGGCAATGTGTTTGGTGAGGATGAGTGGGCTCGAACCACCGACCCCTTGCATGTCAAGCAAGTACTCTGACCAACTGAGCTACACCCTCAAGTGCTTCCACATTATAGCATAATGCTTATAGTTTGTAAAGAGGATATCGGGATTTAATAAAAAAGAAATTTATACTCTTATAACTTCTGCACCTCAAGCAGAGGTTTGATTTAATGTCTAGTTAAGAACGGTTCCGCCAAGTGAAGTTATGCCTACGGCATAGTGAAGTTGTCCATACAGGACAGAGAAGTTAAGTGTGCCATTTGCACCACAGGAACTTCACAATACGAAGTATTGCTTCACTCACCAAAGGTGTACTTATCGTGCCTTAAGGCACACTTAGTTGCTCCAATAAAAAAAGACACCCTTATGGGTGTCTTTTTTTATTGGAGCGGATGACGAGGCTCGAACTCGCTACCTCCACCTTGGCAAGGTGGCGCTCTACCAGATGAGCTACATCCGCAAATATGGTGCCTCCGGTCGGAATCGAACCAACGACACGAGGATTTTCAGTCCTCTGCTCTACCAACTGAGCTACAGAGGCAAAAAAAATAAAATGGCGACCCGGAACGGGCTCGAACCGTCGACCTCTAGCGTGACAGGCTAGCGTTCTAACCAACTGAACTACCGGGCCGTATGGTGGGAACAACAGGGCTCGAACCTGTGACCCTCTGCTTGTAAGGCAGATGCTCTCCCAGCTGAGCTATGCTCCCATACATCGCCATCTTATCTTTGCATTCCCAACCTATTGGCCGAGAACATTTGATATTATATCACAGTTTTCGAAAAATGCAAGTGTTTTTTGCAAATTTTTTAAAAATTTTTTCATTTATTTTCTACGAGTGTTTTCTGTGATTTTTGTTTCTGATTTTCCGCAAAAGATAACAACAAATTCGGGTTTGTCGGGATGTTTTATTATAACGGTTGCTTGCAACCTACACCTCATCAGTCACTTCGTGACAGCTTCCCCTCAAGGGGAAGCCTTGGATTTGCGTAGTTTTTCAGCCTTCTCCTTGAGGAGAAGGTGCCGAGGAACGAGGCGGATGAGGTGGTAACAAACAAATAGACAAACCCGAATTTATTATAATGTTCAAGGCAGGGGTCAATCCCTGCCTTGGTGTGTTTCTGAATTAAATTTTAACTATTTTATCATTTCGTTCAGGTCTTCTTCGGATATTATTGTTATCCCGAGGTCGGTTGCTTTTTTGAGCTTACTTCCCGCTTCTTCACCTGCAAGGACGTAGTCTGTTTTTTTAGATACGGAAGATGCGGTTTTTCCTCCGAAGCTTTCAATAATTTCTGCGGCTTCTTTTCTTGAATAAGTAGGCAAAGTTCCTGTCAGTACAAAAGTTTTACCTGCAAATCGCATATCCTTGACCTCTTTGAGGGATTTCATATTTAGCCCTGCAGCCATAAGTCTGTCAACAAGCTCCTTTGTCTGCGGCATCGCGAAATAATCAACAACGCTTTCAGCCATAATCTTGCCGAAACCGTCAATTGTCATCACATCGTCAAAAGAGGCTTCCATAATGCCTTCCATTGTTCCGAAACGCTCGGAAAGAAGCTTTGCCGCTTTCTGACCTACGTGACGGATTCCAAGCGCAAATACGAGCTTTGAGAGGTCATTTTCTTTTGATTTATTAACCGCTTCAACAATGTTTTTCGCAGACTGTTCAGCCATTCTTTCAAGGGGTATAATCTGCTCCTCTTTAACGGAATAGATATCCGCAGGAGTTTTGATAAGAGCTTCATTTACGAAAAGCTCAAGGTTGCTTTCACCAAGGCCTTCGATATCCATAGCATCCCTTGAACAGAAATGGATGAGATTCCGAAGAAGCTGAGCAGGACATTCCGTGTTAAGGCAACGCACAGCCGCCTCTCCTTCTTCACGGACAACCTTTGCGCCGCAGGATGGACAGATTTCCGGCATAACGTAAGGCTCTGCACCCTCACCGTGGCTGACAACATTGAGCACCTCAGGGATGATATCGCCCGCTTTTCGGATAATTACGGTATCGCCTATACGGATGTCCTTTTCAGCGATAAAGTCCTGATTATGAAGCGTAGCACGGCTTACGGTTGAACCTGCAACGAGCACGGGTTCAAAAACAGCCGTCGGAGTAAGAACGCCCGTTCTGCCGACATTGATTTCGATATCGATAACCTTTGTCTGCTTCTCCTCGGGAGGATATTTGAACGCAACCGCCCATTTCGGGAACTTTGATGTACTGCCGAGCTGTTCACGGTGAGCAAAATTATCAACCTTAATAACAGCACCGTCGATATCAAAAGGCAGAGTACCTCTTATTTCGCCGATTCGGTTAATTTCGAAAATCGCTTCATCAATGTTATTGCAAAGAGTATAGAACGGAACGGTTTTAAAACCGAGTTCCCTAAGATAATCAAGTGACTGCTTGTGGCTTGTGAGCTCCTTGCCCTCAACACGCTGAATATTGAAAACAAAAATATCGAGCTTTCTTGTTGCCGTGATTTTCGGATTCTTCTGACGAAGTGAGCCTGCAGCAGCGTTACGCGGATTTTTAAAAGGCTTTTCCTCGTTATTCTCCTGCTGTTCAACAAGCTTTATGAATACTTCGCGCGGCATATAAACTTCTCCGCGCACTTCGATTGACGGAAGATTTTCTTTGATTTTGAGAGGAATTGAACCGACTGTACAAAGGTTTGCGCTGACATTTTCGCCGACAACACCGTCACCTCTCGTTGAACCGCGGAAAAATACACCGTTCTCATACTCAACGGAAACGGAAAGGCCATCAATTTTCGGCTCAACAACATAAACGGCATCGCTTACTACTTCACGAACCCTCTTATCAAACGCAACAAGCTCATCAATGCTGAAAGCGTCCTGCAGACTTGCCATCTGTACTGCGTGTTCAACGGGTTCGAACTGTCCGTCAGCGTTACCGCCGACTCTCCTCGTAGGTGAATCGGGCATTACAAGCTCGGGATATTTATCCTCAATATCCGAAAGCTCACGCATAAGCCTGTCGTATTCAAAGTCCTCGATTTCAGGGCTGTCCTCGACATAATATTTGTGGCTGTGATAGTTGAGAACATCCCTCAGCTCCTCAGCTCTTTTTTTTGCATTTTCAAAATCTGCCATAGTGACACTTCCCCATCGGTTTTCTGAGATTATATAGATTTATTATACCAAAAATTTGACGGTTTTACAATATTAAAAATCCGCAAAAGTATCCGGCGTTACACCCACAATTATACTTTCGGCTATAAAGACATCGGAGTTATATTCAACAACACTCACCTTTCCTGCAAAAACAATGTTAGCTTTTACTGTGACATCAAGTAAAATCCTGTGCCTTGTCTGATTCACGCCTGCCGCTTCAAAATGATTTTCAAATTTCGTCGAAGTTAGACCTCGCATAGTGATGTAAAAAGAAACTTTAGGTCCTACACCTGAAAAAAGCTGTCCGCCCAGAAGAGATGTCAGTGGAAGTGATACTTTGTATGTGCCGATGTTATCTATATATTTGTCTGTATTAGAGCCTATTTTACTGCCGAGATCGTTAAGCGCCACCATATCCGTTGAAAGAGATTTTATGTTACCTTCGGAGTCGTACGTAAAGCTTACTATGTCATCGTAATTCAACTTGTAATCCCTCAGTGCTTTTTCAAGACCTTGTGAAAGTGCCGCGGATGCGATGCTGTTTGCTTCAAGAGCAGAAAGGTCTTCTCTTACACTTTTTATCCTTAACTCCAAAAAGATGAAAAACCCGACTGCCGCGAGCGAAATCACTGCAACAGTCGGGAGTATTATTTTTCTGCGCCGTTTCATTTTTTCACCTCATAGTATTCTATGCGGTGAAACGGTGTTTGTTATCAGTCAAGGAAATCCTTGAGCTTCTTGCTTCTGCTCGGATGACGGAGCTTGCGAAGAGCCTTAGCCTCAATCTGACGGATACGCTCACGTGTAACGTCAAATTCCTTACCAACCTCTTCAAGAGTATGAGGATGTCCGCCTTCAAGACCGAATCGGAGCATAAGAACCTTTGCCTCTCTCGGAGTAAGAGTCTTGAGAACCTCGTCAAGCTGTTCCTTAAGAAGAAGAATTGAAGCTGCGTCTGCCGGTGCCGGAGCATCGTCATCGGGGATAAAATCGCCAAGATGGCTGTCTTCCTCTTCACCGATCGGTGTTTCAAGAGAAACAGGCTCCTGAGCAACGCGGAGGATTTCCCTTACCTTTGCAACGGGCATTCCAAGCTCGGCTGCAATTTCTTCTGCACTCGGGTCTCTGCCGTTTTTATGCAGAAGCTGGCTGTTTGTCTTCTTAACCTTATTGATAGTTTCAACCATATGAACAGGGATACGGATTGTTCTTGCCTGGTCAGCGATAGCTCTTGTGATAGCCTGACGGATCCACCATGTTGCATAAGTTGAGAATTTGAAGCCCTTTGTATAGTCGAACTTATCAACCGCCTTGATAAGACCGAGGTTACCTTCCTGAATGAGGTCAAGGAAGTGCATACCTCTGCCGACGTATCTTTTTGCAATTGAAACAACAAGACGAAGGTTAGCCTCGGCAAGTCTTTTCTTTGCGCTTTCATCGTCATCAACGATACGGACAGCAAGTTCGATTTCTTCCTCAGCTGTAAGAAGAGGAATACGGCCGATTTCCTTAAGATAAACCTTAACGGGGTCGTCATTACCCTGACCCTTGTCGTCAACGTCCTCTGTTGAAAGTTCAGCAGATTTCGGCATATCCATATTGAAATCTACGCTTTCAAGGTCGATGTTTGAAAGGTCGTCGATAAGCTCAATGTTCTGATTTTCAAGAGTTTCATAAAATTTGTCAAGCTCTTCAATATCGATATCCATATCAATAAGAGCCTGGTCAATTTCATGAGAAGTGAGCTTTCCCGTCACCTTGCCCTTTTCAAGAAGGAGCTTAAGGGGTGATTTTTTCTCCGTTGTCGGTGTTGGTGTTAATTTTTCCATGAACAGTTCTCCTTTATTTGTCGTCCGTCTTTTTGAACAGATTTCTGAAATCTTCATCGCTGAGCTCCGCCGCATTTACTGACGTAGCCTTCGATTTTTCTTGTTTTAAAACTTTTATACAATCGTTGCATTCGGCAACGGTATTGCTGATAGCACTTCCCATAGCTTCAAACTGAGCAAGTCTGCCCATTTCTTCGGGAGTGAATTCTGCACAGAACATTGAAAGCTCAATGCTTCTGCCATCGTCAAGGCGTGTTGATAACGCTTTATAGACTCTTTTGTTAAAGTCCGTTATAAACAAATCTTCACTGAGCTCATTCTTGATTTTTTCATAAAAATCAGGATTAAGCATAAGGCTTGAAAGCAATGTTTCTTCCGCCTTTGTTGCCCTGATATGCTTTGCTCTTTCGGGATTTATCGTATCCTTGGGGGTAACGGTTTCCTTGACAATCTCGTTAAAACGAAGCTTTTTATCAGCCTCTGTCTTACGTTTATATGCCCGTTTTATTTCGAGCATTATCGCATCCTTGCTTATCTGCATTTCGGAAGCAAGCTTTGCCGCATAGGCATCCTGCTCAATGGGATTTGCCGATGCAAGAGTTGCCGCGATTGCCGTCAGGAATTTTGTTTTACCGTCAATTGAGTCGAGGTCATATTTATCGCGCTCGCGAAGAATGCTGTATTCAATATCGTTTGCGGCACCGTCGATAAGGCTCCTGAATTTTTCTTTGCCGAATTTTTTAATAATTTCGTCGGGATCCTTACCGCCCGTAAGCTTAAGGACACGGATTTTAACACCCGTTTTGCTGAAAATTTCAATCGCTCGTTTTGTTGCCTTCTGTCCGGCTTCGTCTGAGTCGTAAGAAAGGACAACCTCATCCGCATAACGTGCAACGAGCCTTGCCTGCTCCTGCGTAAGTGCCGTACCGAGGCAGGCTATTGAATTCGTAAAACCGGCCTGATGCAAAGCGATAACATCCATATATCCTTCTGCAACTATCATCTGCGAAGGATTGCCGTTTTTCGCAAAATTCAGCGCAAAAACGCCGTTACTCTTTTTGTAAACCATCGTATCGGAAGTGTTGATATACTTCGGCTTTGAATCATCAAGGACTCGTCCGCCAAAAGCAATCACGTTTCCGCGGAGGTCGATAATCGGCACCATTGCCCTGTTTTTGAAATTATCGTAATAGTGTGTTCTTTCGCCCTTTGTGCTCATTCTTACAAGGTTTGCATCAAAAAGCTCCTGATTTGTAAAGCCTTTTGAGCGCATATGTTTAAGAAGAGCATCCCACGAATCGGGCGCATAGCCAAGGCCAAAATGCTTGATTGTCTGCATTGTAAGTCCTCTGCCGAGGAAATAATCAAGACCTATTTTACCCTTCGGTGACATCATAGTGCTGTGAAAAAACTTTGCCGCTTCCCTGTTTGCGGCAAGAATCCTTTGCCTGTGCTTTGCGATTGAATCGTCGTATCCGTCCTCGGGCATTTTCATTCCTGCACGCTCAGCAAGAACTTTTACCGCTTCAACGTAGTCGAGATTTTCAATCCTGCGGACAAAGGTTATCGCATCTCCGCCTGCACCGCAACCGAAGCAGAAGAACGACTGACTGTCGGTATATATGGTGAATGACGGCGTTTTTTCGTTATGAAAAGGGCAAAGACCCTTAACGAGCCTGCCTCTTTTTGAAAGATTTACGTAGGGAGAAATAACACTTTCGATGTCTGTCCTTGCTCTTAACTCAGCGAGGAATTCGTCACTTATTGCCATTTCAATCCCCCTTCATAACCACCCACGAGCGCGGAACAAAGAGTTCTTCGAAAGTATGGACTGCGTACCTGTCCGTCATTCCTGCAATATAGTCACAGGCTGCACGTTCAACGCCTTCTTTTTCACGGATCACCTTATACTCTGACGGCATTTCGTCAGGATTTGAGAGGAAGTACTCATAAAGCCATTTGATCATTTCAATAGCTCTTGCTTCCTCGCCCTTACAAACGGGATTCGTATACACTCTTTCGAACATAAAGCTGTGCAGGGTTGCAAAAGCATCCGCACAATCCTCGCCGAGAATGATATCGTTTTTACTGTTATTTACAGCGGAAAGAACAAGCTTGTTGATTCGCTGTGATTTATTCTGCCCCAAAGTGTCACGGATATCTGCAGGGATATCTGTTTCTTTGAGCACACGAGCATGGACGGCATCGTCAATGTCGTGATTTATGTATGCAATACGGTCGGCAAGACGGACAATTCTTCCCTCAAGGGTAAACGCTTCCTTACCCGAAGTATGACGTTCAATTCCGTCGCGCACTTCCATTGTGAGGTTGAGTCCCCTGCCTTCTTTTTCAATAACATCTGCAACACGAAGACTCTGCTCATAGTGACGGAAACCGCCGTCGCAAACGCTGTTGAGTGCTCTTTCGCCTGCGTGACCGAAGGGAGTATGTCCCAAATCGTGACCGAGCGAAATTGCTTCCGTCAGGGTTTCATTAAGACCGAGCGCAATTGCGATTGTCCTTGCAATCTGTGCAACCTCGAGAGTATGAGTAAGTCTTGTTCGGTAATAGTCACCCTGAGGCGACAGAAAAACCTGGGTTTTATGCTTAAGTCTGCGGAAAGAATTCGAGTGAATTACACGGTCACGGTCGCGCTGAAAACAGGTGCGGAGTTCGCATTCCTCTTCAGGGCGCAATCTTCCGCGACTTTCGTCTGCAAAAGAAGCGTTTGCACTTAAGATTTTATGCTCGTTTTCGCAAGTAATCTCTCTTACCGTTTTCACTGTCATCCCTCCTGTTTTACTTCTCTATTTATTATATACTCCAAAAAAGTTCTTTTTCCTTTTAAAAATTTAAAAATATTTAAATTCTTCGCCAATTTCTTCAGTATGGAACTTGCCGAAGCTCATATCAACAAGTTTTGCGTCGAAAGAAGCCACATCGCCGACAGGTAATTTAAAGGTAACTGTTACGTTATCCGCAAATTCCGTATCGTCAATCACTCCGCCCATTTCCGGGATGAATGAATTGAGTCTGCCGTAAAAATTATAGTCACAGGTAACCTTAAGCACCTTACAGAGCTTCATTGTTATTACCTTACCTGCATCAACGGCAATCTTCGCCGTATGTGAATAGGCACGCACAAGTCCGCCTGCGCCGAGGAGTGTGCCTCCGAAATATCTTGTTGCTACAACAACACAGTCAGTAACATTTTCTTTAAGCAAAACATCAAGCACGGGAATTCCTGCCGTACCCTGAGGCTCACCGTCATCGGAATATCGTCGCACCTGCCCCTCACGAAGGACATAGGCGTAAACATTATGGGTCGCATCCCAATGCTTTGACTTTATTTCATTTATGAAGCTGACAGCTTCTTCCTGCGTTGTAACGGGCTTTATATAGCCTATAAATCTTGATTTTCTTTCGATGAACTCATCGTTCGCTTCGTTAAGGATTGTCCTGTATTCCAACTGTGTCACCACCTAAAAAATATGGCGGTGCGCAAAAGCACCGCCTTATCTTCATCAAATTATTTTGACAAATTGAAACGCTTATTGAAACGGTCAACACGTCCGCCTGTATCAACAAGCTTCTGCTTACCTGTGAAGAACGGATGACATTTTGAGCAAATATCAACACGCAAATTCTCCTTGGTAGAACGAGTTTCTATCTCATTACCGCAAGCACAACGAACAACTGTCTTTTCGTACTTAGGATGGATTCCTTCCTTCATTAGTGTCACCTCTTTCGTAATATTCACGCAGAAGCTATTTTATCACACAATTTTCAAAAATGCAACTGTTTTTTTTATTTTTTATAAAGCAATATATTCTGCATTTTCAAAAGAGTAAATCAGCGTACCTCTTACAGCCATTCCCGTGCACTCGGAAAGCGCAAATTCATACATTTTAAGCTGTCCGCGGTAGCGTTCACAAAGCTCCTGCATCGTCACTCCCCTGTCCGTTTTGTAGTCAACGATAACAAGCTCGCCGTTTTCGACGAATGCACAGTCGACGTAGCCCTGCACAACAACAAGCTCACCGTGAAGATCTTCGGGCAATTCGGGATAAAGCTCGCCTGCACTAATACCGACAGTTACCTTTTTCTCCCTGAAAAGCTTTGGTGAATTTCTGATGCGCTGTGCGATTTCACTTTCGAAAAACTTTTTAAGCTTATTCCTCTCAAGTACTTCCGCTTCAGCTTGGGTCAGGTGTCTTTCTTCAACCATGCGTGCAATCTGCATATCAACGTCAAACGGAGCATTGTAATCAAAAAACTCCATAAACTTATGGGTTGCCGTACCTCTTGAAGCAGGATTCATACCTGACTTGCTGAGGAATTGCGGTTTTCTTGACGCGAAATACTGCGTACTGAAGCCTTGTGCATCCAGGTCTGACGGGGCACTTTTTGCCATAACGAAGGCAAGGTCAGTATACGGATACTCATACTCTACTCTTTTCTTAATTTCAGAGAGTAGGTCCTCATCAGGCTTTACCTCGTCTTCCGATTCTGCTGTTTTTTCAGCTTCGCTTACGGAATTTACAATATTTATCGAAAGACTCTGCGAACACGGCAGGGTTTTCATTTCGTCATATCCTGCCAAAACACGAAGCTTTGAAGCATCGGGATGACGAAGAAAAGACATAAGAAGCCAGTCTGCCATTGAGTTTTTATTAAGCACATCAAAAGAATTGATCGATGTTTCTTCACCTATACAAAGTGCAAGGTCTGCCAGTTTATTTTCGATATTATCGTAACGTGTAACGCAGATAAGTCTTTCTTTTGCTCTTGTCATCGCAACATAAAGAACGCGAAGTTCTTCCGAAGCAGAAGATGCTTTTTCCGCAAGTGTAAGCGCTTTTTTACCTACGGTTGAATATTTACATTTCGTCTGCGAATCCCTGCGATCAAAGCATATGCCAAAATCGGGATGAAACGCAGCTATGCTTCTCTGATTATCGTTCGTGAAAGAATTATTAAGATCTGCAAGTATACAGACCGGGAATTCAAGACCCTTACTTTTGTGAATCGTCATAATGCGGACAACATCCGCCGCCTCCGAAACATCAGATGCACTTTCGAGGTCGCCGTCCTGCCGCTGAACCTTATCAATAAATCTGATAAAGCCCGAAAGTCCTCTTTTTCCCGATTCTTCATACTTAACAGCATAGTCAAGAAGCATATTGAGATTCGCATTGCGCTGAGAGCCGTTTTTAAGAGCTGATGCAATCGCCTTGAAGCCCGTCATCTCATAAAGCTCACGTACAAATTCCGAGCAAGAAAGAGTTGACGAAAGCATTCTGAGATTATCAAGTTTTTCAAGGAAGCCGATGCATTTTTTGTTTCCGTTATCTGCGGCATTGAGTACGCAATGATAAAGCGGCTTCTTTCTTTCATCGATTCGCATTTTGGCAAGCTCATCTGCCGTGAAGCCGTAAATCGGCGAAAGCATTACAGCAAGAAGCGGTATATCCTGAAGTGGATTATCCACAACTCTCATAAGATTTATAACAGTGCTTACCTCAGTTGAAGAGAAAAATCCCGTCTTATTTGAAACATATGCAGGAATATTATTCTGCGCAAGAACATCTGCATAAAGCTCTGCTCTTCCGCCGCCTGTCGCTCTCATAAGGATACAGAAATCCCTGTATGTAACCGGTCGCTGACCTTCCTTATCGCTTACGAGCATACCGTCTTTAATTATTGAATTAATGGTTTGTGCAATATGCTGTGCTTCAATTTCACGGCTGACACTGTTACCGTCCTCAAGTGAACCGACTATATGAAGCTCAGCCTGATGAAAGTCACATTCCTTATAATCTTTGGCACCTGCAACGAGGGCTTCTTTTTCATCATAATCAAGTCCGCCGACTTCCGCTGACATAAGCTGACCAAAAACAAAATTAATGTTTTCGGTTACGCCTTCGCGGCTACGAAAATTACGGTCAAGCGTGATTTTTGCAGGATAATTGTTTTCGACATAATCCTCAAGCACGTCGCGTCGGCTGAGGAAAATTTCAGGCATCGCCTGACGGAAGCGGTAAATACTCTGTTTGACATCGCCAACCATAAACATATTACTGTCGTCTTTTGAAACCGCACTGAACAAAGTATTCTGCAATTCGTTGATATCCTGAAATTCATCGACGAGTATTTCATCAAATCTTTCCGAAAATTCTTTTGCAAGTTCGGTTTTATGTGCATTCCCGTCTTCGTCAAACGAAACAAGCAATTTAAGCGCAAGATGTGTTATATCCGAAAAATCGACACCGTTGATTTTTTTCTTTTCTTCCCAAAGGATTTCCGAATATCTTTTTACGACCGCAATCAGCTTCGCCGCTATCGGTTCAAGGTATTCCATATCACCCTTGTGTTCCTCTTCGGTTACGCAGAAATACGGCGGAAGCTTTTTCTTAAGCTGTTCCGTAACCGACTTTTTCTGCGCTTTTATAAATTCAGCCTGTGGTGAGGAATAACCCTTCGGAAGTCTGCCGAGTGACGGCAGTTTAAGCGATTGCAAAGCTTCAATCGTTTCGTTCCATTTGTTATTGAGCACTAATTCATATAATTCACGGACGCAAGCATCTGTTTCGCGAACGCAGGCACCGTATTTTTCGTTGACGGTTTCATCTTCATCAAGGCATTTAATCATCTTCTCGGTAATACGGCCGCATCTGCCGGTGACATTCATCGCGTGAAGAAGAACGATTCCGCCCCAACGTGTCTGTGCCAAAGAACCATTCTCGCGATACGGCATCATCAGCGAATCAAGACAGACGACAGGCCTTGCGAAAGCCATTGAATGCCGGTAAAGCTTTAAAATCAATTCACTAAGCGCACTGTCGTCCGTACCGCTTGCAAGTACATTAACGAGTTCACAGAAATCAGGTGAATTTTCTTTATAAAACTCATCAAGAGTTCTGCTGACTGCTTCAGCTTCAAGGATTTTGAGCTGCGCACCCTCAATTAACTTGTAATCGGGGGACAGTTCAAGCTCGTGGAAATTAGATTTAACTATATCGTTACAGAAGCTGTCTATCGTACTGATTTTTGCAAAAGGAAGCATCATAAGCTGACGTTTAAGATGCTCGTCGGAAGGATTTTTTCGTAGCTCATCACTGATTGCTTTGAAGATTCTTTCCCTCATCTGCTGAGTTGCCGCACGTGTGAATGTTACAATAAGAAGCTTATCCGCAGAGCAGGGCTTTTCCCTATCCGTAAGCCGACGGATAACACGTTCAACGAGCACGGCGGTTTTACCTGAGCCTGCAGCAGCAGAAACAAGGACGGTACCGTTGCGTGAATCTATTGCATTTTTCTGTTCAGGGGTCCATTCAGGCATCGTCCTCACCTCCAAGCATCCTGAGGCTGTCATCGTGTTTTATTTTAAATATTTCTTTTTTCTTTGTATCTTCATCAAGACCGCAGACATCCTTATAATCACAGTATTTACAAACATCGTGATATGGACTTGAGGTCAGTTGTGCAAATGCCGGACGGACCGCAATTTCACCCTCGTGAAGACTTACCGCCATATCTTCAAGGATTTTTTCAACCCTCTTCATAAGAAGTCCCATCTGCTTGAGTGAAATAAGAGTACCTGAATTTTCTCCGTCCTTTTTAACCGCGGCAGGCACAATATCACCCGAAAGACGGCTGTCCATTGCATAGATAACTCGGCTGTCATCAAGCACCATTCCACTCATCTTTGTCGCTTTCTGTTTCTGTGCCTGAATCTCGTCCTCGCCCTCGTCACGGCCGACACTTGCATACGGAGCATTGACGGGCATATACAAAATCCCGGCAGGCTTTATATCCTTATAATCTCTGAATCCGCTTCGCCAGATTGCAAAAAGATAAATCAGCATCTGCATATTAAGACCGTTGAAAACCTCGTTAAGGTCAAACTTTTTACCGCCTGACTTATAGTCAACAACACGGACAAAGGACTCGTCGCCCTGTGTCATAACATCTACTCTGTCTATTGAGCCTTTGATTTTAAGAGTTCCGCCGTCGTGAAGTGCAATTTCATAAGCAGGAATTTCGCCGTCGTTGTCTATTTTAAGCTCGAATGCAACGGGTTCAAATTCGCTTACCGAAAATTCGGCAACAAGCCTGTCCACAACCTCGCAGACAATAAAGCCGAGCTGACGGTAAAGGTAATCGAAGCGTTCACCCATATCCTCACCCGGGACAAGGATTTCGCTGAAATAAGCTTCAAGCATATCAATAACACACTTATCTCTCTGAGCTTTACCCATTTCACAAAGGCCGTCGCTACCGTATGATGCTATAAGATTTTCAAGGATATAGTGAATTGCAGTACCCTTCTGCATCGGGTCAAGCTCAGCAACCTTTCTCGGCTGTGCATTGAGCCCATATTTGCAGAAATACTGGAACGGACATTTATGAAAAACCTCAACCCTTGAAGCGGACATGTACATATTCATTCCGAAAAGCTTTTTCGAAATATCCTTATCCTCAATTGAAAAATCTTCTTTTTTAACAGCACGTTTCAAAGAAGAAAGTCTGTCCTTATAATCATCTCTTGAAGAAAAATATTTTTCGAGAGTTTTTTGCATAACTCCACCCTTGGGTGTCAGTTTTGCCATAAGCTCAAACGCCGCCGCATCTCCCTCTACAAAATCGATTTCGGGAGTTACAACCGTATCAACAACGGTTACCTTCGGAAAAATCTGCTTAATCTGCGTAACGAGCTCCGAGTGAGTAAGCTGGGCTCCCGTAATATCCTTTCTCGAATATGTGACGTAGAGTTTATCTGACGGACTGCAGAGCGTGCTGTACGCAATAAAACGTTCTTCCATCATTTTTTCTTCAAAGTTATCGTCCATTTTAAGGTCAAGTTCAGAAAGGATTCGTCTGTCCTCGTCCGTAAGAATTCCGTTTGACGCAGGAATCATCGGGAACAAGCCGTCATTCACACCGACAGCAAAAACAACTTTCGGTGCAGTTGTTTTGACTCTGTCGGCACTGCCGATAACAATTTCATCAAGTCCCTGAGGCACATTGCCTATTGTATACATTGACACAATGAGATTGAGAAGCTCGTTGAAGCGCTTCGTCTGGAGATTAGTTTTTTCAAGAGAAGATGCGATGCGGTCAAGAATTTCGATAACAACATCCCATATTCTGTCCTGCTCATTTGCAAGGTCAGTTTCGCCTTTTTCGTGAAGTTGCAATGCAAGCGATTTAAGATTTTCAGGCACATTCATCTTCACAAGAAGTCTGTAAATCGCTTGTGCCGCTGTAAGACCGTTACACTCTCTGAGTTCAAACCTTAACTTCTGTAATTCTTCAACAACTGCTTTTCTTGAGAGATTTATTCTATCAAGCTTAGCCTGATCCTTTTCGAGCATTTTGTTGCCAAGACCATCGGGATGTGCCGTCCACTCATCAAGCCACTTGTTACCGTTGATCTGCCACATAAGAGCGTAGTTTTCAAGCTCTGAAATTTCTTCAACAGAAAGGTCTGTAAGACCTGTTTTCAAAACTCTCATAACACTGTCACAGGAAAATCCGCTGACGGCAATATCCACGGCACTCAGCACAAATTCAACAAGAGGCTGAGTCTGTATCGGCTGGCGTCTGTCATCAAAAACAGGCACACCGTGCTTTTTAAGAGCAGCACGGAGCTGACGGGTATAGTTATTCTCGCTTCGGCTGATGATTGCAATATCCCTGCATCTCAGATTTTCGGTACGGATAAGCTTTTTGACCGTGTGTGCAACAAAATTGCACTCACTTTCAAAATCTTCCGCAGAGCAGACAACTATATTCTCAGTCGGATTTTCATATATTTCGTACTCATCCTCAAACAAGCTTTTTTCAAGTAAAGCAAGCTCGGGATTTGTATATCTTTTTTCGTTAAATTCATCTGCAACTTCAACAGGTGCGATTGCAACTGAATTTTCTTTTGCAATGTTTATAAGTTTTCGCAATGTGCGTTTTGTATGAGCAAAGGATGAAAAACCGTCAGCTTCCGAAGATTTATCCACACATACCGTTACATAAACATCATCTGACTGTGCAAGGATACGTTTCATAACATCCAGCTGCTGGCTTGTGTATCCGCGGAAGCCGTCAAAGAAAACTGTTTTCCCCGCAAAATCTTTATGTTCATCGATGACTTTACAAAGAATATCTAGTGCACATTCTTCATCAAAATAGCTGTTTTCAACAATTGCCGTATATACCTCTGTAACCAAGGAAAGTTCGTCAACCTTTGACTTAAGGAGACTGTTTCCAAGCTTCAGGGATGCATCGCGAAGCATCTGTGCAGAAACTGAGCACTGCCTTAATTCCTTGATCATTTTAAGCATCTGCGTTATAACAGCCGCCGAATATCTGTGCTTACCGTAAACCTGCAGAGAATCGTGAACACTTTCAAGTGCAAGACTCATCATCAACGCTCTTGTACTGTCATCAAGACGCGGCAAAGAATTAAGCCCGTATTTTTTAAGAAGCTTCTCGGCAAGGAAGGAAAAGCTCTGCACTTCAACCTTGTCCGCACCTTTAGCTCCGAGCATTTCGAGCATAGTCTTTTCCGTTTTAAAAGAATACTGCTCCGGGACGATAAGCATTACGCTTTCATCCTTTTCAACCATAGCTCTGATTTTTTCGTAAATCCTTGTTGTTTTGCCGCCAGATATGCGTCCCGTGATAAGTCTGAGCATAAAATCTCTCCGCAATAAAAGTATAGCTGAATTATACTATAAAAAACACATATTTGCAACCAGCGCATATTGCAATTAAGTACTGAAAATGGTACAATAACAGATAATTATTATAACTTTAAGAGGTTTATACTATGGCAGTCAAGAGTTATATCAAAAAAGCAAATTCAGTTGTCCCGTCAAAGGCACAGCTGGAATTTATGGATACGGAATTTATCGCCTTTATTCACTACGGAATGAACACATTCACCAATACCGAATGGGGTTCGGGACGTGAGCCTGAAAAATACTTCAAGCCTGCAGATTTTTCTGCAAAGCAGTGGGTCAAGGGAATTAAGTCAGCAGGAATGAAAGGGCTTATCCTTACCTGCAAATTTTCTGACGGTTTCTGCCTTTGGCCGAGTGCATATACCGAACACAGCGTAAAGAATTCACCGTGGCTTGACGGCGAAGGTGATATGGTCAGGGAGCTCAGCGAAGAATGCAGAAACGAAGACATCAAGTTCGGAATTTACCTTTCACCGTACGATATGCACGAACCAACCTTCGGCACAGAAAAATACAACGACTTTTTCGTAAACCAGCTGACAGAGCTTTGTACAAATTACGGCGACATCTTCTGCGTATGGTTTGAACGCGACGAAAGCGGTAAACAGCCTTACGATTGGGAAAGATATTATAAAACCATCCGTAAGCTTCAACCGAATGCAATGATATGCAACTGCGGTCCCGATATCCGTTGGTGCGGTAACCACTCGGGAATCGGCAGGCAGAGCGAGTGGAGCGTAGTCCCCAAAGAGCTTATCAACGATGCACCTGCAGTGAAGCTCGTGCAGACAGACCTCGGTAGCCGCAAAAAGATAAAGAAAGCCAAGGAGCTTGTGTGGTTCCCTGCAATTATGGATATGAAGATGCGTCCCGGTTGGTTTTTCCACGACCACGAAACTTCAAGCCTTCAGGTTCTTTCAACAGCTGTTATGAGTTATTTCAAATCTGTCGGCAACAACGGTACTTTTATCCTTAACATTTCCCCTTCTCACACGGGACGTATTGACAAGAAAGACCTTGAACAGCTTGTTACTCTCGGTGCACAGCTTGAGCTTGAATTTAAGGAAAACTTTACTGAAGGAGCTGAATTTACTTCGAACGGATGCAGCGACGAGCTTCATTCCGAAAAGTTTATTAATTCAGGAAAATCATATTTCAAATCAGCTCCGAACAATCGCAAAACCTCTATCATCGTCGATATGAAAGAAGTACGTTCGATTGACAAAATTGTTCTTGCCGAAAATGTGGCAACCGGACAGCAAATTGAAAAATTTTCGCTTTACTATTACTACGACAAGCGTTGGCATAAAATATACAAAGGCACAACAATCGGCAGAAAGAAGATTTGCATAATCGCACCAATGGAAGCAAGGCGAATTAAGCTCGTAATCGAAAAAACCAGAGAATTTGCTACAATTTCCGAATTTAAAGTATATTAATTGTAAAAAACCAACAGCCTTCATTATTTTAAATGAAGGCTGTTGGTTCATTTTCGTCAATATTCACAATAAATCAGGTGATTGATCCCGTTTTATATTAATAATATTCACATCACCCGACACGTTGTTTCGTTGTTATTAACAAACAATTCATATATTCTTTGTGCAAAACGCTTGACAAAGGTAAAATATGGTGCTATAATAAAGCCACAGTAAGGAAATTACCAAAAATAAGAAAGGAATGAATTATTATGTCACAGGAAAAATTGTATTATGAGGCTCAGGAATTAATTCTCAGCGAAATTGAAAAAGAAAAGTCTCTCTTTTCATTCCGCACAATTATCAAGCTTCTTACAGCAAACGCAATTGCAAGAAACTTCTGATAATAAGCCGAAAGGCTTCATAATCAAAAAAATGGGGTTGTCAAAAGACAACCCCTTAATTTTTTGTTTATTTAACTTTTTCCATAAGTCTGATGAAAGCTTCAATTGTGTTTGAACCTGCTTTGTTACCGGAAGCAACGATTTCTTCGTTTTCACCTGCAAGAAGGCTCTTGAATTCGTTGTCAGGAAGGATGTAACCAACCTGGTCGTTCATAAGACCGAATACGATAAGCTTCTTATCCTCGCCTACTACCTCCTGCATTGAAGGATAGTCGAAATCTCCGTATGTCCAGGAATCATCTGCGCCAAGGCATCCGCCGTATGCGATTGCAGGTTCAAGTTCACCGGGAACGAGAGCAATTGCAAGGTCTGTACCCATTTCAAGGTAGCCGATTTCTGTAAGAATCTCTGCTTCACGATCCATTGCGTCAAGACCGACAACCGTATTTGAAATTGCACCAAGCTTACCTGCGAAGAGGAGAATCTGGTTTGTTACGGGAATATAGTACTGATCCATTTTGAAGTTAAGAAGAGGAGCAACCTCAACTTCTTCAGTTGATTCTTCAATAAGGCGTCTTGCAAGTTCCGTACCGTAAGCGTTGATGCCTTCGATACTGTCGTAATTTTCAGGAAGACCAAGAGGCTCATAATCTGAAGAAATTGCAAGTTCAGCGCCAAGAACCATCATAAAGTTAGCATTTTCACGCTTGTTAATTACCTGCTCCATATAGTACGGATAGTCACCTGTAACCTCTGTACCTGCAGCACCGTTACCTACACAGTGGCTCGGAGAGTTCACAATCCATGTTTCTTTGCCGCCGTCAGCAGGAACGAAACGGAAGCGGTGAAGGTTGCCGTCAACTACGTAAGGATCTCTCTTCTCTCTGAGAAGATCTTCAATGTCAGCTGTTGAGTAGTAAATTCTACCCTCTTCCATTGTATTGACTGCAGTCTTGATAGCCTGCTCAGTTACATTGTAAAGGTTTTCCATAAACTCTGGATTTCTGCCGTCAAGGAGTTTGATGTCTGTGCCCAAAAGCTTATTCGCTACGTTTGCGGCAGGGTTTGTGAATACCATCTTAAGAAGGTCACCGTTCATGCCGAATGTGTCAACGCAGCTGTGCTGATGGAGAACAGAGATATTGATACCAACGATGTCGTTTGCCTTTGCAAAATCTGCAAGCTGTGCACGGATGCCTGCAACATCTGTGTTTGAAAGGCCGAATGCGTCAACAACAGCGATAACAATTGTACCTCTGCCACTGCCGTCATTGAGAGCTACGCAACGTACACGCTGATCGTCGTAAACAGCAGAAACTGTCTTCGGATCAGGGAAAGAAAGGCTACCACCGACATAGTGCTTGCCGTCCATCTCGTTACCTGTCTGGATTGAGCCGCTGCCGTAGCCTACGTTCCATACAGCGCCCTGTGCAGGAGTTGCAAGGTATTCGTCCATACCGGGATAGAACTGATCGTTTACATATGTTTCCTTGTCAGGGAAATCAACAGAGGGAACAACCATGTTGATCGCCTTGAGAACCACGTCGATGAGTTTGTCAACGATACCGTAAAGGAACTTAAGGAGCATATCTGTAAATTCATCGACATCTGATGGGAATTTCATACTGTCAAAGCCAAGAGAGCCTATCCAGAATGAAAGTTCTTTCATAATGAATTCTGAATCAACAGATATTTCAGGTAATACGGGAGCTACGGGAGCTTCTTCTTCAGCAAAAGCATTAACATTGAAGCAAACACTGCCGATTGAGAAAACCATAACAACCGAAAGAATGAGTGAAATTAATTTTTTCATAATTACACACCTTTCATAATATTATTGTACAGATACATTTTAACACAAAACCAAAATTTTTACAACAACAATCCGCTTATAAATAACAAACAAAATGAAGGGTAGATTTTTGTATGAGTTGCTGTATTGCTGAATTAAGAAACAAGGAAGTCATCTGTAAATCCAACGGAGCAAGGTTAGGGAATGTTGATGACGTTGAAATTGACATTGCAAACGGAAAGCTTGTTTCAATTGTAATTTACGGTAAAGGAAGAATGATGGGTTTCTTTGGTAAATGTGAGGATATTATTATCCCCTGGTGTGATATTGACATAATCGGTGAGGATACGATACTCGTCAACTACTGCTGTCCGCAACAGATAAACAATCAACAGCGTAACCGCTGGTAACCGATTCTGTTGACAGTCTTTTATGTCGATGTTATAATAATAAAAACATATTTATCTCAGGAGGTAAAATTATGAACATTAAAAAATACATTGCCGAGTTTATCGGTACAATGGTGCTCGTACTCTTCGGCTGCGGAACAGCAGTTGTTACGGGCGGTCTTTCCGGCGGTACAGGCAACGGAACACTCGGTGTTCTTGCAATTGCGCTCGCATTCGGTCTTTCAATCGTAGCCGCAGCTTATGCAATCGGCCACATTTCAGGCTGTCACGTAAATCCTGCAGTTTCTCTTGCAGTGCTTATCAACGGTGGACTCAGCTTTTCCGATTTTATCGGTTACGTTATCGCACAGATTGCAGGTGCATTTGCAGGAAGCGGAATTCTTGCTTTAATAACTAAAAATTCAGAGCTTACAGGTTTCGGAAGCAACGGTTTCGGCGAACTCAGTGCAGTTCAGCTGACATCAGCAGGTGCAGTTATTGTTGAAATCGTTCTCACATTCGTTTTTGTTATGACAATCCTCGGCGTTACTTCAAACGAAAAAACTTCCAACATTGCAGGTATCGTAATCGGACTTACACTTACGTTCGTTCACATTATCGGTATTCCTCTCACCGGAACATCCGTAAACCCGGCAAGAAGCCTCGCTCCGGCTATCTTTGAGGGTGGCGCAGCTCTCAGCCATGTCTGGGTATTCATCCTGGCTCCGCTTGTCGGCGCAGCACTTGCGGCACTCGTTTTCAAATACGTTTTTACTCCTAAAGCAGAGAAATAATTATTTAAAATATTTAAACCCTGAAACAGATGTGAACGAAACTGTTTCAGGGTTATTTTTATACTGTTCTGAGCAGATTTATAAACTCAACAGCTTTTAAATAAGCCTTATTGACATATTCCTGAGAGGATAAATTTTTATAGATATCGTTATCTGTCCTCGTCGGTCTGCCCTTTGAAATCACCTCAAAGGAAAGTGTAACGTTATAGTTAAACGATTTTATCCTTTTTGCTATTCCGTTCCAATCAGCAATTCCGTCAAAAGGCAGAAGATGCGAATCATCGTAAAATGTCAGCTCGTCACCCGTCATACCTTTGTTGTCATTCAGATGAGTAACAAACAGTCTGTCACCGTACTTTGAAAGAATATCCTTGCCGTAGTTATAGCAAAGCTCGTGACCCGAATCAAAGCAGAATCCGACATTCTGAACATCTCTGTATCGATTGAGAATGGCTTCAAGATACATCTCACCTTCCGTGTTTTCAAAAGCAAGATATACATTCTTTTTAACGGCATAATTAATAACATCATCAAGACGCTCAAGTCCGAGAGCCGTCGGATTACAGTTATCCATTCCGATGATAGCATGGAGAACTGCATACTTTACCCCGAAGTTGTGACAATCGTCAAGCGTTGCGTACAGGTCTTTGAGCATAATTTCAGCAAGCTCTCCGCTTTCATCGTGCCATATATCGTCCATTCCGTAAAAAGGCGCATGGATATATTCGCAGGAAAGAGAAAGCTTTTCGGCCTTTTTCATCAGCACCTCAGTTAATTCTGAGGTGCCGTTTTTTACTCTGTCAAAGGCAAACCTGTCAAAACCTGCTGCTTTAAGGAGCTCAGGTTGGTCGACCACCGGGACATCAAGCTGCATTCCGAGAGCAAGGCACAATGATTTATTTTCTGTCATAAATCACACTTCCTCAAAAACATAGCTGCCTGCACCAAGCTTTATAACAGCACAGTCACCTTGCTTTTCAAATTCATCAAAGCTGTGTTCAACACCGTTGATTACAACATTGTTTGTGAAAACAGGAAGAAGAAGTGTTGCAGATGATTCTTCAGGAATTGTACATTCATAAACAAAGCTTTCGTCGTTACTCCATCCGCTTTTGATAAGACCTGCAACGGAATCGTATGAACAGCGTACCCATTTCATTCTCTGCTGACCTTCAGGCAATTCATCTGCTGTTCTTGTATCAACCCTCGGCTGAAGAAGAATGTTTTTGAATGCGATACCATCAGTTTCAATACCTGCCATATAGCGGTACATCCACTCCTGAACAGAACCGTAAGCATAGTGGTTAAAAGAGTTCATACCAACGTCGCCGAAGCCTTTGTCCAATGTATATGAATTCCAGCGCTCCCAGATTGTCGTTGCACCCTGGTCAACGCTGTAAAGCCATGACGGCTCATTTCTCTGCATAAGAAGAGTATACGCAAGATTATCTTCACCAATCTTTGAAAGTACGGGACAGAGATTATATGTGCCGACAAAACCTGTTGAAAGGCGGTTGCCGTTATCCTTTATTTTCTGTACAAGTTCTTTTGAAGCCTGCTTGAGATAATCGCCTTCGATTAGGTCAAACGCAATTGCAATTACATAGTCAGTCTGTGTTTTGTCTATGAGTTCGCCGTCTTTCATAAATGTATTGACAAAATACTTATGAGCTTCTTTTCTCAATGCTCTGTAATGTTCTGCCCTGTCTGACTTACCGAGCTCATCGCTCATAAATGCCATCATATCAAGGTCATGAATAAGGAAAGCAGATGAAAGATATTCGTTTTTACAATAATCATATGCAAGCCAGTCGCCGTAACGAGGAATCGGACCTTCAAAACCGTAATTTTCAATAAGCTGTGCGATGTATTTTTCCATTGAAGGATAGTGCTCTTCAATGAATTCTTTATCGCCGTAGAGCTTGTAAAGATTATATGGAATAATAATGCCTGCGTCGCCCCAGGCTGTTGCATTGTCCGAACGGCAGTATGATACTCTCGGTGCGATATCGCCGTATGCACCCTCGTCACTCTGTGCATCACGCATATCCTGCATCCACTTTTTGAAGAATCCGCTGACATCAGCATTGTAAGCTGCAGTTACGCTGAATGCCTGAGCATCACCCGTCCAACCGAGTCTTTCGTCACGCTGCGGACAGTCTGTCGGAATGAAGAGATAGTTACTTCTCTGACCCCAGATAATATTTGAAATAAGCTTATTTACAAGTTCGTCGGATGTTTCCATATGACCGATTTCTTTTGTGTCTGAGCCAACAACTTCTGCAATAAATGAAGTAATTTCAATATCGTTATCGGCAGAAATTTCGATATAACGGAAGCCGAAGAATGTAAAAGTCGGTCTGTAGTTTTCTTCACCGTTACCTGAAAGAATGTAGTGAGCCTTACCCTTTGCTGTTCGGAAGTTTACTGTATAAATGCTTCCTTTCGGGCCGTCGTTTCCACGTTCAATATCGCCTGAGTCATTGAGAAATTCAGCATAACGGATTTTAACAGCAGTGCCTTTTGCACCCTTAAGTTTAACGTTTGCCCAACCTACAATTTCCTGTTCAAGGTCAACAACAAGTTTCTGTCCTGCTTTAAGAGTAAGAGGAAGATTTTCCGGAGTTGAAATAACATCGATTTCGCCGAACTGAGTGCCGTTATCTTTCGTTGATTCGTAGACAGTCATCTTCTTTGCGCAGATGCTGAGACCATCTCTCACTTTAACTGTCGGACCGACAAACTCCGTTACCTCACCGTCGAAGTAATCGCAGATTTCAGCCTGCTTCCACGCTGAAATATCATAATCAGCACAGGAAATCTTTTCATAGCTGTCAAATCTTCCGTCACGGTATTCGCCGTCCCAGATATCTGCAGTACGAATCTGTCCGCCGCAGGTTGCTTTCCAGCTTTCGTCAGTGATAAAAGCAGTTTTTGACGTATCGTTTTCAACGGTTACACAAGCCATTACTGCAGGCATATGTGCTCCGTAATAACCGCCTGAGATTCTGCCCTGATACCAACCCGGTGCAGCAACGAGAAGAATTCGGTTTTTACCTTCAACAACATATGACGTTATGTCATATTCATAATAGAGCGTCCTCTTATTGTAATTCGTCCAGCCGGGTTTGAGCTCGTCGTTGCCTGCCCTTTTGCCGTTTATGTAAATATCCACACAACCGAGGGCTGTGAAGCTTAATTTTGCAGCTGAGAAGCCGTCAACCTTGAAATCTGTTGCAAACATCGGCATACCGTCATCGCAACGGACGTCAGAAAACTGAAACTTTGCCTTTTCTTCATCATCACACCAGGGTGAATTTCCGAAGTCAGCATAGGGCTTCATATCTGTTTTTATTAATTTTGCATTGTTCCAATAATTAGCATCATATTTATACATAATAATTCTCCTGAAAAAAGACGGTAAGACTTTAACTCCATATAGAATTAAGTCTGACCGCCCTTAAAGTTTATTTAATCAAAATATACCGGTTTACCTGTTTTTGCAGATTCATAAATTGCTTCAAGAATCTGTGTTACAACGAGAGACTGTTCAGGCTTTGTGGGAACTTCAGTGTCATTGATAATAGCCTGATAGAAGCCGTTTGCTTCAAGAACTTCGGGATCAGTACTGTCACCGTCATAGAAAGCAACACCGCCGCAGTCGAAGTTTGGGGTTTCAATAACCTGACGTCCGTTCTTAACGTAGTTGATACGAAGGTCATCTTCGCCCATCGTGTCAGCACCGCCCTTGTCGCCGCAGATCATAACAGTTGCTTCCATCGGGTCTGCGATATTAAGAGCCCAGCTTGATTCAACAGAAACGGTTGCACCGTTTTTCATAACAACAAAGCCGAAAGCTGAATCCTCGACGGTAAACTTTTCGGTGTCCCAGTCGCCCCAGGCGTTAGCTGTACCAACCTGCTTACCGAGCTTTTTGTATGATGTACCGACTACCATCTTCGGCTCGTGGTTATCCATAAGCCAGAGTGTGAGGTCAAGAGCGTGTGTTCCGATATCGATAAGCGGACCGCCACCCTGCTCATATTCGTTAAGGAAAACGCCCCACGTAGGAACAGCACGTCTGCGAAGTGCAATCGCTCTGCCGTAGTAGATATCGCCGAGTTCGCCGTCTTCACAAGCCTTTTTGAGATAGAGGTATTCGTCTCTCCAACGGCTCTGGTAACCGATTGTGAGCTTTTTGCCCGTTCTCTTTGCCGCATCAAGCATAGCCTGAGCTTCCGCTGCAGTTTTTGCCATCGGCTTTTCACACATTACGTGTTTACCTGCCTCAAGTGCATCGATTGTGATGAAGCTGTGTGAACGGTTCGGAGTAAGAACGTGAACAACCTCGATTGATTCGTCCTTGAGGAGTTCTTTATAATCCTCATAAATTGCTACGTTTTCGCCGAGATTGAACTTCTCTCTTGTTTCATAAGCTCTTTCAACTATGATATCGCAGAGAGCAACGATTTCAACATAGTCAAGATTTGTAAGCGCATTCATATGCTTACCGTTACAAATGCCGCCACATCCGATAATACCGACTTTAACTTTTCTTTCCATTTTTACACCACCTGAACAAATTTAAAACCAATTATTTAAGAAAAAGATTTCCAAGAGCAATAATACCTGTAAATCTGAGAACAAAAGCAAGTAACTTTACGATTGTGTCACAGATAAGAGTTGCAGGTAAACCAAGGTCAATGAAGAATGTGTCCTCAGCCTCGGGTGCGCCTTCATACTCAAGTGTGAATGCCTGAGTGTAAAGAACTCCGCCTTCGCCGATAACTTCAGCTCTTACATATGAGCCTATTTTATCCGAATAATCATCAAGGTCGATTGTGTCACCTGTTGCGATAAATTCGCCGTCAGCAATCCAATGAACCATATATGCATCCTTTGTGCTGATTGTGATTGTGTCTGCATTCTCATCAACTGCAACGCTTGTTACCATCGGAACCTTTGCGCTCTGGTCAAATTCAAACTTTGTATCCTGACCGCCGTTCTTTTCTTCTTCAACGATTGTTTCATATGTTGACTGAAGCTTTGCGGCAAACTCAGGTGCAACACCTGCTGTTGCAAGCTCGGAAGCCCATGCTCTGATTTCCTCGCGGCTGCCCATATAATAGCTTGCTGCGAAAAATGCGCCGTCTTCCATTGATGTTTTCAATGCATCGGTTGTAAGCTCGGGCATACACATCCATGTATAACCTGAATTTACGATATCCGGATTGTGAGCGTCTGACGTTGCGATACCGTAAACGTTTCTGCCGTGAGGAACAACCTTCTGAAGAAGGATATCCCAGAGCTTTCTGTCAAAACGTGTTCTGCTGTCGCCCTTGCTGTTGATGTCGATACCGATGCAGGAATCATACTTAAGAAGAAGGTTAGCAAACTTATTTACAACATATTTATAGTGGATATTATCCATATCGTATGCATCTTCAAAGCACTCTTCATCCCTTGCATTTGTGTACTCGCCGGGGTGATTGATTACAGAAAGTCCGCCAAGCTTATCAATCTTTCTGATAGGTGTAGCGTAATCGCTTGTACCGCCGACAACATCGTTACCGTAATCAGCAAACCATGTATTTACGTGAGCGTTGTTGAAGGATGTCGGATTCTGCTCGTTTGCATAGGGAACTCTCATCATTGTGTGAAGAGCGTTTCCGTTTTCGTCATACTGTTTATAGTAGTCATCAGCATAAGTGTAGTCAAGACCTGCATCTGTTACACCTGAAGCCTTAAGCGGATCAATCGGGCGGTTACCTTCCTTGATAGAAAGAACAACACGGATAGTCTTAGCTTCCGTATCCTTATCCCAACCGTAGTCAACCGTTCCGTGGTCGCTCAGTGCCATAATGTCAAAGCCGTGTGAATAGTGAGCTTCAACCTGTTCTCTGATAGTCTGGTCACCGTCAGAAACCGTTGAGTGAGAATGAAGGTCTGTTTTGTACTGATTGTAAGTGTTCCAATCAACGTTTGCATAGGTGTTGTTGATTTTGTAATCAACGCCGTCTGCCGCATATGCGCCGACAGCAGTACCTGTTGCAAGCATAATGACTGAAAGAATAATTGCCATAGTCTTTCTGAATTTCATATCAACTGCCTCCTTAATTCAATACAGAATTACATTATGATTTTAGCACATTAAAATAATGAATTCCAGCAAAAATTTGCCGATTTCATAAAACTATCAATTTGCACTAATCAGGACTTTAATTTTGACAAAAATGACAAAAGAAAAAAGGCGAAGCGTTCGCCTCGCCCTTAAAATCATTTATTTTTCTATGCTTGCTATGATCAACTCAAACAGTGCTATAAAATCCACATCCGTACTCTGCGTGTCCATATTCTCAGCCGTCAGCGGTTCAAGAGCTTCCGTTTCCTGATTGTTGAGCATAAACTGCGGATACTGCGGGAAAGTATGTATTGTTTCCTGTCCCGGTGTATAGATGAGCGTATACACAAACTCGTGGTATCCGTCTGAATACCAGGTATGCATCATATCCTTTACAAACCATGTAATTTCAGGAAATCCGCAGGTTGAAGCGTCAATTACGTTATCGGGAGAAATGTGGTTATGACCGTCATCAACCTTCTGCATATAACCGTCACCGAGAGTTCCGCCGTAAAGCGCGCAGGTTGCGCCCATTGATGTGTGCTTTGTATCAATAAGGAAGTCACTCTGGTTTGTACTTTGTGAGCCGAGAGGCACTGCAGCCTTGCCGTAGTTTGAAATAATTGCGAAGTTGACACCGTTTGCCATTGCATCTTCAATTATTTCTTCCTTACGGTTCATAACCTCATAGTGGTATTTATCGAGTTTCTTTATAAGCTCTGCATTCACTTCTCTATCAAGCATAAACTCTTTTGCTTCTTCGTAAGAATCTTCTGAAACGAACGCCCAGATTCCCGGAATATAGCCGAAGAGTGACTTGATGCAATCCTCATAAACAACGTCTTTGATTTTAGAGATAAGCGCAATATCGAGGAAATTTACAACAGGATTGAAAGCAAGAGCCGCAAAAGTATTATAAAGAGCACGGTAGAACACCATATCAGCCGCATTACCTTCAAGGAAATTGCCGACGTAATTCATAACGGATTTCGGGTCAAGAGTAAGGTCGCCGACGAAGAGAGATGTCATCATTTCGATTCCCTCAAAAGCTGAAGACTGCATAACAACGGTTTCAACACTGTCATAACCGTAAGTATAAAGATAAGCCATTGTTACGGCACCGCCCATGCTTTCGGCACGGAGCGCAACCTTGCTGTGTCCCGTAAGACGCTTTGTTTCTTCGATATAATCGTTAAGCTCGGCAGCGATATCGAAGACATCCTTACGCCAGTCATAACGGAAGACCGTACGGGTATTTCGGAAATGATAGGGTGACGGCGGCTCGTAAATTTCGATATCAACCGTCGGATTATTCGGATTTCCGTTCACGTCACAGCTTGCATCGTAGAAGAGGTCATTAACCTCTGCGCTGAGAGTGTGCGCAAATTTATCATAGTTGCCTGTAAGAATAAGACCGAACAGCGGAAGAATAAGTCTTTTGATCATATCCGTTATCGCTTCGGTTTCAACGCCGAAAGCGCCGTATTCATCTTCCGTTCCGGCGTTTGCAACAAGCTCGGTATATGCAAAACCTGTTACGAAAATTACGGGAATATTGCCACACTGACACTCATCAGCTTCCGCCTTAGCAAAAACCGACACACTGAGCGAAAAGGCAATAATAACCGAAAGTAAAACTGCAAGAAGTTTTTTCATAAAAAGTCCCCCTTTGCAGGAATTATATCACAAAAGAATTATATTTTCAATTCTTAAAAAGAACTCACAGGAATATAATTTATCGGAGTGATTATATGTCAGGGGCTAAAAAACTTTTACACAACACCTTACTTCTGACGGCAACATCGTTTCTTATGAGGACGATTGCCGTCAGCTTCAATGTGTATCTTACGGATAAAATCGGCACGGACGGAATCGGGCTCTTCCAGCTTATAAGCTCCGTTTATGCTATGGCAATCACATTTGCTTCGGGAGGAATACGGCTCGCTTCAATGCGGCTTGTTGCAGATAACAGGGTTTCCTCCAAGCTTTCAGAAAGACAGATTATGAGGACGTGCCTTTTTTATGCATTTGCCTGCGGTACGGTTATTGCAATTATTCTTTTTGAGTTTTCGGGTTTTATCGGCACCCGGTGGATCGGAGACGAAAGAAGTATTTCTTCATTAAAGGTACTGAGTTTAAGTCTGCCTTTCATATCTGCTTCGGCAGCACTCAACGGATATTTTACGGCAATCGGCAAGGTATTCCGTTACACCTTCGTTCAGCTTTGTGAACAGCTTTTAAAAATTACCGTTACCGTTTTCGCTTTGAAAAGTGTTGTTTCCTACGGATTGGAGGCTTCGTGCGTTGCAATTGTTAGCGGAATGACGGTTACGGAAATCTTTTCAGCAGTTGCATCAACCATTCTCTACCGAATCACAAGTAAAAAATCAAAGCTCACAGACAAACTGAAAAAAATATCCAAAAAGCTCCTTCACATCGCTATTCCTGATGCAATAGGCTCGGAGATACGCTCCGTTTTAATGACAGTCGAGCATCTGCTGATTCCCGTCGGATTCAAAAAATCGGGCATCAATCCGCAGGCAGCAATGTCAACTTATGGAATCATCCACGGAATGAGCCTGCCTTTAGTCTTATACCCCTCTGCCCTGCTGTCCTCTCTTTCGGGATTGCTTGTGCCTGAGATTTCCGCACAACACAGTGAAGGAAACCGTACAAGAATAAGCTATATGACCGCAAGGGTACTGCACATAGCTCTTCTTTTTTCAATCGGTACGGCAGGAATAATATATTTCAACGCCAATGAAATTTCCGTCGGTGTTTATTCAAACGAGAATGTTACTTTTTACACCCGTCTGCTTTCCCCTCTTATTCCCGTTATGTATCTTGATATGACAATTGACGGCATACTCAAGGGGCTTGACCAGCAGAAAAGCTATATGCGTTACAACATCATTGATGCAAGTATCTGCGTCCTTTTGGTTTATTTTCTTGTGCCTGTTTTTTCGGTCAAAGGATATATTATCGTCGTTTTTCTCAGTGAAATAATAAACTTCGCTCTCAGTTTCAGGCGTTTGACTGTTGTCAGCGAGGTAAGAGTTGACCTTTTCAGGGATATCATCGTTCCTCTCGGATGCGTTATCTGCACAGGTGCTGTCAAGAACATCGTTTCTCCGATTGTTTTTGCAGGTATGGGTGACAAGATTCTTGCTGTTTTTTCAGTATCGTTCAGTATTGTTGTTTATCTTATTTTCCTTAAATTTTTCAGTTCGATTGACAACGAAGAAATCGCTTGGGCTAAAAACATTACCGTCAAAAAAATCAAAAACCGCTGAGATCAATCAGCGGTTTATTTGCGTATTCTGTTTATTTTATCTGTACCTCGACATATGACGATGCTACTTCAGTGCCCTCGGCATCGTAAAGCACAGCCTTAAGCCTTGTTACACCCTTTGAATTTGCTGCAACAACTCCGTCATTGTCCACACTTATAATTTCATCAGATTCACTTGACCATTCAACCTTTCCGTCAGGAACCGGGGTTTCAAAGTCAATTTTACCCTTACTGCCCTTATCCAACGAAAGATAGTAACAGTTAAGTCTCAACGGTGCATCAATATCGCTGTTAATTTCCAGCATCAGCTCCTCGGTAAGAAGACGCATCCATGTCATCTGCACATACGGCTGATGAACATTGAGTGCTGTATAAAACTGTGTAAGAACTGACGTTACACTTCCGAAATTTTCTTTGATGTATTTAATAAGCTTATCAAGAATTTCAAAAAGCCTTTCGGTTTCTTCATCCGTTAATTCTTCGCACGTGCCGCTTGCCTTGAGCTCGTCAGAAATATACGCAACAAAGCCCTCGTCATCGATCACAGCTGCATTTGAGGGTACAACACCCTTAACGGAAGCAGTTGCAATAACGCCGAACGAGCCGAGCAGTTCACCTAAGCTCTTGTTCTTTCCCATATACTGGCCTGCAAAATAAACCATCGGTTTTTCAAGATTTTCAGCATAGTATTCTCTGCTGACCATAACATCCGTTGCAAGGGCATGGAAAAGATAATTGAACATCGCTTCGCAGGAAACCGAATCCTCTTCCGAATAGAAGCAGTTGTCGGCTTTTTTACCCATACGCGACATAAACGATTCAAACTCCGTACACGCAGCTTCATAAAATTCATCATAATTTTCACAACGCGATGCGGACGGAAGATAAAATTTCCTTCCGTAGCAGGTAAAATCATAAACATCCATAACAAACATCGAGAAATAGTCGTTAGGATTTATGATATTGAATATATTATGGTAAATTTCATCATTTGCCGCAGGGTTGCTTGTACATTGAGGAATCTCGTAGAAATAAGAATAAATATTCTCTTTTTTGAGAGAAGCCTTTGAAATGTTATCTTCAATGCCTCCAAGTGTTTCAACATAGCTTCCGTCAACAAGCTCCGCCGAAAAAAGATTGCCGATTGACGATCCTCGGCTGTATCCCGCAACAAGAAGCTTTACCTCACCGTACGGTTCAAAATCTTCAAAATACTCGTTGAAGTAAAGCATTATTTTTTCTTTTGAAATATCAAAGCCTTCGTGATGCACACCCGTGCCTATACGCACGTTGCCTCCCCACTCCATACCGTAGTTACCGCTTCTGACAGCCGCGATAAGTAATGTTGTTTTTTTGCCGTTCAGCTCAAGATTTTTCCGACCGACAGCAAGTGCAATTTCATCATACCCTGCACTTTCATAAGCAAAGCTTTCGACCTCGTAACCGCACTCATTAAGCATTTTACTGATATGTTCATCCGGCTGTGAAGTGTCAAATGAATTAAATGATGCCATTGAAACACCGAGTGCATATAACGCCAGCTCGTGATTGTATTCATACGCATCTCTTTCAAAATAAGAATCGGAATAAGTGTATGGGTAAATGAGTGATTCGCCGAACCAGTCACACCTGAATTCACTCTCCAACGCAATTCGGGGTTCTTCTTTTTTAGAAGCCGAACCCGTCTGCAAAGACAGCACAAAAAGGAAAACTGCAAGAACGACAGCCAGCCTTTTTCTTCTTACTCTTGCACGGAATTTATTCTTTGCCTTTTTCTCTTCTTTTTTCAAAGCTTTTTCTTCAGGAGTTATCGGCTCTTTATGTCGCACTCTGCATTCTCCTTTCTTTAAGATTTGCTTGAATTTATTTAATGATTTCAAATTCACCGCTTCGAAGGATTCGTAATAAATCATCATTCGTACGGATTTTTTCGTTTGTGAGAATACCACTCATATGTTCAGCATGAGATTCCCTGTGAAAATCAGTTCCTGCGACGCGGATTTTCATATTATTTTTTTCTGCCCAGGCTTCTGCTTTTTCATTAATATCCGTTCCTGCACCTTTACCGTTAAACACTTCGCAACCGTCGAGGTATTTAGGGTTGGTCCTGGTTATCATGGGTCTGAACGGATGTGCCTGAAGAAACAGCATATTATTCTCCTTGCAAAGCTTATAGAACTTGCGCGGATAATAAGCCATAAGATTTCCGTGTTTTCTTATGAATTCCGGTGTCATACCGTAAACGAGATAATCGTTTATTGTACCGTAAAAGCGGATTTCCATTCCGAGAAGAACGGTAAAATCATCCCCTGCCGCAGCAAGAGCTTTTTCGTAACCGCTTAAATAAAAGTCTGCTTCCTTCTGAGGTGCAAAAAGATGCCTGCCAAGAAAAGTCTGCGGTGAATAATGGTCGGTTATAACAATACCGTCATATCCCTTGGACTTGTAAATCTCAACTGCCTTTTCTGCAGGACAGGCAGCACAACGGCTGACATCACCTGTATGACAATGTAATTCATACTTGTACTTCATAGCAAACCTCTTGAAAGCAGTACAGCTTTCACCGTACTGCTTTAGTGTTGATTTTTATTTTACTCTGCTCATAATATCGGCAAAAGCGTTTGAAAGAGTTTTTGCCGCTGAATAGCCGAGTGAATTTGTTTCGTGGTAGTGACCACGGTCAAACTTATCCTTACCTGTGCTGAGATACGGCTCCGTCTTATGAAGAATGAAGTCATTAGGCGGAACAACGTAACCTGTGAAATCGTTACTCACACCGAAGACAAGAAGATTTTCGTCGCCTGCAACCTCAACGAATGACGGCGGATTGATTTCAGGACCTCTGCCTGTCGGTGATTCTTCTGCAGATGCAGCACCGCCGTAAGCGATTTCAGGGAATGCTTCACCCGGGATAAGAAGCACCTGCTGTGTACCTATCTTCATATATGTCATTTCGGAAACGAGAGCCATTCCGAGTTCTGACTCGTTACTTGCAACCATCTTTGAGCTCATAACCTTGAGCATTGCAAGGAAAGCAAGAACACCGTTATCAGCGTGATAATAGAACGGCTGCTGAAGAACTGTGATTTCTGCAGGCATTTTTTCATCGTTATCAATGCGGAGTGCACCTGCTGCAAGAGCCTTACCCTGCTTTTCTGTACGCACCCATCTGTCTTCTTCATCGTCAAAAGCACCCGGATCAACCGCACCGATTGCACCGATACCGAAGAGAATGTTTACGTCCTTTTCAGCATAGATTGCCTGACGGAGGAAGTAAGGATAGTCCGCACTGCAGAGGGTATTTCCGCCGCCGAGAGTATTCGGATGAGCAGCAAAGTTAAGAAGCCATGTTTCCTTTGAACCGTCATCGGGAACAAAGCGGAATCTTGTAAGTGTATCGTGAAGAACAAAGGGCGGACGTCTGTCGTTCTGAGCTTCTGGAACGTGAGTTGTTCCGAGGTAAAGGTCGCCCGTTTTTCTGTTTTCGTAAGCTTCAATACAGATTTCCTTGATTGTTGCGAAAATCTTATTCATATATGAGTCAACTTTACCCGTAAACGGAAGTCTGCCCCAATAGCCTACGGTATCGAAACCTGCGTGCTGATGAGTACAGCAGATGTTGATTGCCTTGCACTTTGCCGTCTTGCAGAAATCAGCAAGACTTGCACGGATAAGCGCAACCTCAGTATTTGTAAGACCGATGATATCAGCAGTTACCATGATGATACCGCCTTCTTCACCAACGCCGAGCCACATAGCACTTGCAGTGAGGTTGTCGTGAATGCCTGTCATATCCTGAGCCATCTTGTGACCTGCTATGTAATACTTCTGCTTGCCGAAATCGTCGGGCATAATCTCTCGCATTGCGAAGCCGACATCGTATTTCGCATCCTTGCTGTTTTTTATTGTTGTGGGCATTACCTTTTCGAGTTCAGGAGCAGGACCTTTTTTCTTAAGCTTATTACCCTTGTTTGTCGCAATTTTTTTAACGGCGGAAGCCGCAAGTTTTCCTATATCCATAAAATAACCTCCGTTCATTTTGTAAATATATTTCCGAATACATTATATCACAACAGAAGTAATCATACAAGTAAATTTTATGTTAATAAATATGGTAAATCCGATTGAAAGAACAGCTGAAGTCTGTTATAATGTCTTCACATTATTGAAAGAGGCGATTTTATGAAATACGTTCTTTATGTTGTTCTTGCCGTTGTTGCAATTCTTGTGCTTTTGCTTCTTGCGGCAGTTGTCAGAACAGCTCTTATGAAAACAAAAAAAGCCGATTATGTGCCTAATCCTGACCCGAAGCGTACCGATGAGTACGTTAAAAAGCTTTCTGAAATGGTACAGTACGAAACCATTTCAAAGCGTGGTGAAGTAAACACCGAGAAGTTCCTCGGTTTCCACAAGGTTCTTGAAAAGCTTTTCCCGACAGTTCACGAAAAGCTTGAGAAAACTGAAATTGACGGCAACCTTCTTTTTAAATGGAAGGGTAAATCAAGTGAAAAACCGATTCTTATTATGAGCCACCAGGACGTTGTTGAGGCAACAGGTGAATGGAAATACCCTCCGTTCAGCGGTGAAGTTGCTGAAGGCAAGGTCTGGGGACGCGGAACTTCGGACACAAAGTGTACGGTTATGGCATTCCTTCAGGCTGCAGAAGAGCTTCTTAAGGAGGGCTATACTCCCGACTGCGACGTTTACATCGCAAGCAGCTGTACGGAAGAAATCGGCGGCGATGGTGCACCGAAAATCGTTGACTATCTTGACAAGCAGGGCGTTAAGCCCTTCCTTGTATGCGATGAGGGCGGCGGTATCATTCAGGACCCGATTGCAGGTATCAAGGGTAACTTCGCAATGGTCGGTGTTTTTGAAAAGGGCTATGGCGACGTTAAGTTCATCGCACGTTCAACAGGCGGACACGCAAGTGCTCCCCCGAAGAACACTCCGATTGCACGACTTTCAAAATTTGTTGCGGCAGTTGATAAGAAAAATCCGTTCAACGTTGAGTTTATGCCTGAAGTTGAAGCAATGTTTTCAAAGCTCGCACCGTATGCAGGCTTCGGTTTAAGACTTATTTTCGGCAATCTCTGGCTTTTCAAACCGCTTATGAAGAAACTTCTTCCGATGATCAGTGCTCAGGCAGGTGCAATGCTTTCAACAACAATCGCGTTCACAATGTCCGAGGGTTCAAACGGCTACAACGTTATCCCGCAGGAAGCTTCAATCTGTGCAAATATGAGATTCATTCCTCATCAGGGTACAGACAACAGCCTTGAGGTTATCACAAACCTTGCAAAGAAATACAACATTGAAACAGAAGTTGTTTACAGAGGCTATCCCTCACCCACTGTTGACATCAACGGTGAGGCTTTCAAGATGGTTGAAAGTGCAATCAACGAATGTTTCCCCGGCGTAGGCTGCAGTCCTTATGTTGTTACAGGTGCAACCGATGCACGTTTCTATTCAAAGATTTGCGACAGCTGTGTACGTTTTGCTCCCGTTGTTTACGGTCCTGAGCAGATGAAGGGTATGCACGGTCTTAACGAAAACATTGAGTGCAATACACTAGCAGGCGCAGTTGATTTCTACAAAAAGATTATTACAATGCAGAAAAGATAATTTAAAAAGCAAACAATAAATGCGATAGAAAACCTTAACGGAATTCTATCGCATTTCCTTTTATTATTCAGTTACAATAACTTTTACGTTGTCGAAGCGTACTATATTATTTACCACGTATTACTGAATAAATAAGCGGTTGTTTTTCTACGGGTTCAACAGAGAAACTGATTGCTTCATTAAATTTCTGAATAGCCGAATCGAACTTACTTTTGTCATTCGCATAAAGGACAGCTATTGCTTCTCCTTTTTGCACTTTATCGCCTGTTTTAGCTTTTAAAATAATGCCTGCAGTGAAGTCGAGAACATCCTCTTTCGTATTTCTGCCTGCGCCCAAAAGGAGCGAAGCGACACCGATTTTCTCGGCATCCATACTGCTGATATATCCGTCACTTTCAGCCTTGATTTCAAAGCTGTATTCTGCTTTAGGGAAGAGTGCGGTATTATCAATCCATTCGGGATTTCCACCCTGCTCGGCGACCATTTCTTTAAGTTTATTAAGTGCCGAACCGTCAGATATTGCACCCTTTACAAGCTCGGTACAAATATCTTTATCTTTACCTGTAACAAGTGTAAGCATATTGGCAGCAAGCTCTATGCACACGGCTGTCAGGTCTTCACAGCCGTTACCTTTAAGAGTTTCAACGGCTTCGATAACTTCAAGAGAATTTCCGATGGCGTTGCCGAGCGGAATATCCATATTTGTTATAACCGCAACGGTATCCCTGCCTGCAGACTTGCCGATTTCAACCATCGCTTCCGCAAGAGCTTCGGATTCTTCAACACTCTTCATAAACGCTCCGCTGCCTGTTTTAACGTCGAGCACGATTCCTTTCGAGCCTGCGGCAAGCTTCTTGCTCATAATGCTTGATGCGATAAGCGGAATGCAGTCAACCGTTGCCGTATCGTTACGCAAAGCATAAAACTTTTTGTCCGCAGGTGCAAGGTCACCCGACTGCCCGACAACACAAAGACCGATTTTATTCACCTGATTCAGGAAATCTTTGCCCGAAAGTGTTGTTCTGAAGCCTTCGATCGATTCAAGCTTATCGACCGTGCCGCCCGTATGTCCGAGGCCTCTGCCCGACATTTTTGCAACCTTACCGCCGAGTGCGGCAACAATCGGAGTTACAATCAGCGTTGTCTTGTCGCCGACTCCGCCCGTGCTGTGCTTGTCAACGGTGTAGCCGTCGATTGAACTTAAATCGACCGTGTCACCTGACTCTGCCATAGCAATTGTCAGTGTCGACGTTTCCTGTGCAGACATTCCGTTAAAACAAATCGCCATAAGCAAAGCAGTAATCTGATAGTCTTTTACATTACCGTTAACACTTTCATTTACAAAGAATTCTATTTCTTCATCTGTAAGCTCAGTACCTTTTCGTTTTTTGTGTATAATATCGTAAATCCGCATTCAATCACCTCGTTAGTGTCAGTATATCATACTGTTGACAAAAAGTAAAACACTTATAACAGCCGAAAGACTGTTATAAGTGTTTTTTATCAGTTGCAAAGGATATCTGTTTCCATATATCTTACGCCCATATCATAGAGCATTTTTGCATCTTCGATTGTGTTGACTGTCCAGAACGAAACACCGATACCTGCATCAAGAGCAAGCTGAATTGTTTCCTGTGTATTTGCGCTGTAGCTCGGCGAGAGCCATACATTGTCACCGACAGCCTGTGCCTCCGCAATGTTTTCGGGTGTGATTTCGTCAATGAGATACCAGAGCTCAATTGACGGGTCAAGCTCATGAATAATTTTGAGCTGTTCAAGGTCAAACGAAATAACAATAGCCTGCTTTGTAAGACCCTTTTCCTGAACTGCATCAACAACAGTATAAAGGAGATCATAGTTGTCTGCCTTGATTTCAATCTGCGGTCTTGTTTCAGTACCCACAAAAATATCAAGATACTCATCAAGAGTAGCAATTCTCATGTCAGGATATTTCCAGAAGTTAGCACCCCACTTGTAGCTGAATGTTTTGAGCTCTTCAAGAGTAGTATCCTTTATTTCAGCATACTGACAAAACCACGAGTCGGTATCACTGTTGTGGTTAAGAACCCACACATTGTCTTTTGTAAGCTGAATGTCGCACTCTGCAGAATAGTAATTATTGTTAACTGCCTCAACGAAAGACATAGTAGAGTTTTCGGGAGCAAGTGCACTTACACCGCGGTGAGCTGTAAGATAAACAGGGTCTTCAGGAGAACCGATACCGTTTTCAGAAATTGAAATAAGTTCCTGAGGCGGATTTAAAAGCTTGACAATGTGGTAAACGGGAGACCAGGTCGACAAGTAAATCGGAACAAGAATAACGGTTATTATTTTGTTGATGAATGTAAGCATTATAACGTCACCTTTCAAGTAAAATTATGGTAGTATTGTAGCATTATTCTGTATTAAAAGCAATATCAAACAAAAAATCCGCCCTCATAAGAGAACGGATTTTGGTGCTGGTGACCGGACTTGAACCGGTACGGTGTTGCCACCGAGGGATTTTAAGTCCCTTGCGTCTGCCGATTTCGCCACACCAGCTTATCTTGACGACCGTTACATTATACATAACGGCCGTCGTTTTGTCAATAATTAAAACAAAAATTATGCTTCAACAATTTCGCTCATCTTTGCGCGGATTGCATCAAGACGTGCATATGCATTCTCTCTGTCAGCATCCTGAATTGAGTAGTAAAGCTTGATCTTCGGCTCTGTGCCTGAAGGTCTGATTGCCATCCATGAACCGTCATTGAAAACATACTTGAGAACGTTCTCCTTCGGGAGATCGCCGATACCCTTTGAGAAGTCAAAAACTTCCTTAATGCCTTCAAAGAACTTGCTTCCATTTTCACGGAACTCTGTCATAAGATCCTGAATCTTCTGTGCGCCGTCAATGCCCTTGAGTGTGAATGTATCAAGCGCATCAAGATAGAAGCCGTACTCTGCATAAATCTCGTTGAGTGCATCGATGAGTGTCATACCCTTATTGTAATAATATGCAGCCATCTGGCAAACAAGAAGTGCCGATACAACAGCATCCTTATCTCTTGCATGTGTGCCTGTAAGGTAGCCGTAGCTTTCCTCGTAGCCGATAACAAATTCTCTGTCACCGCTTGCCTCATACTGATTGATCTTTTCACCGATATACTTGAAGCCTGTGAGAGTTTCAACGATATTAAGACCGAACTTTCTTGCGATGTTTGCACCGAGTTCACTTGTAACGATTGTCTTGACAAGAGTTGACTTTTTGTTAAGCTCTGCCTTTCTCATTGTAAGAACAAAGTTTACAAGCAAAGCACCCATCTGGTTACCTGTAATAAGCACATACTTGCCGTCGTGCTTTACACCTGCGCCGATACGGTCACAGTCGGGGTCTGTACCGAATACAAGGTCAGCACCCTCTGCCTCTGCCTGCTTGAGAGCGAGTGTAAGAGCGTCCTTCTCCTCAGGGTTGGGTGAACGTACTGTTGAGAAATTACCGTCGGGAAGCTCCTGCTCCTTAACGATTGAAACATTCATACCCTCAATAGCCTTACGCACAGGAATATTACCCGTACCGTGAAGAGCTGTATAAACAATTTTGATATCTGACTTTTCTTCGTAAAGTGACTGCTTCTTAACAGCCTCAAGGAATGCATCAAGCACTTCCGTACCGATTGAAACAAAGAGTCCCTTTTCCTTTGCTTCATCAAGCGGCATGTGCTCAACGTTCTTGATATCTGTAACAGCGTTAACAAAGTCGATAACCTTGTTTGCAAACTCGGGAACAAGCTGACAGCCGTTTGAATCGTAAATTTTATAACCGTTATATTCCTTCGGGTTATGGCTTGCAGTAAGAACGATACCTGCAGTACAGCCAAGGTGCTTTACCGTGAATGAAAGAACAGGTGTGGGCATAAGAGTATCGTAAAGGAAGACCTTGATACCGTTTGCACAAAGCACCTCTGCAGCAAAGGAAGCAAACTGTGCCGAATTGTTTCTTGAATCGTAAGCAATTGCAACACTGATATTTTCTTTATACTCATCTATAAGGTAGTCGGCAAGACCCTTCGTTGCCTTACTTACCGTATACTTGTTCATACGGTTTGCACCTACACCCATAACACCGCGCAGACCGCCCGTACCGAACTCAAGATCCTTGTAGAATCTGTCTTCAATTTCCTTTTCGTCAGTAATGGCAAGAAGCTCCGCCTTTGTTTCCTCGTCAAAGCCGAGCCACTCCTGATATTTTGCTTTGTAATCCATAATCATGCCCCATTTCTAACAATATTTGCCAAATAAATCATAACACAAATTTTGCCCATAGTCAATAAAACAAATAAGTCATATTACGACATTTATCGTGGAATTAATCTATTGACCAAAGGAATAAAACCTTGTATAATATATAAGTTAAATTATAATGGTTAAATATGGTTTTGAAGGGAGGAGAGTAATATTACAAAAGCAAATAAAAAAAGTGTAAAGAAAACACGTGAAGAACACATCCGTTCACTTTTATACATTGTTTCCCTGCTTTGTCTTATTTTAGCTGTTGTTTTTATAGTTTTACTTATCCTCACAAGAAACACCAATATTCAGCAATGGTATCAGACTTACACAACATATCTTTGGGAAGCAGAGCGAGCCGTTGAAACGATGGATGACAAGCTGAGCATTTTTGTTGTGATTGTTTTCCTTTATACATTTAAAGGAATTTTCCCGATTCAGTTTTATCCCCTGTCGCTTCTTTGTGCCATAACCAGTACGGTTTTTCCGGCATATTTTTCAATACCAATCAACCTTTCAGGTCTTACAATCCTTTTCACGTTGAGATACTATTGGGGCAGGCGTGTCGGCTCCGACGCAATACAAAGCATACTCAAGAAGAACATAACCATACGTACGGTTATTGAAAACGACGGAAGAGGTAATCCGTGGTTGCTCGCGGTTTTCAGACTGATACCAAGCATACCGCCCAACCCCGTAAGCAAGCTTTACGGAGCTATGGGATTCAGATACAAAGACTTCATCATTCTTTCGCTTCTGGGCTTTGTTCCCCAGCTAATATCCTACACGTTCATCGGTAGAAACGTATTCGACCCGCTTTCAGCGGCATTCCTTGTGCCGTTTATTCTTTTGTTTATTCTTATAAGCATTTCAACCTTTGCTTTGAGCAAGATTTTAAAAATTCAGTACAGGAGGAAATCGGCAAATGGCTAATTCAACTCAGATTAAAGAAAAACTCGCTTCAGGTGAGTTCGACGCAAGACTTAAGGAAGTTTATTTAAGTGACGAGGCTGTAGCCGCACAGAAGACACGTCAGGCAGAAATTCTTGACGCATATGTTGAGCTTTTTGGCGACAACGACAATCTTGAAATTTTCAGCGCACCCGGCAGAACTGAGGTCGGCGGCAACCACACAGACCACAACCACGGCAAGGTTCTTGCCGCAAGCGTTAACCTTGATACAGTTGCTGCCGCTTCAAAGCGTGACGATATGATTGCTTGCGAAAAAAGCCTTGGCCACGGAATGATTGAAATTGACATTTCTGACCTTGAGCCGCACGAAAATGAATACGGCAAGTCGGCAGGACTTATCCGCGGTATGTGCGCAGGCTTTAAAAAGTATGGCTACAACATCGGCGGTTTCAATGCAGCAAGTGCAAGCTGTGTTCTCGCAGGTTCAGGTCTTTCGTCATCTGCGGCATATGAAGTGCTTATCGGCACAATTCTTAATCACCTTTACAACGACGGTAAGGTTTCACCCGTTGACGTTGCAAAGATTGCACAGTACGCTGAAAACGTTTACTTCGGCAAGCCCTGCGGTCTTATGGATCAGATGGCAAGCTCGGTCGGCAGCTTCATCACAATTGATTTCAAAGATCCGTCAGAGCCCGTAATCAACAAGGTTGAGTTTGACTTTGCGGCTTGCGGTCACGCTCTTTGCATCGTAGACACAGGCGGAAGCCACGCTGACCTTACAGATGACTACGCTGCCGTCCGCGGTGAGATGGAAAATGCCGCAGGTGTATTCGGCAAGGATGTTCTCCGTGACGTTCCTGAAGACGAATTTATGGCACACATCAAGCAGGTTCGTGAAGAATGCGGCGACCGTGCAGTTCTTCGTGCTGTTCATTTCTATAATGAAAACAAACGCGCAGTAAGAGAAGTTGAAGCGCTTACAAACAATGACTTTGAAACATTCAAGGACATCGTTATCGAAAGCGGACGTTCATCATACATGTACAACCAGAACGTATTCACAACAAAGGCTCCGCAGGAGCAGGGACTTTCAGTTGCTCTTCTTCTTTGTGAAGAGATGCTCAAGGGCAAGGGCGCATGGAGAGTTCACGGCGGCGGTTTCGCAGGTACAATCCAGGCTTTTGTTCCTAACGATATGCTCGAAGCTTTCCGTTCAACAATCGAGGCTGTTTACGGCGAGGGCTCATGCCACGTTCTTTCAATCAGACCTTTCGGCGGAATCAAGCTTTATTGATAATTACATAAATATAATCAAGGCTGTCTCAAACGAGACAGCCTTTCGTTTATGCATATATGAATTCACCCTTGAAATACTTACCGTCAGAAGCATCTATGTTACCGTATTTATAATTCACCAAAAAATCAAACAATTCAAAGCTGAAGTTGTAATGGTCATAACCGTCTTCTTTGGTGTTTGTGTAGCTGAATGCACAGTTGTAGTTTTTAATTATTTCAAACATTTCGTCAAGACTGTCGCCTTCTGCACTTGTTTCTATGTATTTTTCTACAGCATATTCAGCCGACCGCTGCGCCCATCTCCCGCCTTCACTCATAACAGCCGCTAACAGCAACGGACTTAACGGTGCTATAGTTGCCCTCTGATCAACTGAGAACCATAGTTCAACCTTTCCGTCATCATAGACATCCAGGCAAAGCTTCGGATCAGTTAACGTCGGTTTACCTATATCCGCGTAATAACAGTCCGCAGTATCGTCTTCATTACGGCTCTTTTCAAAAGTGAGATAATCAAAGTGCGTTAAAACTTTTTCTGTGTCCTCTGCTTCAATCGTCTGCATCTCTTTTAGCAAATCGACCGTATCACTGACAGTCTGCACATACACTTCACGCTGAACCTTATCTCTTGAATCAATGTGAGAATGTACACCGATAACAAACACACCCGTTACACATATCAGCACACAGGATACGACAGTAAAAATCCTTTTAAAATAATATCCGCTTTTCAATGGTATTGATATTGCAATAAACGTACCAATGAACAGGACAAGCAGAATCAAAAATATGATTCCCATAACCAAAAAAGATAAAAAATAGTCATTCAGACCAAAGTCAGGCGAATAATCCCACTGACGCAGAACCGATATAAGCTCCTCCAGCTTACCACCGACGGTTACCACAGATATCATACTGAAAACCCACACACTGAAATAATCAACAACGGTCAGCACAGCCGCACAGACCGCTGGTATTTTTCGGTTTGTTTTGAGTGAAATAGCAATACCGCCAATCAGATATACAATCATATTGAGAAATTCTCCGAAAAACGGATATGCATTATGCAGACTTCCGCCTATGACCAGATTACCGCTAATTAAACACGACATTGCAGAATCTGTTATTTTTGCAACCGCCAGGAAAATATAAACACCAATCAGCAGCTTATATAAATCCGAAACATCGTGCAATCTTGAAAGTGAAAGTGCAACCTTACTCGGCGAACCCATATCTTCAAGCGCCTTCTTGTTTGCTGTTTCTTCGTCGTAGCCGATTTCAACATAGAAGTCAGCGGAATCCTGCAGGTGGCTTTCAAGCTCTGCACATATCGGTGCATGGAGCTTTTTGTTATCTATGTATTGCCTGACGATATTAAGATAATCATCAAAGTTGTATGTCATCAATTCACCTCTTCCACAAAAGCTGATACAATCAGCGCAGTTTTAATCAATCATATCGCGTGCTGAAACAAACTTTCCGTCATTAGCAGTAATATAGTAATACCACTGACCGAAAAAACCTGACATGTCCAGCTGTGTAGTATACAGTTCGGTTTCGGCATAAGTTTCGGGAGAATCCGAAAAAGCCGACTCCATTGTTGCGCTGTTCATATAATACTCATCATCCGGTTGCAGTCCTGCATAATAAAAATATGAAAAATCAGAACTTGTTTCCTTTACTTTCATCAAATAGTCATCAACGCTGTCACCCGGCTGAGCACGCTCAACAAACTCAGAAATATATGATGCCACATCGTATGAACCTTCCCAACGGTTTTTATAATTAAGATATCTTGAAGTTTTAAAATATCGTAAAGTCAGGTCAAAAGTATACATAAGCCTGTCAGCTTCTGCACCGAACATAAGCGAACCGCTCGAAGATGTCGCCAACTGAAGATAAGAATTAATCATAAGGCCATCACCTATACGGGCACAATAATATTTATCGGCACCGTAATAACCGCTATAATCGATATTACAATCGTTCATGTCTATTTCCTTAATTTCAAGATAATCAAATCTTTCTTTTACCTCTTCAAAATCATCAGCAGTAATTCTGCCTTTTTCCATACAAAGGTCGCACATATCCGCAACCACTCGCGAATAAAGTTCAAACTGTTCTTTGTCTTTACGGTCAACATATGTAAAGATGCCAAAGTAAACAGCAAACAATAACAAGGCAAATGAAAGAGTGAATGTTGTTACGGCTTTCTTTAGCTTTCTGCCGTCAGAAAACGGTCTTCCGACAGCCATTATAACGCATATCACAGGAATCAGAAGTGCTGAAAAAATCAAAACCGCTGAAGCAGTAATAACCGTATAATCAACAGCTGTCAGAGCAACTGTTTCCTGCAGGTATTCATCCAGATTTCCTTTTACCGCCATCCATATGACACTGCTGAAACACCATACAGAAGGAGCTTCCAACAAAAGAATAACAAGCGAAGCTGCTGCGGGTGATTTTCGTTTGGTGTAAAACGTAATTGCAATACCTGCTGTTACCGTAATCAAAAGAGAAACAATTTCTCCCGAAAACATAAAAGCATCCTTCGGTTGATTCATCAGAATGAACTGTGTCAGCCAACCGGTCACCACAGAATTCACAGAAAAAATATCAAGAAATTTTAATACCGCTACGAACAAAAAGCCTGAAAACAAAAATTTCTGCCAACCCGAAAGCTTATGTAGCTTTGCCATACTTTCACCGACGGTTGCAGGCTCGCCCATATTCTCAAGCGCTTTCTTGTTTGCTGTTTCCTCGTCATAGCCGATTTCAACATAGAAGTCAGCTGAATCCTGCAGGTGGCTTTCAAGCTCTGCGCATATCGGTGCTTGGAGCTTTTTGTTTTTTATATTCTTTCTGACGGTGTTGAGATAATCGTCAAAATTGTAATTCATAGCCTCTACCCCGTATCAGACCGTCAGGGGCTGGGTTCCGAGACACATAACTTTTTCGACGGAATCCGAATACACCTTCCATTCGTCTGTTTTTTCCTGCAAAAGCTTTTTGCCCTTTTTAGTAATGTGGTAATATTTGCGTTTTCTGCCGTCAACCTCCTGCCAGTAGCTTTCAACCTGATGCTCCTTTTCCATAGCGTGAAGAATCGGATAAAGCGTACCCTCATTGAGATTGAAAACATCATCGGATGCAACTTTGATTTTCTTGACGATTTCATAGCCGTACATATCTGACGAGTTAATTGCCGAAAGCACAAGGAGAGATGTGCTTCCCTTTAAAAGTTCTTTGCTTATTTTCATAACATTACCTCCATATATTTTAAATCTATGCATTGTAAATCTATGTATATATGTTAACAAAATACTTTCATGTTGTCAAGAGATATTTTTCACAGCTGTGAGCAGCTCACATTTTACACAAGATTGAAAACACCTCTACAAATTTGGGTTTGTGGGGTTCTTTGATTTCGCACAATCTATCTCTGTGCGCGTAGGGACCGGCCTCCCGGACGGTCCGCAGATTCTGCTGAGTTAACGGACGGTCGAGGACGCCCGTCCCTGCGCAGTTGACTGAAACAGGGTTCGTAGGGGCGTGCATTGCGCGTCCGTTGAATTAAGCAGAATTTCCACGGACGACCAATGGTCGCCCCTACGATGTAGATTGAATATTAATCTCGACAAACCCGAATTTGCTTATGAACATACATAAAGCGGAGTGGATTTTTTCATCCACTCCGCTTTGTTAGTATTTTAGAAATTAACCGTTACTGTTTCGCCTGCTGCGATTGTGACTGTCTGAGTCTTGTCAGAAATTCCGCAGGAAACTGTGATTGTCTGGTCGATATCTGATGTAATTGTAGCTGATACGGTACCGTTATCAAGGTTCCATGTCATATTATCAATTGTTGCCTGAGTTCTTGCCTTGATGCCGTTGATTTCGCCCACGTCAAAACCCGAGTTCGGCACAGCAGGGAGAAGCTCAATTCTGCCTGTGTTTGAATACAACAAACTCTCGTGAACAACACCGAGATAACCGATTGCAAAGTCTGTACAGTAAGCACTGCTTCGATTATAGTGGTGATTGGTCATCAATGAATCATAGAATATACCACGACTCACAAGGTCAACAAGTGCACCTGTTACATTTTCTGAATTTTTAAGTCTTGCAGCAATAAGAGCTCTGTGAACAAAAGCGTGACTTGCTTCATTTTCGCTTGCTCGGTTTTCGATAGCCTGAACACAGGCATTATAAAGAGCTTCATTCTCCTGTGTTTCAAACATCGGCCATGCACAGTAGAGGTGGCTGATATGACGGTGAAGATTGTTTTCTTCAAAGTCAGTCGTTGCCCACTCCTTGAGAGCACCTGTTTCGTCGTAGAGATACGGCGGAACTTTTGCTTTGAGTTCTTCCCACTTGCTTGTGTCTGCATTCTCGTCAACACTCTTCATGACATCGATAAGCATTTCAAATGTGTTATTACAAGCTGAAATATCAATAGCTGTATTTGCTGTTGACGGATTGCGATAATTCGCAGGATTATTTTCGGGAGAATAGCTCGGAAGGATTGTGTATGTTTCACCTTCATTGAGTGCTGTCTTGCTCTTTTCATAGTGAATTGAGCCGTTTGCATCCGTATAATATTCAGGTGAGAACATCTGCTCCCAGTAGTTTGCAGCCTTTGTAAGAAGCGGAAGAAGAATTTCACTTCTGAGGTCAAGGTAACCCTTTGCTTTGATTGCTTCAACCTGTTCGTCAGTAAGGTCTTCCTCTGTTACCGAAAGAACTGATCGGAGTTCTTCGATATCAAACTGATCGTTTAAAGGAATCTTAACATCACCGTAGCACTGAAGTGTTTCATATATAGGCTGAAGCATCCAGTTTGTACCTGCATTCCAGTAACGGAACGGATAAGCATAGTCACTTTCCGTAAGAACACCTCTGTCGCTGTCCGAATGAACCGGTGCCTGGATTGCATCTGTAAATCCGTGGGTAGCGTAAGCATTAGATTCCCAGTCATCGACCTGGCGAAGAATAAAGCTGATAAAGCCCATATATGTGCTTTCCATATTGCTTGTATTCATTGAAGAAACCTGAAGGTTAACATTTGCGTCCATTGTGAAACGACAACCCCACTGGGTATTCCATTCACCTGACCACATACCGCCAAGTCTCGGTGTTGCTGAACCTGCACAGCAGAGGTAAGCATATCTTGCATTGTAGTAGAATCTCTCCATAAGGTCAGAATTGAGATCATTCTTAAGAATCTGAGAAAGGACGAGTTGCTCATTCGCCTTTTTGCTGTTACCTTCGCCGAGACGGAATGTTACTGCATTGTATTCAGGGGTAAAGATGTCCGTATGTGCCTTAAGCGCATCGTCATAGCTGAATTTGCCGTCTACTGTATACTTATCAGCAACCGCCTTTGCCTTTGCAACGAGAGAATCAACAAGCTCGTAGCTTACAGCTGCTGCAAAGTCATCGTATGCACCCATTTCGTGGGTTCTGCCTGAAACAGCGATAAGGTAAACATTATCTGCATCCTTAATTTTGATCTGCGGATTTGTGTCTGCACAGTACTGTGCATCCCTTACCTTCTTACCCTCTTTAAGCTCCTTTGAGCCGCCTTCAGTTACAACATAAACAGTTGTTGAATAGCCGCCTTCTTTAAGCTCACTGTTTTCATAGTTCGGATAATGAGCAACAAAGGAAATATACTCGCAGTCATCACCGACAATTTTCTTGTATTTAAGGTTTACTTCATCACTCTGGCCGTACTTTGCATAAGCGGAAATATTGTCCATTGAAAGAGTGATATCAACCTTACTGCCTGTTGTAGATGAGCCGATTTTTGTAATTGTAACGTCATCTGCCTGAGATGTGAAAGTTTTTCTTTCCCATGTACCGCAGATATCGGAATATCTTACGCCGACCTGAGCTGTTTCGTAGTCGGTATATCTTGCATAACCGGTACGAAGAAGCTTATTCTGCTTTATGCGGAGTGTTCCGCCCGGATGATAAGCATAAACAAAGTCATATGTAAGGTCATCAACGATATCCTCACCTGCAGTTATGCTCTGTTTTACATATTCAAGTTCATCTGCTGTATTCGGAGTGTAACGGATATTCTGATTTGGAAGATTGAAATGCATGTACTGATAAATCAGAGTATCACTGTACGGTGCACCGCTTGTGATAACACCCTGCAGTCCGTTACCTGAAACCATACCCTCTCGCCATGTTTCGAGATTGTTTGAAGTTTCGCTCAACTCATAAAAAAGTTCTGAGTATGATGCTTTTGTTGAATCAGAAAACTCGGTTTCAATCTTACTGTAGACCGTAAACGGCGTCAACGCCGAGCCTATTAAAGAGAAAACCGTCATGATAATTGTGAGAATACGAATAAAAACTCCCATGATATCGCTCCTTTATTTTCAGTTACTGTCATTATAAACCTAATCCGCCTGAAATACAAGAAAAAAAGCAGAAAGACTAAAGCTTTCTGCTTTTGGTTTACTGCTTTATCAAAAAGCTGAGGGTTTCTTCGAATTTTTTATCCTGCTCTGCGGTGCGCTTTGAAGGGCCTTTCAGCCTTCCGCCCGCATTGCGAATCTTTTTTGAAACATAACGCGAGAAAAGAAGCTCTTCGATATTTTTATCAGTGAAAACAAGTCCGTTCTGACTCAGAGGAACTGCCTTCCTTGCAAGACACATCGCGGCAAGACCATAGTCCTGCGTTACGACGATGTCACCTTGCGAAACAAGATTGACAAGCCTGAAATCCACACTATCCGCACCCTTTTCAACAACAACGGTTTTTGCGCCGTCCTTGCGGAATTCGTGCGCCGTGTCACAGATTATAAAACACTCAATCGAATTTTCTTTCGCAATCCTGACGGTAATATCCACAACGGGACAGCCGTCAGCATCTATAAAAATTTTCATCGGTTGATTAGCCAACGATTTCCTTTGTATCTCTTGCGATCATAAGCTCTTCGTTTGTGCATACAACGTAAACTTTAACCTTAGAATCGGGAGTTGAGATTTCGCCCTCAGGACCTCTTCTCATTGCGTTGTTTACATCATAGTTGATTTCAACGCCCATAAACTTGAGCTTGTCACATACGCGATCTCTGTACTGCGGATTGTTTTCGCCGATACCGCCTGTAAATACGATTGCATCAACGCCGCCCATAGCTGCTGCGTAGCTGCCGATGTACTTTGTAAGCTGGTGGCAGAGCATTGACTCAACAAGCTTTGCTCTCTCGTCGCCTTCCTTAGCGCGAGCTTCGATTGTTCTGTTGTCGCTTGTGCCGCAAACGCCGAGCATACCTGACTTCTTGTTCATAACTGAATCCATTTCGTCAGGAGTGAGGCCTTCCTTCTTCATAATGATAGGAACGATAGCGGGGTCAATTGAACCGCAACGTGTACCCATCATGATACCTTCAAGAGGTGTAACACCCATTGTTGTATCGAAGCACTTGCCGTCAACAACAGCTGCGATTGAAGAGCCGTTACCGAGGTGGCATGTGATAATCTTGCTGTGTTCGGGATTGCCGAGAAAATCAATTGTCTTGCCGCTTACGAAACGGTGAGATGTACCGTGGAAGCCGTAACGGCGGATGCCGTACTTCTCATAGTACTCATAAGGAAGAGCGTACATATATGCATAGTCAGGCATTGTCTGATGGAAGCCTGTGTCAAAAACAGCAACCTGAGGAACATCCTTCATAATTGCCTGGCAAGCCTTGATACCTGTAAGGTTTGCAGGATTGTGAAGCGGACCCCATTCGAAGCACTCTTTGATTGTTTCTTCAACTTCGGGAGTTACAAGAACTGAGCCGCTGAACTTTTCAGCACCGTGAAGAACACGGTGGCCGACAGCATCGATTTCGTCCATTGATGCGATAACGCCGTTTTCAGCACTTGTAAGTGCATCAACAACTACCTGAATAGCTGTTGCGTGGTCAGGCATATCAACCGGCTTGTCCTTGATGTTTTTGCTTTCATCTGCAGGAACCTTGTGTGTGAATGCGCTGTTGTCATTACCAAGCTGTTCGCAGATACCCTTTGCAAGAACTGTCTCATTTTCCATATCAAAAAGCTGATACTTGAGTGATGAGCTTCCTGCGTTAATAACAAGAATTTTCATGAATTTCCCTCCAACATATTGTATCAATTTGATTTCTGTTATATTATAAACACATAGATTGTGTTTTTCAAGATAAATTTTGCATTTTGGAGGATAAAGTATGAAAATAGGTGGAATTGTTGCAGAATATAACCCTTTTCACAACGGACACAGGTATCAGTTGCAGAAAACCATCGAAACGGGTGAGCTGACACATATCGTTGCCGTTATGAGTTCAAACTATGTTCAGCGCGGTGAAGCCGCCATTGTTTCCAAATGGGCAAGGGCTGAAATGGCGGTTAAAAACGGAATTGACCTCGTTATTGAATTACCTACCCTCTGGAGTACATCATACGCACAAAGATTCGCCGAGGGTGCAGTTTCTCTGCTTGATGCACTCGGATGCGTTGACATCCTCAGCTTCGGAAGTGAAATCGGAAACATCGACGAGCTTATCGCCTGCAAAAATGCAATCAACAGCGAAGAAGTTAAAGAACGACTGAAAGAAAACCTTGATCTCGGTTTGGGATTTGCTACAGCAAGAGCCGAAGCTCTCCGTTCAGTCTGCGGAAACAGATTTTTTGATATTCTTGAGGGCGCTAACAATACACTTGGCATTGAATATCTCAATGCGCTTGATACGCTTGGCTCTGATATTGTTCCTATGACAATACGCAGAAAGGGTGCGACACACGATTCGATTATGAGAAGCGATAATTTTGCTTCTGCTTCCGAAATCCGCAGGATGATACGCGAAAACGACAAGGAATGGGAAATGTACGTTCCGCAGAGTGTTGCCGATATCTACAACCGTGAAGCAAGTGAAGAAAAAGCTCCGTGTCTTAACGAAAAGCTTGAATTCAGCATACTTTGCTGTATGCGACAGCTCAGTGCAGAAGATATCGGACTTTCACCCGACGTAAGCGAAGGAATTGAGTACAGAATTCATGATGCTGCGCTCAAAGCAAGAACACTTGACGAGCTTTACTCTCTTGCTAAAACGAAGAGATATTCCCATGCGAGAATCAGAAGAATCGTCCTTCATGCTTTTATGGGATTTGTAAAGGATGACTACAAAGGAAATCCGCCGTATATTCACGTGCTTGCGATGAATGACAACGGAAAGGAAATCCTTAAAGAAGCTAAAGAGAAAGCAAAGCTTCCGATTGTGACAAAAGCATCTGACTTTGATGAGCTCAGCGAATACGGCAGACACGTTTTCTCCCTTGAGGATATGTGTACGGATGTTTTCTCGCTCTCCTCGCCTGCAATTCTGCCGTGTGGAAGAGAGAAGACAAACGGAATAATTGTTTTATAAAAAATCCATCGCAATAAAGGATAACCCTCAGCAGCTAACTGAACTGCTGAGGGTTTATTTTAGTCTTTTTTATTCTTCTCTGCTTCGAGTTTTTCTTCGTACATTTTTCTGATTCGTTCATATGTTGAATCAGGGAAATCGGGGTTACCCTTTGAATAGCTCGGGATAAGCATATCGCCTGCTACGTTCGGATCTGTACAACGTGTGTCGTCCTTCCACTTTGCTCTTTCTTCAGGATCACGAAGATTCGGAATATCCATCGGTTTACCGCCTTCAAGAACCGAATAGTAAGCAAACATACCCGGAAGGAACATATCCATTGCTTCGTAGACGTCGATAACGTCCATATCCTCTCTGCCGCGGAGCTTTTCAACAAAGTTATACATTGTATAGAAGTCTGAACCGCCGTGTCCTGCTTCCTCAGCAAGCTTTGAAAGGCTGTCTTCCGTACTTGTTTCAACTGCATGAGAATCGTTATCACCGTCATTCACATCGCAGTTTACATAAAGATGGTTAACACCCTGACGGTCATTATCCTCACGGAAGCTTTCCATACGTCCCTTTGAGCCGTAGATTGAATACCAGATTGAATCCTTTGAGCAGCCTACACCGTGAATCGACTTAAGAACTGCACCGTTTTCAAGAGTGATGACTTCCATACCAATCGGGCCAGCCTTTGCGCCCATACGTGTCATTCTTGCGTTAAGCGCAACCTCAAAGCCTGAAACCTTGACGGGACGAAGACCTGTTATATGAATAAGCGGACCGATTGAGTGAGTGCAATAATAGCAAGCGTGCATATTGTTGCGCCAATGCTCGGGAAGACCTCTTGTAATGTCGTGCCAGATTGATTCACAGTTGTGCATATATTCGCCTTCACCGTATTCGAACTCGCCGAGAACACCTTCTCTGTAAAGCTCGCGCATCTTCTTCGGTGCGCCCATATAGCAGTAATTTTCAGCGTAAGCATAAACTCTGCCTGTTCTTTCAACTGCTTCAATAAGCTCAACAGCTTCCTTCATTGTTTGAACCGGAAGAACCTCGCTGATAACATCAAGTCCGCTTTCCATACAGCGGATTGCAAGCGGAGTATGCTCTGTTGCAAAGTTAGCAAGGACAACTGCATCCATATCGTGCTTAAGGAAATCTTCAAGGTCGTCGTAGAAAACGATTGTATCATTGCCGTAGTTTTTCTTCGCCTTGTCGAGTGTCGGCTTATGGTTGTCACATACTGCAACAAGCTCAGCATTCTTAGAATTAACGCAGTAGTTAATCATAGTTTTACCGCGGCCTGCACCGACAACACCGATTCTGATTTTCGGTGCTTTATAAATTGTTTTGTAGAATGAGCAGTCCTCATTTACCATATCAATGCTGTCGATATCGTATTCTGTAAGAACAGCTTCCCAACGCTTCTGCATACCCTCGTCATATTCAACGGGCTTGAAGCCGGATGAAAGATAGCTCTTGACAGCACCTTTGCGCCATTCGTCCGTTGTAAGATAGATGTAATCAACACCGCGCTCCGCAAGGTCCTTGACGGCAATGTTATTGAGATATTTGCCGAGACCTCTGCCGCGGAATTCAGTCTTGATACCGACCATATGCACCTCACCGCAGTTTACATCAGTATGATGAACAGCAGTAATTGTGCCGATGTGTTCACCCTCAAAATCGATGAAATACAAGTCCGTATCAGCGTTTGTAAACGCGTGATCAGTTATTCTTGAGTGGTACTCTTCCTCTCCGTCATCGTCGTCGATGAGACCGTTTTTACAACATTCGCACCAGGCAAGTCTGTCCTCGAGAGTACCGTTATAACGGGATACCGTATATCCTTCAGGCAAGGTATATTCTTCAATCGGAGTACCTGCCAACCAATACATTTTTAACTGTGCCATAATAGCCACCGCCTTTCAAAGAGGAATTGTATCACAACGAAAAATAAAGTTCAATAACAAAAAAGAAAATAAAAAAATTTTTATCAACATAATATTTGTGGTATGCAGAAGTTTGTTCTGACCAGTGCTAAACATAACAATAAATTTGGGTTTGTCGGGCTCTTTTATACTTGAATTTACTTGTATTTCCAGGCTCCCTTGTGTAAAGGGAGCTGTCGCGAAGCGACTGAGGGATTGTCAAAAATCCTTGAATTATCAACAATCCTCCCGTCACGGCTACGCCGTGCCACCCTCCTTTACACAAGGAGGGCTGACTAGACTCTACCAACTTTTAAACACCTCGACAAACCCGAATTTGTAAGACTTAACATATCGATTTCTATACTGTAATTCCGTTTAATTCTTATATGAAAAATGAAATAGTTTTAAAAAACCGCTTCCGAAGAAGCGGTTTTCTGGTGGACCTGATGAGAGTTGAACTCACGACACCTGCAATGCGAATGCAGTACTCTCCCAACTGAGCTACAGGCCCGCAGGGCAAAGCCATTGGCTTTGCAGTGATATATCTGCTGATGCAGATGTGATATACACCTTACGGTGTATGATATTTTGCTTTGCAAGTAAAATTTTTGCCGTTGGCAAAAGTTATTTTAATACCGCTTTCAAATCTTTCAGATTGTATATAACAGGATACTTACTTTGCTTTTTCTTCCCTGTTCTGTCCATTAATACACAACGGAATCCGACTTTTGAAGCGTTATCGAGGTTTGATTCCGAATCATCAACAAAAACAGTTTCTTCAGGCAGGACACCTAACTCTTTGATTGCTATTTCAAAAAGTTTTGTTCCGTTTTTTTGCTCGTTATAATCACAAGATAATACAATCCCGCCGAGATATGGAAAAATCCCATAGTTTTTCAGCACCCGTCTTAATGACGGCCAGGTGTCGGACAAAACCGATATACTGTAATCTTGGTTTAACTCTTCAAAGCAAGGTAAAACATCATCATATATAACAACCTTGTTGTCATTAAGAGTTACATCCTGCGCCAAATTCAGCGAAACGGTTCCGTCTTTATCTTTGATACCGATTTCAGCTAACGCTCTTTTATAAAACTCAGCAAACTGTTCAATCTCTTCTTCCTCAGTATGTAACAAATGGATACTGTCAAGATACTTGCACGAGTTTCTGAACGCTGTCGGAGTTTTTGAAGAATGCATAAGTTTAAAAAATCGTAAAGAGCCGAGTATATTTTTCGTTTCAGGCGTGATAAACCAGTTTCCGGTTGCAGGATAAGCAAGCACTCTGCCAAAATCAAAAACAAGATTTTTAATCATTGATTTATCACCCGTTACTTTTTATTCTTTATCTTATCCCAATATTCTTTATACGCCTGTTCGTTTTTGTTAGGACCCGGAACGTAATATTTTGCGTTTTTCAAAGCATCGGGCAGATATTGCTGAGGTGCCCAGTGGTTTTCATAATCGTGAGGATAGATGTAAAACTGTCCTTTATTTTTATTGTCCTCGCCGTCAAAATGCATATTCTGCAGTTGGCGCGGAATCGGGCCGCTTTTCCCCCTGCGGATATCTGCAAGTGCGGCATCAATCGCGGCTTCGCCCGAATTGGACTTAGGCGCGTTGCAAACCATAATTACTGCATCTGCAAGAGGGATACGTGCCTCGGGCAGGCCGACCATCATCGCCATATCAACTGCCGCTTTTACTATCGGAATAATCATCGGATAAGCAAGACCTACATCCTCTGCCGCACAGACCATAAGTCTGCGGCAAGCCGAGGGTAAATCCCCCGCATCAAGAAGTCTTGCAAGATAATGAAGTGCCGCATCGGGGTCTGAACCGCGCATCGACTTCTGATAGGCAGATACAATATCGTAATGCTCGTCACCGTCACGGTCATATTTCATTGCACTTTTCTGTGTAAGACTTTTTGCGGTTTCAAGAGTAACATTGAGTGTACCGTCAGATTCGGGTTTTGTCGAAAGAGCACAGAGTTCAACGGAATTCATCGCCTTTCGCACGTCACCGCCGCAGGCTGTTGAAATATGCTTCACAACATCGTCCTCAAAATTGATTTTTATTCCTTTTTCCTCTTCAAGGAAGCTGAAGGCACGTTTAACCGCAGGCTCAATTTCCTCGGGAGTAACAGCCTTGAATTCAAAAACCGTTGAACGGCTGAGAATTGCATTGTAAACGTAGAAATACGGATTTTCCGTTGTTGATGCAATCAGGGTTATCGAACCGACCTCGATATATTCAAGCAGAACCTGTTGCTGCTTTTTGTTGAAATACTGAATCTCATCAAGGTAAAGAAGGATTCCGTTCTGCGCTTCAAATGTGTCAAGCTCGGAAACAACGGCTTTAATATCTGCAGTACCTGCAGTTGTACCGTTAAGTTTGCAGAGTTTGCGGTTTGTTGCCTTCGCAATTATTGAAGCGACTGTCGTTTTGCCGATACCTGACGGACCGTAGAAAATCATATTCGGCAGGTTTCCTGATTCAATTATATTTCTCAAAGGCATATTTTCGCCGATAAGATGCTTCTGACCGACGACGTCATCAAGCGTCTGCGGTCTTATGCGCTGTGCAAGCGGTGCGGACAAGATACCCACCTCCTTCAGATTTGTAAGAGAATTATATAATATGCTACAGTCTTTTTCAAGGATTTTAAAAAAATAACTGCCCGACTTTTTATCGGGCAGTTAAGTTTATTCAGTTACTAAAACCAAGAAGTGTGCCGATAAGACGCAAGAATGTCTGAAGTATTGTCTTGAGGAAACCGAAAATACTGTCAAAATTAATGCCCAAGCCACCGTCATCATCAACATCTGCATCCTCTGCCTGACATACGAAATCACAAGAAACAACAAGAACCTTTCCTTCTTCCGTGATTTCAACAACTTCTGCTTTCTTGCCGTTTACTTCAACAACAAGTGTTTCTGAATCAACTTCAAAAACATAGCCGTCAACTGCACAAAGTGCTATTTTTACATTATAAATTGCATACTCTTCAAAAGTCTTTTCAACGATTTCTGCATCTTCGTTTGTTGAATAAAGAATTTCGTCAGTTTCAGAATCTGTCCATTCAAGGTCAACAACTTCATAGGAAGGTGCTTCAGCAAAAGCAAGACCGTCTGCGAGGTAACCTGCCATCGGAGCTTCAACGGTTACGTTAACGTAATCGATAGCTTTGTCGGCGTCTTCGATAACTTCGTCAGCAAAAACAGAAATTGACATAACGCTGAAAGCCATAATCATTGCAAGTAAAACTGCAAGAACTTTTTTAATTGATTTCATTTCATTAAACCTCCGTATTTAATTAAAATTACATTAAAATTATAACTGCTATACATCCAAAAGTCAATACAGCAATAAGCGCTAAATGTCTTGCGTTTATTTTTCCTGTATGATAAAATAAGTTGAAATAATTTTAAGGAGTCTGCTTATGAAATACATTCCTTTTGTAAACATAAAACAGGGCACAAAATCCATTCACCGTTATTCAAACGGAAATACACTTCCGCTTCTACAGCTTCCGTTTGCAATGTGCGGTTTTTCGGCACAGACAAAATATGAGGGCGGTTGGTATTATTACCCTGACCACAGATTTCTTGAAGGCATCCGCCTTACCCATCAGCCGAGCCCTTGGATAAACGATTACGGCACATTCCTTTTCACTCCGCAGACAGACAGAGTTTACGATAATTTCAACGACGCCTGGTCAGGCTACAGACCTGAAGAGGCCGTTATGCGCCCTGACTATATGAAGGTACGTTTTCTCCGTTCAAAAGCCGATTTTGAGCTTACTCCCTGCGTCAGAGGCTGTAAAATACGCCTCACCTACCCTGAATCAAGAATTCCGTATTTCACCGTTTTCCCGATCAAGGGCGATTACGGTTATGAAATCGATTTTGAAAACAATTGCGTAAAGGCTTGGACAAACGGTAAAAGTGGCGGTACGGCAGTAGACTTCAAAACATATCTGGTTATTAAGTTTGATCAGCCCATTGACAAGGAGAACAGCCGTTTCGGTGAAAGCGGAAGCGAGGGCAAAGACGCTTGCGTTCATATTGCATTTACGGATAAGGTTATTACGGCCGATATTTCGAGCTCATACATAAGCTTTGAGCAGGCTTTCGAAAACATGAAGCAGGACAGTCTCGGCAAGAGTTTCGATGACGTTCAATCTGAAGCGGAAGCTCTTTGGGAAGAATACCTTTCACGAATCGAAATCGAAACCGATGACGAGAAACAGATGAAGACATTCTATTCCTGTATGTACCGTACGGGACTTTTCCCGCACAAGGCATACGAGATTGATAAGAACGGAAACAAGCTTCACTACAGCCCGTCTGACGGCAAAATACGTGAAGGTGTCCGCTATACGGACAACGGCTTCTGGGACACATACCGTTCAGAATTTCCGCTTCTTGCCCTCATCGGCAGAGAAGAATATGCAGAAATGCTTGAAGGTTTCATTGTTGACTATACGGACGGAGGATGGTTGCCCCGTTGGCCGTCAATCGGTGAAAGAGGATGTATGCCCAGCACACTTCTTGATGCTGTTATTGCTGATGCGGCTGTTAAAGGAATCATCAGCGGCAAGGTGCTTGAAACTGCACTTGAGGGTATGCTTCACCACGCAAACAACGACTCTGACGATGAAGACTACGGCAGAGAAGGCGCAAGCTACTACTGTAAGCTCGGCTATGTACCGAAGGACTTATTCGGCGACAGCGTAAACCTTACACTTGATGCGGCTTACGGAGATTTCTGCATTGCTCAGGTTGCAAAGGTACTCGGCAGAGATGAGCTTATTGACGAATATATGGCACGAAGCAAGAATTACGAAAAGCTTTTTGACAAAGAAACAGGATTTATGCGCGGCAGAAAGCTTGACGGCAGCTTCGAGGACGGCTTTGACCCGTATGATTGGGGCAGAGATTACACAGAGGGAAGTGCATGGCAGAATTCATTTGCAGTGCCTCACGATTTCCTCGGTCTCGCTGAGCTTTACGGCGGCAAGGATAAGCTCATTGAAAAGCTTGATGAATTGTTCAGCGCTGAGCCTGATTATAACATCGGCGGATACAAAGTTGAAATTCACGAGATGACGGAAATGGCTGCGGTTGATTTCGGTCAATGTGCAATCTCCAACCAGCCGAGCTTCCATCTTCCTTATATTTACGCTGTTCTCGGCGAGAAAGAAAAGACCGAATACTGGGTTGAAAAGCTCTGTAGAGAAGCATTCAGCTTTGAGGACGACGGATTCCCGGGCGATGAGGACAACGGCGCAACTGCATCGTGGTACATCCTCGGCACACTCGGAATTTACGATATCTGCCCCGGCAAGAACGAATATATCAGAATTAAAAAGCTTGTAAAGAGCGCAAAAATACTTGGCAAGGAAATATAAGTGAAAAAGACAAGGCAATCAAATTGCCTTGTCTTTTTAACTTATTCTTCAGTTTTATTCTCAGTCGCTTCACCGAGGAGATTGAGGGCTTTGATCGGATCAACCGATTTCCCGTCGACCTCTGTTTCAAGGTGGATGTGCACGCCGTCTTTTTCTTCAAGGGGGATTGCAACAACCGTACCGATAACCTGACCTTGTTCAATCTTCTCATCAGGTTTTACTGTTGCTTTTACACCGCAGTATCTTGCCTTCAGTCCGTTACCGTGCTGAATGACAACCGTTTCGCCCCAGAGCTCATCGCTGATAACCTCAAGGATTTTTCCGTCCTGTACGGCGATTGCATTGTCACCGATATTTCCGCTGATGTCAATTCCGTTGTGCGTGCGCCAATCGTCCATTGTTTTCGAATATACCATATCACCATCGCTGTAGTCCTTCACAACCTTGCTGTTAAGCGGAAGAAGATAGTATCCCGAATAAGGTCTGTTAAGGTCATTGTATGTCGTCTTTGTTTCGTCCCTGTCGTCAGGAACATCCGTCACGTTTGCATTCGCCTGCGGCTGTTGTTCCTGAGTTGTAAAATCGGGGACACTGTAGAATGTTGCAGGCTCTTTTCCGTCGGAATTCGGAAGAATATCCTTGACCTTAGCAACATTATAAATTGCAGTTGCAATTCCCGTGATTGCAAGAATGAGTGAGAAAACTACGCCATAAAAAGCCTTGGTCTGAATCCACCTGAACTTATCCTTACCTGATGATTTTTTCATAGTAAAACTCCTTAAGTTGGCGACAGTCGAACCCTGTGCGCCTGAAATTGAATTTTTTCGGCATATCAAGCCGTTTATCGTCTTGAAATACGCCTGTATGTCGGCGACTCAAAACACCTTGCTATACCAAAACCTTTACAATTTCAGGTGCGTAGCAGTTTTGTAAGATAAAAATTTTTGTTATGACAAAGAAAAGTCTTGCAGTAATACTATCGTATTGCAAAAGGCTTTTCTGCAGTCAGGACGAAAATTTATCTTCCAAAACCGTGCAGTGTTCTACTGTCGACAACTTAATGTTTCGTCAGAATTAGTTTTGTCAGAAGTTTTACATTTATTCAAAACTTTGTTTGATAAATTCGGGTTTGTCGGGTTCTTTGATTTCGCACAATCTATCTCTGTGCGCGTAGGGACCGGCCTCCCGGACGGTCCGCAGATTCTGCTGAGTTAACGGACGGTCGAGGACGCCCGTCCCTACGTAGTTATTTTGGGATTGGGTTCGTAGGGGCGCGCATTGCGCGTCCGTTAAATCAATCACATTTTTGCGGACGACCGATGGTCGCCCCTACGGTGTTGATTTTAAAACAACTCTACAAACCCGAATTTGTTGAACGATTACATCACAACCTATACGAAAAAGCGACAAGGACAGTTTCGTCCTTGTCGCTTTGAATCTTTATTTGCTGAAACTTACTTCAACGGGTGCTGACTTGACGCCATATGCCGTTTCGGCTGTAATTGTTGCCGTGTAATCACCCTTATCGAGTTTGCCGAGATTTACCGTATTTGTCGCATCAACCGTTGCTGAGTAATACTTCGGGAGAATCCAATCGTTATAAACTTCCTCGCCCGCCGCATTATTCACTGTAATTCTGTAAAGGTAAACGGGCATTCCGTCAGTTGACTTTGCAGAGTCAAAAGTAAGGCTTGTCTTGCTGAGTGATGTCTTAGCCTCAATCTTTGCATCGTCTGCAAAAACAGGAGCTGTTGATCTTGCCGCCTGCTTTTCGGGTGTATACTCGCGGCTTTCAGGGTCTGCAGGGTTGTCAAGTACATACTCAACAAGCACCTTTTCCTCTTCAAGGTCGATACCGATAAGTCTTACACGGTTATTTGCATCAACCTCAACAATCCAGTACTGTGCCTCATCCTTGTATCCTTCGGGGTGAACCGTACGTACATCTTCAACGGTAAGCTCTACGTAGTAAAGAGAGCCTGTACCGATTGCTGTGAATTCACCCTGCCACAAAGAACGCGGGTCGCTGAGAGGATAGTGCGAATGACCTGAGAAATGAACGAGCTGAGGATACTGCATAAAGATATCCTTGAAGAATTCATCGTCCCAACCTTCAAAATCTGAACTGCCGTAAACTGTCTTGTCAACGTGCTCGTGCTGTGCGAAGAAAATCGGCTTCATCGGGTCATCCGCAACAGCCTTATCAAGCTCAGCCTTAAGCCATTCGCGCTGATAATCTGCATAACGTACACCGTCAACATATGCACGTGACATTGTGATAAAGTGGTAACCGTTGATTACATAATGGTTATCCGTTGCATCCATATCGTGAAGCAGCTTGAAATAATCGAGCGATTCATAATCGTAAGTTCCGCCGTCGTGAGCCTGAGCAAGAAGCGGCATAACCTGAGTTTCAGGCTTGATTACGCTGTCGATTGCGCTCTTGAATGCACAACGCTGTGACTGAAGACCGTCGTCTGTTGTATCGCCTGCAAAAATAACGCCGTCGAGTGTTTTATAGTTCTCGTCAGCTTCAGCGATTGCATAGCTGAGTTTAAGAGCTTTCTGAATACGCCTTGACTGCTTGTCATTGGCTGCCATAACATGGGTATCACTTGCAACCATAAAGCGAAGCACGGGAACAAAATCACTTGTATCTTCGGGAGCAACGGGATTCATAAGTGCAGCACCCCAGGTACCGAAGAAAGTGATTATTGCCATAAAAGCGGAAATAATTGACTTCAACATAAAAATTCCCCTTTACTTATTTGATTGTGTACGGTGTTTCATCCTGAGGCTCACGGTTCTTATACTTACCGCGTGTGAAATCAGGAATTTCAAGAGTTTCGCCGTTGTTCTTGAGTGACTGCTCGCTGAGTGCTGTAATGCTCATCCATGCAGCCATATCGTAAACGTCGATCGGCGGAAGAGTTCCGTTCTTTACGGTTTCAACCCAAGCACGAAGCACGTGCCAGTCCATACCGCCGTGACCTGCTTCCATCATTTCCTTTGTTGTGTTCTTCCAGAGAGGATGGTTGTATTTCTTTTCATATCTCTTTGCATTTCCCCAGAAATATTCCTGATCCCATTCGTGGTTTGTGTGCGGCTCTCTGTCAAGATAAACGATATCGCCATCCTCCTGATAAAGACCCTTGAGACCTCTTACTGTATAACCTCTGCTGTAAAAACGAGGAAGACAGGTGTCAAGAGTAAGGTCGATAATTTCTCCACGCTCTGTTTTAATAAAAGTTCTGACGATATCAGCCTGTGCAAATTCTGTTTTGCCGAGCTCGTCATGAAGATCCTTATGCTTTTTAACAAAATCCTTAAGTCCGTTTGCATCTGAACATACAGAAGAAAGTGAAACGAAACGGTTGCCTCTGTTGATATCAAGAAGCTTTGCGAGAGGGCCGAGTGCGTGTGTAGGATAATTTTCGCAGTTACGTGAAATATAGTTTCTCAGACGGTAATGTCTGTTCTTTGTGCCGTAGCAAACCTCATCGCGAAGGTCGTGCGCATACTTACCCGAACAAGCAACAATTCTTCCGAATTTGCCGTCACGAACCATGTTATGAATCATAAGCTCACGTTCACCGTAGCAACAGTTTTCCATAAACATTGCCCATACGCCTGTCTTTTCGTATGTATCAACAACTTCCCAGCACTCTTCGAGTGTGTAAGCTCCGCCGACTTCCGAAGCGGCAGGAATGCCCGCCTTCATAGCTTCGATAGCGATTTTAACGTGAGTTGACCAGTCTGTTGCGATATAAACACTGTCAAGACCTTCGAGCTTGAAGATTTCTCTATAATCAGTTGAGCCAAAAGGAGTGTTACCCTTTTCCTCCTTTACTCTGTCGATACCCTTCTGAGTTCTGTCTTCATATGCGTCGCATACACCGATAACATTAACGTCATCCATCTTACAGATTGTACCGAGCATACCGCTGCCGCGGTTACCAAGACCGATAACAGCAACATTAATTTTTTCTTTCATTTTAAAGACCTCGCTTATCCTATAAATATAGATATTTAAATTATAACATAACGAAAATTAATTTCAATAACATTAAAGAAAAAATAGGAATATCTTTCACCGTGTTGCAAAGAAAACGACGTTTTGATATAATAAAATACAGAAACTGAGGTGAAAAATATGACAAAAAAAGAAAGAGCATTGCTTGCCGTTGAGGCACTCAAAAAAGAATACCCCGGGGCAATATGCTCTCTTAATGCAGGAAATGATTTCGAGCTTCTGGTCGCAACCCGTCTTTCGGCACAGTGTACGGACGCCAGAGTGAATATCATCACACCTGCTCTTTTTGAAAAATATAAAACTCTTGAAGACTATGCAAATGCAAAGGTTGAGGATGTTGAAGAATTGGTACACTCCTGCGGTTTTTATCGCCAGAAGGCACGCGACATCATTGGTATGGCTCGTGAGATTCTTGAACGCTTTGACGGCAAAGTGCCCGACAACATCGAGGACCTGACTTCCCTGCCCGGTGTCGGACGAAAAACGGCTAACCTCATCTGCGGTGACGTTTATGGCAAACCCGCGGTTGTTGCGGACACTCATCTTATCAGGATTTCAAACCTTCTCGGTCTTGTTGAAACAAAAGACCCCCTTAAGGTTGAAATGGCGCTGAAAAAAATTCTCCCTCCCGAGGAGAGTAACGACTTCTGCCACAGATGCGTTCTTCACGGACGTGCCGTCTGTATCGCGCGAAGACCCGACTGCAAGAACTGCTGTATGACAGCTTTCTGCAAATCAGCCAAAAGCAAGCTTTGATACAAGAATTGTAATCGCTGCACCGACCATTGCGGCACTCAAAAGTCTGACTGCGAGCAAAAGCTTACTTTTTCGAACTCTTGACGGCGGCGGAACACCAGCATCACCCGCAATTTCACTCGCTCTTTCGCGTAAAGTACCCTCGCTTACAGCCGAAAATTCGGGCTTTACAAAGAAAATTACACGTTCAAAATATTCACACGACGGTTTCGTGACCTCGACCACCTGATGATTGACTCCCTTGAGCAAAATATACACCTCTTTATACAAAAAATATCAATTGTATTGTTCACTGTCGAACGATTTTTTATTCATAAAAAAGTGAATAAAAATCGACAACAAATGACATTAAATGGAGTTTAACCGATTTTTGGTGGAAGTGTGGAAAACTTTAAAACTCGGTTAAAAAGTGTGGAAAACTATGTTGAAAGTGTTGATAACTTCACTCTGAAACGTTGATATATCAAAGTTTTCCACATTTTAAAGGGTTAAAGTCAAATGTTCGTTAAATTTTTATCAATATTTAAACATCTCGTGTCAAGTTTTTTTTAATAATAATTTGCACAAACTTTTCGAAAAAAACTATCTATTTTTTCTGTTTATAACAACCAAAAAAGACTTGACAACCATTAGTTACAAAAAGTTACAAAATGAATATTCATCTTTTATACAGGTGGTAAAATGACAGTAAAACACGGCAAAAATACAATAATTTTTGAAGAAATTAGCACTTTGAGCGTTCCCCTTTCGCTTGATTGCGGTCAGGCCTTCCGTTGGATTGAAAAAGATAACGGAATATGGCACGGAGTTGCCTTTGGAAAAGCCGTTGATATTTCTCAAAAAGAAGATAGCCTGATGATAGAAGGCTGTTTCAACGACGGAGACGAGCAAATCTGGGCGGATTATTTCGACCTCGGACGTGACTATTTTTCAATCTGTGAAAAGCTCAAAAATGACCCTCATTTAAAGACAGCGATTGAAGCCTATCCCGGAATACGAATCCTCCGTCAGGAATCGTGGGAGGCTCTTTGTTCGTTTATTATCTCACAGAACAATAATATTCCTCGAATAAAAGGAATTGTAGAGAGGCTGTGCAGCAATTTCGGCGAAGACCTCGGAAACGGAGATTTCACTTTTCCCTCTGCCGAAAAGCTTGCCTCACTGACAGTTGACGACCTTGCACCAATCCGTTCGGGTTTCAGAGCAAAATACATAATCGACGCAGCACAGAAGGTTGCAAACGGTGAAGTTGACCTTCAGAAGCTGTCCTGCTGTGACATTGACAAAGCACGCGAAGAACTTATAAAAATTAAAGGTGTTGGTGCAAAGGTTGCCGAATGTACCCTGCTTTACGGTTGCGGAAGGGTTGATGCATTCCCCGTTGACGTCTGGGTACGCAGAATTATGAGCGAAATATACCCCGACGGTTTACCCGAATGCACACAGGGCGGTGAAGGTATCGCACAACAGTACCTTTTCCATTGGAGAAGAAATGTAGAATAGAAAAGAGATGGATAAATTTGGGTTTGTCTGGGTCTTTTATTTCGCACAATCTATCTCTGTGTGCGTAGGGACAGGCCTCCCGGACTGTCCGTAGATTCTGCTGCATATCGGACGGTCGAGGACGCCCGTCCCTACTCGTTCTACTAAAGTCGGTGCTATA
>JAZSPL010000009.1:0-28864 GCA_045537435.1 Acutalibacteraceae bacterium
TGTTGTGGACATAGGTGGAGGGTGTGAAATCAGTAATAAAACTAAATGGATTATGGGTGATATAAATGAAAATAATAATTTATGGTTCTCAATACGGAACAGCAAAACAGTATGCAGAAGAATTAGCCCAAAAAATGAATGTAGAAGCTAAAAATTATGAAAGCGTTACAAATATAGATAGTTATAAAACAATTATATATATTGGCTCTTTATATGCAGGCGGAGTTTTAGGAATGAAGAAAACATTCAATAAAATATCCGACTGTAAAAATAAGAAATTTATTATTGCAACAGTTGGATTGGCTGATCCTATGGATTCAGAAAATACAGATAATATAAAAAGCAGTATGAAAAAACAGCTTTCGAAAGAAATATATGAAAGGGCACATATATACCATTTAAGAGGCGGTATAGATTATTCTAAATTAAATCTGAAACACAAAACAATGATGAAATTATTATATAATAAGGCAAAGAATTTAGCGGAAGATAAAAAAACAGCAGAGGTTCAAGCAATGATTGAAACGTATGGTAAGCAAGTGAATTTTGTTGATTTGAATTATCTTGATAAAATTATTAATGATATATAACAATTATAATTTCCCTGTTGCAAAGTCAGAAAAATTATGTTATAATAAATATGTAATCGGAAAGGTGCGCCTGACCGTGAACAACCTATAACATAATCCCTGTTCTGACGCCCGAAGATTTTTCTGAGGGGAAAGGCAACGATAGAATATCACGCTATTATTGCGCCTGTCGGCAGAACTGTCGGCAGGCGTTTTTTATTAAGGAGCAATTATGGACACAAGAGTAGCACTCATCGGAATTGTCGTGGAGAATACCGAATCAGTTGAACAGCTCAACAACGTTCTCCACCAGTACAGCAACTACATAATCGGCAGAATGGGTATCCCGTACCGTGAAAAGAATATAAACATTATAAGCATAGCGATTGACGCTCCGCAGGATACGATTTCTGCCCTTTCGGGAAAAATCGGCAGACTTGACGGCGTCAGCGTAAAAACAGCTTATTCGGGTGTGATTACGAATGAATAAACTTTTTTCTCTTATTGAGAAACTTGAAAAAGAAAAATCCCTCTCGCTTGAGGAGTATCAGTATCTTATCGACAACAGAAATGAAGAAGCGGCAAAAATCCTTGCAGAAAAGGCAACCAAAGTCCGCCGTGAAATTTACGGCAAGACAGTTTTTATCCGCGGACTGATTGAAGTGAGTAATTTCTGTAAAAACGACTGCCTTTACTGCGGAATCAGACGGTCAAATAAAAACTGTGACCGCTACCGCCTGACGAAAGAGGAAATCCTTGAATGTTGCGCTGAAGGCTACGAATTAGGCTTTCGCACCTTCGTCCTTCAGGGCGGTGAGGACGCTTATTTCAACGACGAGTTGCTTTGCGATATCGTGAAAGAAATCAAGAATAATCATCCCGATTGCGCCGTTACTCTTTCCCTCGGTGAAAGAAGTGATGAAAGCTACAGAAAGCTGAAGCTCGCAGGTGCTGACCGTTATCTGCTTCGTCATGAAACAGCAGATTCAGAGCATTATGCAAAGCTTCATCCGAAAGAGCTGAGTTTTGAAACAAGGATGAATTGCCTTAAAACCTTAAAGAAGCTCGGATTTCAGACAGGTTGCGGATTTATGGTCGGCTCACCGTTTCAGACAACTGAAATGCTTGCAAAAGACCTGAAATTCATTGAAAAATTCAAGCCCGATATGTGCGGAATCGGACCATTTGTGCCGCACAAAGAAACTCCGTTTGCAAACAAAAAAACAGGCTCGGCTGAGCTTACCTGCTACCTGCTTTCAATAATCCGTCTTATTCATCCGCCCGTCCTTCTGCCTGCAACAACGGCACTCGGCACAATCGACGGCAACGGACGCGAAAAAGGAATCCTTGCAGGTGCAAACGTAGTTATGCCAAATCTTTCACCAAGCTCGGTGAGAAAAAAATATGAACTTTACAACAACAAGCTTTCTGACGGAGATGAATCCGCACAGAGTAAAGAAAACCTTGCAAAAAGAATTAAAAACATCGGCTACGAAATCGTAACCGACAGAGGAGATGTATATAATGGCTGAATATAATCCTAAATCATTGAAAGCGCAGGAGTTTATCCACGACGGAGAAATTCTTGCTACTCTTGAATATGCTGAAGCAAACAAGAATAACATTGAGCTTATTAACGAAATCCTTGAAAAAGCACGTCCGAAAAAGACTGAAGAAGGTTGCGTTTGTGGTGGACTTACCCACCGTGAGGCATCCGTCCTTCTTGCTTGCGAAGACCCTGCCGTTATTGAAAGAATTTATGAAATCGCAGAGGAAATCAAGCTTGCTTTCTATGGCAACCGTATTGTTATTTTTGCTCCGCTTTACCTTTCAAACTACTGTATCAACGGTTGTGTTTACTGTCCGTATCACAGACAGAACAAGACAATCGCACGTAAAAAGCTCACACAGGAAGAGGTTAAAGCTGAGGTTATCGCACTTCAGGATATGGGACATAAACGTCTTGCGATTGAAGCAGGCGAAGACCCGAAAAACAACCCGATTGAATACATCCTTGAATGTATCAATACAATTTACAGTGTTAACCACAAAAACGGTGCGATACGCCGGGTTAACGTAAACATCGCCGCAACGACGGTTGAAAACTACCGCAAGCTCAGGGATGCAGGTATCGGCACATATATCCTCTTCCAGGAAACTTACCACAAGGAAAGCTACGAAAAGCTTCATCCGTCAGGACCCAAGAGCGACTATGCTTACCATACGGAAGCTATGGACAGAGCTATGGAGGGTGGCATTGATGACGTCGGTCTTGGCGTGCTCTTCGGTCTTGAGCTTTACAAATACGAATTTGCAGGTCTTCTTATGCACGCTGAGCATCTTGAAGCCGTTCACGGCGTCGGTCCGCACACAATCAGCGTTCCGCGAATAAAGAAGGCTGACGACATCGACCCGACTGCATTTGACAACTCAATTTCAGACGAAATTTTTGCTAAAATCACAGCCTGTATCCGCCTTGCCGTTCCGTACACGGGAATCATTATTTCAACAAGAGAAAGCGAAGCGGTTCGTTCAAAGCTTCTTCGCCTCGGTGTTTCTCAGGTCAGTGGAGGTTCAAGAACATCCGTCGGCGGTTACACTCAGGAAGAAAGACCTCATGACACGGAGCAGTTTGACGTTTCCGACCAGCGTACACTTGACGAGATTGTTCATTGGCTTATGAAGAACGGCCACATTCCTTCATTCTGCACAGCCTGCTACCGTGAAGGACGTACGGGCGACCGCTTTATGAGCCTTTGCAAAAGCGGACAGATTCTTAACTGCTGCCACCCGAACGCGCTTATGACTCTTACGGAATACCTCACGGACTACGCGAAAGAATGGACGAAGAAAACAGGCTTTGAAATGATTGAAAAGGAACTTACAAAGATTCCGAAAGAAAAGGTAAGAAAAATCGCGGAACAGAACATTGAGGATATCAAAAATTCCAACCGCAGAGACTTCAGATTCTAAGGAGAAATTGTTATGGGACTTAACGATACAGTTTCCGCCGAAAGAGTTCATATCGGCTTTTTCGGCAAAAGAAACGCAGGTAAGTCAAGCGTTGTCAATGCCGTAACAGGTCAGGAGCTTGCTGTTGTATCCGATGTAAAAGGCACAACAACCGATCCCGTAAAAAAGGCTATGGAGCTTCTTCCTATCGGCCCTGTTGTTATTATTGATACTCCCGGCATTGACGATGAAGGCTCGCTCGGCGAATTGAGAGTTAAAAAGACAAAGCAGATTCTTGCAAAAACTGATGTCGCAATCCTTGTTGTTGACGGTGAAAAAGGACTTGACGAGCCCGACAAAGAATTGATTAAACTTTTTGAAGAGCGTAAGCTTCCGTATCTCATCGTTTACAACAAGTCGGATCTCTTGAAAGATACCCCGTGCGACGATGAAAAATCAATTTACGTCAGTGCGGTCAAAAAATCAAACATCGAAGAGCTCAAAGACAGAATCGGCAGCCTTTCAAAAACGGTTGAAAACAAGAAGCAGATTGTTGCAGACCTGATTGAGGACGGAGATATCGTTGTGCTCGTCACTCCGATTGACGAATCTGCACCAAAAGGCAGATTGATTCTTCCTCAACAGCAGACTATACGCGATATTCTTGATGCAAATTGCGCCGTTGTCTGCTGTCAGGACACGGAGCTTGTTCAGACACTCAAAGCCCTTGCCGTGAAGCCGAAGCTTGTTATAACGGATTCACAGGCATTCGGCAGAGTTTCAAAAGATACTCCCGACGATATCCTTCTCACGTCGTTTTCAATCCTCTTTGCGCGTTACAAGGGCGACCTTGCGGCACTCATAAGCGGTGCGGCACAGCTCGGCAAACTCAAGGACGGTGACAAGGTGCTTATTTCCGAAGGTTGTACACACCACAGACAGTGCAACGACATCGGCACGGTCAAAATGCCCGGTTGGATTAAAAATTATTCGGGTGCTGAACCTGAATTTCACTTCACATCGGGCGGAGATTTCCCTGAGGATATTTCGGGATATTCGCTCATCGTCCATTGCGGTGCTTGTATGCTCAACGAAAAGGAAATGCAAAGAAGAATCGAGCTTGCCAAAAACGCAGGCGTACCGATTGTGAACTACGGTATCGCAATCGCGCAGATGCACTCAATCCTTCGCCGAAGCCTCGAGCCCTTCCCCGAAATTTTAAAAATACTCGATGAATAAAACTAAGGCTGTATCGTGATGATACAGCCTTTTAAACATTACAAAATCAATCTTACTAAGGTTATATCTATTGATAAATTCCGTCTTTTATGTTAAAATCTGCGTTGCATATTTCTACGGAGGATACGACGATGTTTAAAAAGCTAATCGGTAATAAACAATTTTACAAATATGTTTTCACTTTAATGATTCCGATTCTTATTCAGAACGGAATAACCAACTTTGTAAATATGCTCGACAACCTTATGGTCGGACAAGTCGGGCAGACAGAAATGATTGGTGTTTCCGTTGCGAATCAGCTTATTTTTGTTTTCAATCTCTGCATTTTCGGCGCCGTATCGGGTGCAGGAATTTTCGGTGCGCAGTTTGTCGGAAGCGGTGACACAAAGGGACTTCGTGACACCTTCCGTTTCAAGGTTCTTTTTTGCTCGGCACTTACCGTCGGCGTTATTCTTCTCTTCCTTTTCGGCGGAGATTTTCTCATTAACCTTTACCTTAAGGGTGAAGGTACGGCAGAAGAAATTGCGGCATCGTTCAAGGCAGGTCGCGACTATCTTAACGTTATGCTTATCGGTCTTCTTCCCGCTTCACTTGTGCAGTGCTATGCGAGTACACTCCGCGAAACAGGCAAAACAATGCCTCCGATGGTTTCGGGACTTATCGCTGTCGCTGTTAACTTAGTTTTCAACTACATCCTCATTTTCGGACACTTCGGTGCTCCGAGGCTCGGCGTTGTCGGTGCGGCAATTGCGACCGTGCTTTCAAGATTTGTTGAGCTTGCAATTGTTTCCTTATGGACTCACCGTCACAAAGAAGAAAACAAATTTATCGTCGGTGCGTACAGAAGTTTCCGTGTGCCGATGTCACTCGTAAAGAAGATTTCTCAAAAAGGACTGCCTCTTATGCTCAACGAAACAATGTGGGCAGCAGGTCTTGCTTTTGTGAATCAGTGTTACTCGGGCAAAGGCCTTGCCGTCGTTGCGGCAAACAACGTTGTGCAGACCTTCTTTAATGTTTTCGCCGTTGCTTTTCAGGCTGTCGGCGTTTCAATCGGTATTGTTCTCGGTCAGCTTCTGGGTGCAGGAAAAATCAAAGAGGCAAAGGAATCCTCTGTCAAGCTTATTGCTTTTTCGGTTTTCATCAGTCTTATCGTTATGACCGCATTCTTTATCAGCGCAGAATTCATCCCCGATTTTTACAAACTCGAGCCTGAGGTTAAAACCCTTGCAACAAGAATGATGCAGATTTGTGCACTCGCTATTCCGTTTGATGCGATTGCGAACGCTTCTTACTTTACGCTTCGTTCGGGCGGTCAGGCAATTATCACAATCATTTTTGATTCAGGCTTTGTCTGGGCTACAACGGCACCGCTTGCATTCATTCTCTGCAGCTTCACTCCGCTGACAATTATTCCGATTTTTATTTGCTGTCAGGCAACAAATGCGCTCAAAGCTGCGCTCGGTCTATACTTCGTCGGTAAAGGAAAATGGATTAAAAAAATTGTTGCATAAAGAAAACTCTCGGATGAAAATCCGAGAGTTTGTTTTTTAATACCCTACCGCCAAGCCGAAAAGGAGGATTGCGCTTGTGAGGATTATATTCATAAGCTGGAACTTCCAGCTGAATTTAACCCATTTGCTGTAGCTGACATCAGCAAGTCCGAGGCTTATAAGAAGAACCGGATTTGTCGGATAGAATACGTTTGAAAACCCGTCGCCAAATGCGAATGCAACAACGCAAAGTTGAGCAGAAAGTCCGAAAATCTGTGCCATCGGGACAATCAGCGGAATAAGCATAAACGCCTTCGCCGAGCCTGACGGAATAAAGAAATTCATTACAAGAACAATGAGATAAATGAAAAGTATTACCGCCCATTTCGGCATTGAACCTGCAATACCGACCGCCTCGTGAAGGATTGTATCAAGAACATTGGCTTCTTCAAGAGTGTACTTGATTGACGAAGCCATAAGAATCATAATAACCGCAGGGAAGATACTTGTCACACCCTGCCAGGATGTTTTTGCAAGCTCCTTGCCCTTCATTCCCGAAACAAGAGTTGAAACAATGCCTGCAATCAAAAACATTACAGCTACGATAATCATTGTATAATCCTGCAAAGCAGGGATAAAGCCTGAGCAAAGGATTGTCAGCAAACCTGCACCGAGAATTGAAGCGAAGCAGATAAGACCTTTGTCCATTTTCTTGTCTGCTTTGAAATTATCAAGTTTATTTTCCGTCGAAATCGGTTTTTCGTGCTTCTTTGCATAAAAAGTGAGAAAAGCAATCAAAAAAGCATAAATAAGAACAAACGAAACGATACGAAGCCATGCGCCTGAGAACATCGGCAAGCCTGCAAGCTCCTGTGCTACACCTATAGTGAACGGATTGCATACACCCGCGGCGAAACCGCAACCTGCGGCAAGGATACTCATTCCCACACCTGTCAGTGCATTCCAACCGAGATTTATCGCAAGCGCAACAACAATCGGAACAAGCGGAACGACCTCTTCAAACGACCCGATCATCGAACCCATAGCCATAAAGAAAAATGTTATCACAGCCATAAGTCTGTAACGTATTCCGCCAAAACGCTTGACCATTTTGTCGAGCATATATTTCATAATTCCCGACTTATCGAGGCTGTTGAAAATACCGCCGATTACAAGAAGGAACGCGATAACGGCAATCAACGTGCCGTTGCCCTCGGCTCCGAGCACAAGGAACGGTGAAAGCACCCACTTCCAGAAAGGAATTCCGCCTTCAACGGAAGAATATCCGTTAACGTCGATAATCGTGTTTCCGTTCGGGTCAAGAGCGTAAGCGTACTCACCGCCCGGGATTACCATGGTAAGAATATACGTGCCGACCATAAGTGCAAAAATAACAATTATTGCAGTGATAAAGGACTTGACGTTTATGTTAAGTCCGCCTTTTTCTTTTTCAGCCATATTAAACTTCCTTCATTACATATTTGTAAAAATCAACTGCCGGAGCAAGTGATTTGATTTCGACATATTCGTTGATACCGTGAATGCTTTCTACCTGCTCGTCTTTCATAAGGAAAGGAACGAAACGAACACAGTGGTCACTGATACGGCACATATAACGGCTGTCGCTCGCGCCCGTCATTATCCACGGTGAAGTCCTGACACCGTCAAAAACATTGTTTACGGCTTTTTCAATCAGCCTGAACTGCTCCGAGCGATAATCCGTAATACCCGAATCCATTCCCGGGTCAAGGATTTCCGTTTCAATATCGAATTTTTCCGCCAGACGTGTTATTTCTTCAATGCTTGATTTTCCGCCCTGGTGAGGAGAAAATCTCATATTGCCGATTACCCATGCTTCCTGCGGAAGGACGTTTGTACCCTCCGAGCCTGATGCCATTGTGAAAGCGACGGTTGTGCGAAGCATCGCATTACCCGGTGCGGATACCATCGGCATAACTTTTTTGAGTAACGGAGAGAACAGACGCGAATTTGCAAGAACGAATTTCAACGGGCCCGACATCGTTTCGGCAACGCTTGAAAAAGTTCTGGCAACCGTGGGTGAAATCTTTGCTTCAAAAAGATTCTTTTTCTCAACAGCCGCCATAAACTGACCGAGTCGGACAAGCGGTGTATTCTTGCCGGGCGTTGATGCGTGACCGCCCGATGAACGTGCAATAAATTTCAGATCCGCACATCCTTTTTCGCCGACACCAATCATCGCATAAGTTCCCTTTGCTCCGCCGATAGGCTCTTCAAGAATCATACCGCCTTCATCGAGTACCATATAAAAATGGATTCCGTGAAGCAGAAGCTCGTGCGAAATCATATCTGCACCTGAGCCGTCACACTCTTCCGTACAGGCAGAAACGAAGTATGTATCTCTCTGCGGAGTGAAGCCTTCCGTGGCAAGCTCATTAGCCGCCTGAAGCATCGCCCAAAGACCGCCTTTTGTGTCAAGTGTTCCGCGACCCCAGACTCTGCCTTCGGCAATCGCACCCGAAAACGGCGGATATTTCCAATCACCCGAAGCTTCAACAACATCGTGATGATTCATAAACATTACGGGCTGTTCATCCGTACTGCCTTTCCATTTCATCATAAAGCTGCCGTTGAAATCCTCAAAGGAGCATACCGAGAAAAGATTCGGAAACATTTCACGCAAAATATCGTGAAAACGGTAGAATTTCGATCTGTCCGTCTGATTATAAGTAGAAATTGTTTCCGCCTGAATAAGCCTTGAAAGCCTCTCTGCATAGACTCTGTTTCTTTTGTCAGACATACCGCCACTCCTTTTTGAATAATACCGGGGTATTATATCACAAGTTTTCGGTGTTGTGAAGATAAAAATCAATCTTTTCCTTTTCACTTTTTAATTTAAGATACAATACCCACGTTGCAGCAATATCAACGCAGTAAACAAACTGCAAAACAATCAGCAGATAATACTTTTTAGAAAGTTGCGGATTCTGATTGACAGCCAGAATCACGGCTGAACTTGTCATTAACCCACTCATAATAAGTAAAAGATAATCAAAAACTGCAAGCAAAACCGTAAACGGCAACGAAAAAACCGTCAATGCACAAAACGCACCAACAATAAAAATTGCAATGTACGCAGGAATATGTATAAGCTTTATTATTGCCATTGTTTTTACAAGCGCGTAAGCATCCCATTTATTTTTCAGGCTTATTATAAAACATACTGCCGTGAGAGTTCCTGTAAGAATGATAAACAAAGCAACGGGAATAAACAAATTATATGCGCTGTTTCCGAACACCTGCCACAGCTCATCCGAGCCGACAAACAGAAGAATTAAAGGTATAACCGCAAGATACGGAGTTACGGCAAGCATAAAGAAATAAATAATACTTTTTTTACTCATTTTTAATCACCTCTGTTTACCATTATACTGCCTTGCAGATACAAAAACAATCAACCTGAGTTTACATTGATAAAAACCTTTGTAAAGTCAGGCTGACTTTTGAATAATAACAGGAGTATCTAAAACAGAAATTTAAACATCTCAACAAATTCGGGTTTGTAGAGCAAAATGTTCAATTAACATCGTAGGGGCGACCATCGGTCGTCCGCAAAATTTCTGCGTAATTCAACGGACGCGCAATGCGCGCCCCTACGGACTAGATTCAGGCAACTGCGTAGGGGACGACGTCCTCGACGTCCCGTTGAAACACGCGCAAAGTGCAGGATTCGCTGGAGCCGAAACGGCTCCCCTACGGACTCGTCTTGCATAGGGTCAGTAGGGCACGACGTTTACGACGTGCCGATATTCTGCTGTATTTAACGGCGTGTCGACGAGCGTCACGCCCTACAAGAATGATTTAAGACAAGCGTTAAAAATCAGCGTCGCAGACCCACAACTATTCGTTATTATCTATTATCTGTAAAGGTGTAACCTTTGCCCGACAAACCCGAATTTGTTTCATTCATAACATAAAAAAACCGTCGGTATCCTTGCAGATACCCGACGGTTCAATGTAATTATTTTGCGTTATTTTTCTTAAGCTCGGGTGCGATTGTATCGGGAGTTCTTGCGCTGACTGCACCTTCGGGCTTGATTTCGCCTGCTTTTATAAGTGCAACCTTTGTAAGGAACGGTCCGACAAGCTCATAAACAAGAACTGAGAACAATATGATGTTGGTTACTATAACACCTTCCTCGCCAAGTGTTTCCGCCTTGAGCGCCATACCGAGAGCAACACCTGCCTGTGGAAGAAGTGTAATACCGAGATACTTGACGATATGCTCGTCACACTTGACAGCCTTTGCACTGAATCTTGCACCGTAGTATTTGCCGAGCGAACGGAATGTTATGTATGCAACGCCGATACCCACAACGATAATATCCTTGAACGTTGCAAGTTCAAGCTCTGCGCCGCTGATTACAAAGAAGAGAACAAAAAGCGGAGCCGTCCAACGGTCAATTCTGTCCATAAGCTCTTCGGAGAAGTCACACATGTTGCAGAACACAGTACCGAGCATCATACAGGAAAGAAGTGAAGAGAAAGCAATATGTACACCGCCGATTTTAAACTCAAGCATTGAAAGCGCAACGGTGAAAAACACGAAAGCAACAGAAACTGCAAGACGCTTTGAACGTGAGTGGAAAAACTTTTCTGTAAAAGTGAAAACAACGCCCATAACAAAACCGAGAAGAAGTGAAAGTACAACCTCAAGAATCGGCTCAACTACGATTGAAAGCACATCAACCGAACCGTGAATGAGTGCCTTTGCAACACCGAAAGAAACAGCAAAAAGCACAAGACCTACGGCATCGTCAAGAGCAACAATCGGAAGAAGAATATCCGTCAAAGGTCCTTTTGCTTTATACTGCTTGACAACCATAAGTGTTGCCGCAGGAGCTGTTGCGGAAGCAACTGCACCAAGCACGATTGCTGACGGAAGCGGAAGCTTATCGGGAATAAGGAAATGAAGGCCGATAAGTGCGGCATCAACAAGAAGTGTTGTCACAACCGCCTGCACGATACCGATGACCGTTGCCTGCTTGCCCGTTGCCTTGAGCTGAGCAAGACGGAATTCGTTACCGATAAGAAAAGCGATAAATCCGAGAGCAACGTCAGGGATAAGTTCATATGTTTTAATATCTTCCATACTTATAAAGCCGAGACCCGGTACACCGAAAGAACCGAGCACATACGGACCGACAAGAATACCTGCAACGAGGTAAGCCGTAACAGCAGGAAGTTTTACAAGTTTAGCTACACGAGAGAGCACAAGACCTGCGAAAAGGCAGACAGATAAGCTCATTAAAGTTTGCATAAAAAAATACATCTCCTTTGCGGCTGTTAGTATAGCACAAAGGAGAGTGTTTGTCATTGGTTAAATTGTATAAGAGTAGAAATTATTTTTCAAAATTTTCGTTCAAGGTTTCACCGAATTCAAATTCATTTTCACCGACACAAAGAATATGTTTCTTTTCGGCAAAAATGAATGTTGCCTGAGTGTTTTCGGGAACGGAAATTCTGAATTTCACATTACCGTTTTCGCCCTCATAGCTGACGGCAACAACACCGTTTGGTGTGGTAATACTGCCTTTCATCCACTTGAATCTGTCAACGCTCATCGGTTCGATTATAATTGACTTGTACCCTGCCGAATTTTCAGCCTGTCTTATTCCGAGCAGATATTCAAAAAGATATGCAACAGGTGCTCCGAACATCGGGTGGCTGTGTGAACGGCTGCGGTTGCTGTCCCAGTATTCGTGGAATGTCGTCGCTCCGTTTCTTCTCCAATGCTCAAAACCCTGCTCGCCGTTATGTGTAAGCAGTTGGACGGCAAGGTCGCTGTCGCCGTTTTTGAAAAACTGACGCGTTACTATATCCGTTGCAAAAATTCCCGTGTCGTAATGACCGAGCTTTTTGTAGTAGCTCTTCATATTTTCATATGTTTTTTCGTTGCCCAAACCGATATCAAGTGCAAACGAGTTTGCACCCTGAACATTCATTATAAAGTTGTCGTCAAAGGTGTTGAAATAAGCCGCAGTAATTGCACCTTTGCGGTATTTTATCTTTTCTTCATACTCAGGGATATCTTCATCCTTACCGATAATCTTTGCGATTTCGCACATCTGCTGAAGTGATTTTACCATAAAGTAAGTGTTGACCATCGGTGCAGGAAGAACAACCTGCTGATTGTGTGAGGTGATATCCCTATCGGGATAAAGAATATTCGGTCCGCACCAATCACCAAGGCACCATTCGCCTTTTTTGTCGCTTGTTACGACACCGTATTCGGAGTGAGCTTCGAGATAATCTATGTAACGGCGCATATTTCCGTAATATTTTTCAAGAATTTCCTTTTCGCCGTAGTGCTTGTAAAGCTGATACGGCACTTCAACAATCGCACAACCCCAACCGCCCGGGCCTCCGCCGCTGCGAATATACGGAGCTGTGTACTGAATGTGTCCGCTTAAAACATCCTGACAGTCGCCTATATCCTGCATCCATTTTTCATAGAATGCTTTAGCATCAAACACAGTCAATGCTGCATTGCAGGTAAGCTGACCGTCACCCGTGTAGCCTCTTCTTTCAAGGTGCGGACAGTCGGAAGGATGTCCCGTGTGCATATTGCAAAGCATCGTGTGCATAAAGGTTTTGTAAATCCAGTTGAGTGTTTCGTTGTCGCACTCAAAGGTTGAAGAAACAGGCACATCGGCATAGATAACCTTTACACATTCAGGCTCGGCTTTACCGATAACCTCAAAATATCGGAATCCGAACCAGGTGAATTCAGGCTGAACGAGAGCTTCTTTTCCGTCGGAAACAACCGTGAACTGCTGACCGTGGACGTGTGTCGGGTCAAGACTTCCATCTTCTGCAAGCTCTTCAGCGAAATTAACGCAGATTTTTTCGCCCTTTTCTGCCGTAACTTTCAATACGGGATAACCCGTTGTATTCTCACCGCAATCATAGACGATTCCGTTTTCCGTTTCTCTGACTTTCTTTACGGGAAGCTTTTCAATAAGCTTATCCCACGGACAGACTGTTTCGCAGTACTCCGTTTCAAGGCCCTCTGTAACAACAGCATTTTCCCACGAAAAATCGTCGAGGTCGGAAAAATCGTGATGCTCTTCCCATGTGAAGTTGTATTTGCAAACGGAGCTTTTTCGGATTTTGCAATTCTCGTCGGAAACAAAATATTCAGTACGGTTTTCCTTTTCAACAGTTATGCAGTAAATCGCTTTCGGTAAACCGTATGCACGTTCCCTGTGCGTATACCAGCCACCGCCGTAATGAATTTCAATATCGTTTTCGCCCGATTTCACAAAAGGAGTTATATCAAACTGCGGAACATAAATACGGTGACCCGAGATAACCTCATCAACAGGATCGCAGGTATTTTCAAAATCAGATGAAAGCGGAAGAAACGTATCAGGATTGACACATTTGCCGTTGATACAGCACTTGAAAAATCCGAGACCCAAGGCATTGACAGTTACCTTTTTTGCAGATTCTGCTTCAAAACTGCCTTTCAGGACAGCAAAGCTGTCTCTTGTACGTTCTTTTGCACCGACCCATTTTGCATTATGAAAAAAGTATTCCTGCGTCATATTGATCTCCCTTTCGGTTTGATGAAACTATCATAACACATAACAAAAATCCGTTCAAGTAAAACAGTTCTTGTACTTTAATTTTCGACAGCTTTATGATACAATAGAAAAAACAAATTTTATACAGGAGAACAGCTATGACTTTTGAAATAAAAAACGGTAATTTTGTAAAAGACGGAAAGGAAATCAATCTCATTTCGGGTGCAGTGCATTACTTCCGCAATATGCCCGACACGTGGAGAGATATTTTCAAAAAAATGCGTGCTATGGGTTGCAACTGTGTTGAAACCTACTGCGCCTGGAATATGCACGAAAAACAGCCTGAGGTTTATGATTTCAAGGATAATCTTGATATTGCAACCTTCCTGAAAATTGCAGGAGAAGAAGGTCTTATGGCGATTGTCCGTCCCGGCCCGTACATCTGCTCCGAATGGGAATTTGGCGGACTTCCTTGGTGGTTGCAGACGGATGAAAGCCTTGAAATCCGCTGTATGAACAAGGCTTACATAAAGCATTTTGACCGTTACCTTGACCGTATGTGCGACGAAATTCGTCCGCTTCTTTGCACAAACGGCGGTAACGTTATTATGGTGCAGTGCGAAAACGAATACGGCTACTACGGTGACGACAAAGAATATCTTGCATACCTTCGTGACGGCTTCATCCGCCGCGGAATCGATGTTCCTCTTTTCACATCAGACGGAACAAGTGAGGACGATTTGCTCGACGGTACGGTTGACGGTTGCCTTGCAACGCTTAACTTCGGCAGTCGTGTTGAAGAAAACTTTGTTGCACACGACAAGCTTTTCCCCGATATGCCGAAAATGTGTATGGAGATGTGGAACGGCTGGTTTGATGCCTGGGGTGATGATAAGCACCACACAACCTCTGCGGAGGATTACGCAAAGGTTGTTGACGATATGCTTAAGCGTGGCAGCCTTAATATGTATATGTTCATCGGCGGAACAAACTTCGGCTTTACATCAGGTGCAAACCATTATGAAAAATTCCTTCCCGATGTAACAAGCTACGATTACGATGCGATGCTTACAGAATGCGGTGATGTTACGGCAAAATATTACGCAGTTCGCGATGTTATTAAAAAATACGTTGACGAGCCGTTGCCCGAAGTGCCTGCAAACAGAGAGAAAAAAGCTTACGGCAAGGTTACACTTACAGAGTGCGCAGGATTTTTTGAAAGCCTCCCGAAGCTTTCGGCACCGATTCATTCCGACGTTCCGAAGTGCATGGAAATGTACGGCACAGGCTACGGCTATATAGCATATCAGACCGTTCTTAACAGAAATTATAACGATACTGAGCTTGAGTTTGCCGAAATCGGTGACAGAGCACAGGTTTATATAAACAAAGAACTTGTTGGAATTGTTTATGTCAACGATGACGAGCTGAAGCTGAAATTCTCTGCAAAGAAGGGCGATGTTATGACGATCCTTTGCGAGAATATGGGCAGAGCAAACTTCGGTGCAAAGATGATGCGCAAAAAAGGTATCGCAGGCAGATGTCTTCTTGACGACAGAATCCATTTCAACTGGAATGTTTATCCTTTGCCGATGGATAACCTTGAAAAGCTTGAATTCTCAAAGGAAATTCCTGCAGAGAAAAGTGTTTTCTATAAGGGTAAATTCACAATCGACGAAGCAAAAGACACATTCCTTAAAACAGATAATTTCACAAAAGGCTTCGTGACAATCAACGGCTTCAATATCGGCAGATATTGGGAAATCGGGCCGCAGAGAACTCTTTACATTCCTGCATCTCTTCTCAACGAGGGCGAAAACGAAATCGTGATTTTCGAATCCGACGGAATCAAGGGCGCACCCGAAGTAGAATTCTGCAATGAGCCTGTATTGGAGTGATAAAATCAGCAAACCCTCGGTTTAAACCGAGGGTTATTCTTTATTCAAAATTCCTTTTCAAAAATTCTGCGACAGTGCCGTCATATTCAGCCTCTGCCATATAATAAAATCCGAGCTGATTTCCGACACAATAATTGATGTACGTTTTGCCGTCGAGTTCACACATATCTATATCGCTGTTGCTTGAAATAAATGCGGTTTTAATCTTTTCTTTCATCTCTTCGCTGAGGTCAGCACAATTTTCCGAAATCAATCTGTCGTTTTCGTCCGGCATAAGAAGCGGATTGTAAAGACCAACCTCCCAATCTGCAAAATCTTTTGTGCGGTAGATGTAATTCGTGTAACGTTTACAGGGAAGCTCGGTAACAGAAATCACATAGTACCATCCCTCGGAATATTTCATCCACGGCCCGCCCATATAACGGCTTTTTGAAAACCCGAGGTCGTAATCCATAAATGTCCAGTTAACCATATCGGGCGAGGTTGCAAAGAAGAATGTGAACGGATAATCACCGACAAATTCTTTCGGCTCGTTTGCTTCAAGAAGCAAAACATATCCCTCGGGTGATTTTGTGAGAGCTGTGTTAAAAAACTTCCAGCCTTTATTGGAGATAAGTTCTCTTTCTGCCCAGTTTATGAGGTCACGGCTTTCGAAAATCATTACGGTATCACCGCAAAATTCGGGACGTTTGGATTTAACACCGAGAACGTAAACGGTATCGTTTTCCGTGTACGCCGAGAAATAGTAACATCCCTCGCCGAATCGGGAAATTATCTTTCCGCTTTCGCAGTCGCGGATAACGGCAGAAGTCGGCACACTTGAATCGGTCGCAAATGATCTGTCCTCAAGTTCCAATCGGTAAAGCTTTCTGTCGTGAACAAAAGGTGTCATCTCGCCGTTCGGGCTGACAGCACCTTTCTTTGTGATTTTCGGAAAACCGTATTTCATACGGGTGTTCATATCGTAGTTTTTTTCTGCCATAGTGTCACCTTCCAAAGCAAGATATATCATATTTTAAAGCTTTTTTCAAGTTGATAAGATTTTTTTGTTGTGATATAATTTCAAACGGTGGTGATAATATGCCGAGCTTTTGGTCTTATATGGACGAAAGCCTTGAATATTTGTCTTCGCAGACACGAAAAATTTCTGATTTGATTAAAAGATAGTCAGCTATAGAGGAGGATATATTTTGTACTACACAATGGTAATTGCGGCGGTTGTGATGTTCGGTCTGCAGTTTTTCTGCAATCAACAGTACGAACGCGAATGCAAAAGCAGCTTCACATCTTCAATGATGTTTATTTTCGGCGGTGCGGTGGCAGGTCTTGTTGTCTTGCTTGCCGTCAACGGTATGAAATGGGAGTTCACTCCGTTCACACTTTTTATGGCTTCGCTTGCGGCACTCGACGGAATGGCTTTCAGCTTCTGCAGTATGAAAGCTCTCGGCAAGATAAATCTTTCGTTGTATTCGCTGTTTTCAATGCTCGGCGGAATGGTCTTACCCTCCTGTCTCGGTGTTTTCTTCTTTGACGAAGCATTCACACTCGGCAAAGCAATCTGCCTTGTGCTTGTTATAATTGCTCTCGCCTTAGGCGTTGAAAGAAAAGGCGAAGGTAAAGGCGGCACAATTTATTACATAGGTGTTTTTGTTTTCAACGGTCTTTCGGGTGTGATTGCAAAATTTTTTCAGTCAGGAGATTTCCCAAAAACGAGTGAAGCGGCATATTCCGTGTGGACAGCCGTTGTGACAGCGTTGCTTTCGGGTGTATTCTTGGTTTTAAGCTACAGAAAGTCGCCGATGAAACTGAGCTTTAAAGCGGTTTTCTGGATGTCGGGCAACGGCATACTTAACCGCGTTGCAAACTTTCTTCTGCTTCTTTCGCTTGCATACCTGCCTGCATCCGTACAGTACCCGATGATAACGGGCGGTGTGATGATTGTTTCATCACTTCTGAGCTATTTTACTCCAAACAAGCCGAAGTTGAAAGAATGGATTTCGGTTGCACTTTCGTTTGCAGGAATTATGATAATGGTATTGGTGGGATAATAAATGGATTTATACATCATCAGACACGGCGAATCTCAGGGCAATATCGGTCACGACGTCGAAAATCCTAAGCTTACAGATTGGGGACACCAACAGGCAGAGCTCCTCGCTTTAAGATTAAAAAAGATAAGTTTTGACGTAATTCTTTCAAGTCCTCTTGAAAGAGCGATTCAGACTGCAACACCTTTATCTGAACTTCAGAACACACCAATAACAATTATGGAAAATCTTTACGAGGTCGGCTCGTTCGGTAACGAAAGCCTTGAAGATGTGCAGGATAGAGCGAAGAATGTCGTTGCGGAAATCCGTGAAAAATACGGCAACAAAGAAAACGTCATAGCTTTTGCACACGGTACGTTCAATAATCATTTCATCAAAGCTGCGTGTGGCATTACAAGCGGTGACGACTTCAATTTCTGTCAGGAAAACACGGGCGTGACGATTGTGCGTTTTATTATCGACAACGGTCAACCGCGCATAAAACTCGAACTCGCCAACGATGCAAGACATCTTGAAAGCATCTGAAATTCCACCACGACAAATTTTTTGCTTTGTGTGCAGATATTTAAACTGCAGTGGTGATAAGAGCGCATATAAAAGAAATTGCAAAACACGATAACAAAAACCACCCGGACTTCTGATTATAAAAGTCCGGGTGGTTGATTTAATTAACGGTTACGGATTCGACTGTCCGTTTACAGATTAAAGATTATAGTACTTATCAAACTCTGCAGGATGAGGAATAGCTGAAAGCTGGCTGCATTCAGCGCGCTTTGTCTTGATAAAGTTACGGATAAGCTCTTCGGGGAATACTCCGCCCTCTGTGAGGTAATCGAAGTCCTTTTCAAGGCAGTCAAGAGCATCCTCCAGACATACGGGCAAGCCCTGAAGCTTTGCCTTCTCCTCTTCAGGAAGATTGTAGAGGTTCATATCGTAGGGACCCCAACCGTTTGCACGCGGGTCAATCTTATTCTTAACACCGTCAAGACCTGCCATAAGGATTGCTGCATAGCAGAAATACGGGTTACATGTAGCATCGGGGTTACGAAGCTCAAAACGACGCTTGTCCGGGCTCTTAGCGTATGCAGGAATACGGATAACAGCACTTCTGTTTGACGTTGCATAACCAACAGTAACGGGAGCTTCATAGCCGGGAACAAGACGCTTGAACGAGTTTGTGCTCGGATTTGTGATAGCGCAGAGTGAACCGATGTGCTTAAGAAGACCGCCGATGAAGTAATGTGCTGTTTCGCTGAGGTGTGAATAGCCGTTATCATCAGAGAATACAGGCTCACCGTCCTTGAAGAGAATCATATGAACGTGCATACCGCTGCCTGCTTCGCCGTAAATCGGCTTCGGCATAAATGTAGCGCTCTTACCATACTTGAGAGCTGTGTTATGGATGATGTATTTAATCATCATTGTAGCATCTGCCATATGTACAACTTCGCCGAGCTGAGGCTCAATTTCGTACTGACCTGATGCAGCAACCTCGGGATGATGATAGTTAATTTCGATACCGCAATCCTTCATAAGCATACACATTTCGCTGCGGCATTCATAAGAAGTGTCAAACGGCTTTGCAATATGGTAATTCTTCTGCTTCGGAACAACAACGCCGTGACCGTCTGTTGCAGAATTCCAGTAAGACTGGCTTGCGTCAACTGTAGCACCGATGTATCTTCCGTCAACATTCCATGTAACGTCGTCGAAAAGATAGAACTCGAACTCAGGAAGGATCTTCATCTCGTCAGCAATACCGCTGTTCTTCATATATTCAACAGCAGCCTTGATGATATTACGGGGATACTGAGCAAGAGGACGGTTTTCAGGAGTGTCGATAATCATCGCGTTACCTGTCATTGAAAGCGTCGGAATTTCGCAGAACGGGTCGATGTTTGCTGTGTCAGGGTCAGGAATAAACACCATGTCACTCTTCTCAACAACAGCGTATCCGTAGTTTGAAGCGTCAAAGCCGATACCGCTCTTCATTGTATCCTCAGAGAAGTTCTCTGCAGGAATTGTTACGTGACGGTACTGACCGTTGATATCAACCATCTTAAAGTCAACCATACGGATATTTTTTTCCTTGATAATATCAAGAATATCCTGAATTGTTTTTGCCATAAATAACACCTCTGTTATATAATATTTGCACTTTATAATGTAACAGAGATTTTTATTTTTGTCAATAAAATATGAAATAACCGTATAATTTACAAAAATATACAAAAAAGAAAAAGCAAAAAAACACCTGCCGTTGCAGATGCTTTTTTGCTGGTATGAATGTGGATAACGGATTCAATAAAATAAATACTTATCGGCAGTAACATACATATACCATGTTGTAGTATTATTATTCTTTGATGAATTACAAACAAATTTAATTGCCTATATAGTCAAAATCATTTTTTCTATTCAAATATCTTTCACAACTTTTAACACAATCAAATTCATGCATGTATTCAGGACTTGTTAATCGAAATGCTTTTGCAAGAACAGAACAGTATGGAAGGTTATTAGACTTCTGTTGTCCACTTGTTGGAAAAACATAGTTGAATCCCATTTCAGAAGCTTTTATCGAAGCACACGAAAAATATCGTATGCCAATCAACTGATCGTATTCTTCTCCTTTGTTTGCACCTATTTTAGAGCGAACCCATTGCATAAGTAATTGGGGAATTATGTATTCGGCAGCAAAAGGATCGCTTTTATTTGTTCTGATGTAAGAACATGCTGCAATCAAGGGATACCAAAGCAAATACGCTGATTTAGTTTTATTCTTTTCTAATAAGTGGTGCGATATTCTTCTTTTGTTGTTTTCATCATTTTTATTTATTGCTATAAAATCTTGCGGTTTAACACCCAGTTCTATAACCTGTATGTTTGTGTTAGTGTATTCAAGATTTCTTTCCAATTTAAACTTTGAAGCAAGTGCGAAGTTTTTGTGAGGGTTCATATGAATTTCTTCACAACACAAGTCTAACGATGTGCCTAAATAAAGGCTTGGGTATCCTGCAATGCTATATCTGCTGGTTGAAACTTTAGATCTCAAGTTGTATGGTGTATGAAAAACACGAACTCTTTTGTATGGTTTGTTATCATCAACATTGACAACTCTGTAAAGTTTGAGTTTATCATCGTCAATATTGTTTATCGAATTACCAAATTGCTCCATGACACTTTTTTGATATATTTCTAAAGGAGTTATCATTAAGATATCCATTACAGACTCAAATTTTTCATAGGCCATTGATGGAAACCCGTTTAAATAATGGTTCACAACTTTAACTAGTAGGCCACAAACTCGTTTTATGTCATCAAGATTTATACAAATGTTTTTTAAGTGATTATTTTCGTGTTTTGTTAACTCTATTTGCTTTATATAATCCATAAACAAATAGTCTAAAGTAGATGAAAAATCAGAACCGTCCCAACGGATAGGTAAAAAAAGATTTTTGTTTTCTAAGATTCTTCTAAAAGATTCATTGGAAATATCTATTATCATATTATAATCCTCTTTAGTCTATCTTAAATTCTTGAGTTTGATGTTATCTGAAACATCAGCATTGCGTTTGTCAAATGCTTCATCAATATAAATACTCGGAGACTTTTTAAAATCATCCCATTTAACCAGAACGCAATAACGGTCTTCTTCTTTCCAAGCACAACCGCTATGCGGTTCACAATAGTAATTAACACTAAACTCTCTAATTACTGTGCCGTCATTAACAGCAACATGATTATGATTGCCACCACATGTACTGCATTTATATGTACCCTTATAGACGTAATCATACATTTCGGGTAACACAATTCCCAAAATACCATTACGGGTATTGCCTTTACCGTTAAATAACGATGCTTGCAATTCGCGTTTTATAAAATAGTTCTTATCTCGACCATATATGTCTGTACCTTCGTTTTCAGAAGAATGTAAGCCGATAATAAAAATTGTTACTGTTGAGTCACAAAGATAGTCTTCTCGAATTACTTGCATAATGTAATCACCATTTTCACTATCTATTACTCTATCAAGTGATTTATCAATATAATTTTCCTGACCAAGCAAATCAATAACGGCTTTACGGTATTCTTTATCCTCTTTTTTATAACTAATAAAGCATTTGTGTCCCATATAATCCTCCACTTTTTCATTTGTTATAGACCATATATAGATACTTCTGATTTTTGACCCGAATATACTACGATATGAATATCTGTATTTATAAGATGCTCATTAAAACGTAAACTGTTAACCATAAACTCCAACAACTCACGCTCACTTTTCTTGTTATCAAGTCCGTGTGTACCTATAATTGGAATATAAATCGGTAGCTTTTGAGATCTTAAATGACAATATTCTATTAAAGATTGTATAGTTATCATATATTCTTTATCGGTAGTTTCCGGGTGCAAATTACTATTAAATGCAGACATTCCAAGAAAGAAGTATGTTGTTTTATCGTCAGGCTGTTTTTTAAATTCGGCTATACTTCCAACAGGATAACGTTTTAAGTTGCCTTTTCGTTTGTTCTTTTTCAACAGTATTTGTTGCGGTTTTATTTTTTTAATTTCACACAAATCATTCTGCAATGCTTCATTAAGCATTTCTGCACTATAAGAGCCAGAACATATTTTATTTACGATTTTACCGTGAATTGTTTCTCTTGAAATTAAATCATTATCTACAATTGTATCGAAACATCTGTTTACAGTAACAACCACATTTTTACTTTCATCGCTGTCTGCAAGTAAATCACCGTATTCAACAAAGACGTGATGACCGTTTTTAGCATCAATAACGGCAATACTTTCATTTCTCAAAACGATTATACAATATATAACACACACTATTAACCAAATAACAGCGACAACGGCAGCACTTACAAGTAAACGCTTTATAAATATCCAATCTTCAGGGAAAATGTCATTGAAATCTGGTAAAAACCCGATGGTTTGCGATATCGCAATAATTGAGCTTGTCCAAATAGTTGAACGCTTTGCTATGTATTTTAAATTGATTTTTATCTGTTTCAAAACTGATAATATTTTCTTTATCAAAATAACATCCCTACCTATAAATCCTTATTAATATCATAATATAATAATTCGAATTCGATATTTCAGCAACGGATTGTGCAAAAATGCAGCTTTTTTCGACAAAAACGCTTATTTTTTGCATTGATTATAAAAATCAATTCACACATTAGACATAAATAACGCCTTCTTGTAAAATGAAATTACCAAATTACAAGGAGGCTAAATTTATGCAAAAATCATCTTTTGAACTCAAAGGCGGCACATACAGAATGGTTGGCAATTACAGAATTCCAAACATCGCATTACCTGCCGAAGCAAGCAAACCGCTTGGCATATGGGGACTAAAACGCAAAGATTATCTTATGCAGCATAAACGAGTTCAGTTTAACATTATGCTTATGAACGGCACATTCTGGGCTCACCTTGCAGAGGTTGACGAACAGGCATCAAATATGTTCTCTCGGCTGGTAGAACAGATGAAAGTCAATGAGGGTATTACGGAACAACTGAAAGTAAATGACCAAATGAAATGGGTTGCCCGTATGAACAGCATTGAAGCAAGGGCAAGAGAGATTGTTAATCACGAGTTGATTTTTACAGCATAATAGTTTCTTGAAAACAAAATCAGGTGCAATGAAATTTAACTCTTGCTGCACCTGATTTAATCTTTTTATACTATATTTTCTGTGGGGTGTCAGGGGTGAAAACCCCTTAATTGCGGATTTGTACGTTCAAATCCATTGCTCGCTAAGACAAATACCAAACAATTTTGAATTTAAAACCGACACTTATGCAACGCAGCTGAAAACTGTTGACAAATTATTCTTATGTTGTTACAATAAATAAAAATTACTGAAAGGCAGGTGGACAAAATGACAATGATGATTAACACAATGAATCGGAGAGCCGTTTTGTCCGTTTGCGATTGATGTAATTTATATCTTTCTGTGAATTGCAGGCATCTCCGTTTCGGAGGTGCCTTTATTTTTTACAGGAGGAAATCATGATAAACACTAAAAACTATAAACTTGTAATACCGGACAAAACGCATGAACATCAATACACAGAAATGATGGGCAGATGGGAGTCCATTGAAGATAACATTCAGCCTGAATTGTTGCGAAGATACAGCAAATCACTTGGCAGAAATGCACCATATTCAAAATGGTTGGAGTGGTGTGAGGATGACAGAACCACAGGTTCAATGCTTTCTACAGGAGTTCCTTGTACTCTGTATTTTCTTGTTGATAACGACAACGAAATTTTAGGAGCAATTGTGATAAACGGTTCCCGAACTCACAGAGGACATCTTCACGCAGGTGTTGTACCTTGGAATAGAAGCAAAGGGTTAGGAACAATTATGCTTCGGTTGGCTTTGGATATTTGCAAAGATAACGGGATGACAAGCGTTGAAATTGTTCCATACGAAAACAACAAGGGTGCGATTAAAACAATATTAAACAACGGCGGTATTTTACAAGAAAAGTTTTTTGAGGACGACAGATATTCACTACGTTATGTTATTTCTCTTGAATAGGAGCAAGCAAATGAAATACAAAGCAATATTCTTTGACCGTGACGGAACATTGACATATTTTACGGCAGAAAAAGAGGCTTGGCGTAACGAGCAAATCAGCAGTTGGAGCGGCAAGCCGTTTGAGCTGGATTACAATAAAATGATGGCTTTGTTTCACCTTGCAAGCGAGGGCAGAAAGCCTTGGTATAAAACGCTTGATGACGAGCGTGATTTTTTCAGAAGATACTATTATTACCTACTTTTCGGTGAAGGGATAACGGAAAACGTTGAAGAAAAAGCGGATTGTCTTTTGATTGAGCTTTGGTGCAACGGTGACAGAGCTTTGTTCCCTGAAACTGTAGAGGTACTTGAATATTTTAAAAGTCTTGGCTACAAAATGGGAGTTATCAGCGATACATCGCCGTCGCTTGAATTCACATTGCAACAGCTTGGTATAGCAAAGTATTTTACTTCGTTCACAGTAAGCTCTTTGGTAGGTGCAGGAAAACCGAGCCCGATTATTTTCAATGCTGCACTCAAGGCACAAGGCGTAACTGCCGCAGAAAGCATATTTGTTGACGACTGCAAGAAGGAAGCCGACGGTGCAAGAGAACAAGGATTTACATCCTTTTACCTTGACAGAAGCGGCGAAAACGTCGACGAATGGACAATCCATAATCTGAAACAGTTGATTGATTTTGTTGAGGGATAATAAATGCAAAACAATAGTTTGAATTGGACTTTTGATACAGTTGCAGATACCTATGAAAAACTGCGGCCGGGATATGTTGATGAGGTATATCAGACAATCTTTGATTATGCACCAATCAATAACACAAGCCGTGTTGTTGAAATCGGCATAGGCGGCGGCCAGGCAACTTTACCTTTTCTTAAAACAGGTTGTAACCTTACCGCTGTTGATTACGGTGAAAACTTCTGCGAAATCTGCCGTGAGAAATTTAAAGAATATCCGAACTTTTCAGCGGTTTCAAGAAAATTTGAAGATACTGAGTTAAATGGTGAGTACGATTTGATTTATTCGGCATCGGCATTTCATTGGATACCCGAAGAAATGGGGTATAAAAAGGTTTATGATGTGCTGAAAGACGGCGGTGTTTTTGCCCGATTTGCAAATCATCCGTACCGTGATAAATGCAACCTTGCTTTGTCAGAAGAAATCGACCGAATCTATGCGGAATATTACTATAAATATTACAATATAGAGCCCGAAACTCCTATTGAATACACCGAACACCAAGCGTACAACAGAGCATTTATTGCCGAAAAATACGGTTTTACGGATATTCAATACAAGTTGTTTTACCGTACACGCACATTCTCCGCAAAGGAATATATAATGCTTCTCGGTACATATTCAGACCATATCGCTATTGAAGAAAAAATCCGAAATGAGTTCTTTTCAAAGATAGAAGATGCAATTAACCGACACGGTGGAGAAATTACTATTTATGATACAATAGATTTACAACTTATGAGAAAATGATATGAGGTTACAAAATGGAACTAATGTATTTGCTTCATTTAAAAATTTATTATAATATAATTCATATATGTTTTTAAAAATAATATTCAAAAAATCTAGCCAGGAGGTATTTAATTATGTATTTTACTTCAAAATTCAGCATATTGAGTGATGATACTGTACTTTGGCGTTATATGTCTTATTCCAAATTTGAAGATTTGATTAAAACTTCAACATTGTATTTTTGTAGAGCTGATAAATTTGAAGATAAACTTGAAGTCACACAACCCAAAGCATCTTTATCCTTTGCAATTTCCACGCAAAATCCATGGCATATGTATGAAAGAAATATAATGGATGCATATCTACATATGCTTAGAACGTCTACTTTTGTGAATTGTTGGCACCTTTCTAATTTTGAAACCAATTTAATGTGGGAAAATTATGCGGAGAAAAATGGCGCAGAAGGAATTGCCATTCAAACTAATCTTGGGTCTCTAAAAAAAGCTTTTTATAATGAACCAAGGAAAATAACAGATATGAAAATTAAATATGTTGATTTCTCAACTTTTAATATGAATTATTTTAATGAAAATCCTTTTAATTTTTTAACTCTTAAAGATAAAGAATACGCATACGAAAATGAACTTCGGTTAATTACAATTGAAGATGTATATCCAACAATCGATGAAGATAATGTTAATGAGTGTCCTATGGAATACACATCTCATTCAGGCGAAAAATTAAAGGTTGATTTAAATAGATTAATCAAGAAAATTATTATTTCTCCAAAAGGTACGGATAGGTTTATTAACTTAATAACTGAGCTTTTGAATGAGTATCAGCTCTCCTTTGAAATTCAAAAAAGCGTAACGAAAGCATATGATTGCAGAAAACAAGCTAACATTTAAAACGGAAAAATTGACAAATTAGTTCAGTTTGATAATAACAAGCTTATTGGTTATCTGCGGGTAAAATGCGATAAGCGAAAATAAAGACTTTGCCCCAAAAGACAAACAAGAATATTTATTCGTGTTTAGAATACACAAAAATTATTAAGGCAGAGTCTTTATGCTCATATCTTCTTGAAACTGCAATTAACGAACTCAATGCCAACGGCTATCACGAACTCACCGTCGGTGTTGGATATGATAACATTCGTGCGAGATATATGTATGAAAAGTATGGCTTCATCAACCACATCGCTCGAATAAAATAAATCTACCAAGGCGACAGTTATGAATATGATTTGTTGTTGCGGAAAGCTAATTGAATAATTTGAACAACCCGCATTATAGCGAAAAGCTGAATAGGTCCAGTAAAAACGTACAATGAAAAAAAGAACCTCCTATGGTAGAATTAAAATAGCTACCATAGGAGGAATTTTTATGCCCAGAAGTTACAGACACATCAAAGAATATGAAAAAGAAATATTAGAATTAAAGAAACAAGGATTAAGCAAAAGAGAAATTGGTGAAAAATTTGGTTTTAGCAAAGAGCAAATACATAATTTTATCAGCGGATATAACCGTAATCAAAGAAAGATTGCCGCAGGAATTTCTTTAAAACGAAAGGGCAGACCGCCAAAAGATTACGTTGTCAGAGAAGAAGATAAAATAGCTGAACTGAAATATATCGTTGCCCGAAAAGACGCAAAGATAAAATCATTAGAAATGGAAAACGAATTGATGCGGGATTTTCTCTCGCTCACAGAAAAGAAGTGAGAACAAGTATAAAATTTATGGTTATCTACCGTAACAAAGACAAGTATTCAATAAGTGAAATGTGCCGATTCTTCAATGTGTCAAGAAGCGGTTACTATGACTATGTCAAAAGAATGGATATACCAGCAAAGGATTTACCGTTGGCAGAAAAGATAAAAGAATGTCAGGAAAAGTGCGGTAAAATATACGGTTATCGCAGAGTACATATATGGCTTGAAAGGAATGGAATACACCATAATCCAAAAACGATATTAAGAGTTATGCAGAAATACAACCTGTTATCGGTAATTAGAAGAAAGAAATATCGCAATTATGGTGATTATCTTCATCGTTACCCCAATCTGCTGAACAGAGATTTCAAAGCAGACAGACCAAATCAAAAGTGGGTAACGGATATATCATACATCAAGACACAGCAAGGAACACTTTATCTTTCAGTAATCAGAGATTTGTATGACAACAGTATTGTTGCTTACAAAACCGGAACTGAACAGAATGTCAACCTTGTTTTGAGCACCATCAGAACAGCCAAGAAAAAAGAGAAGGTCACCGCAGAGTTGCAGCTCCACAGTGACCAAGGCTTTCAATACACATCTCATCCGTATTTTAAGCTAACACAATCATACGGCATAACTCCATCAATGTCAAGACGTGGAAATCCATATGATAATGCTATGGCTGAAAATTTCTTTTCAATTCTTAAAACAGAATGTATCTATCGAACAAAGTTGCGAACTTATGAGGATGCTCGCATCCTCATAAGTGAATACATCCATTTCTACAACAATGAAAGAATACAACTAAAAACAAAACTGACTCCGCTTGAAAAACGAAATCAGTTTGTTGCTTAAAATTTAATATTTAACACCATAGGGGTGTTTTTTGTACTGTCCGCACAATTTGGGGCAGTTCAAAGGTCGGGTTTTTATTTTAAATTATTTCATTACACCAAATATTGCAGGGACAAACCAACCGAGAATTGTTGGCACTGCAAATGAAAATGCGATTGATGTTAAAAGTGTTAAACCTAATTTTTCAAGTCTTGCACCAACGAAGAAGATTGCATAAAAAGGTGCTACAAGGATTTTGCTGATTTTCTTATCGTTATTCACGAAGAAATTCTCTTTGAGCATCATAACATCTTCGATTTGTGGGAAAAGATTTGCGCAAAGTGAAATTCCAAGATAGAGACAAATCCATGCAAGTCCGTCATTATATTTGCCAAAATAATAAACTGTTGTTGCACCATTCATAAGCAATAAAAATCCAAGTGCTAAATTAAAAAAGAATGGAATAAAGCAAACATCAAAGCTTGCGCCTTTTCTCTTAATAAG
>JAZSPL010000063.1:0-69788 GCA_045537435.1 Acutalibacteraceae bacterium
CTCCGACTTGAAACAGACAGCGTAAGCTGATATTTTTTTTCCATAAGACTATAAATCTTAGGCACAAGTCCGCATGTAGAAAGCGAAATATTACGCATTGAAAGATTCAGGCCGTTTTCACACGAAGCTAATTCAAGGAAACGTATTGTGTTATCATAATTATCAAGCGGTTCACCCATTCCCATCATAACAACATGGGAAACACGGATATTCATATCACGTTGAGCCGCATGAATCTGACCGAGGATTTCAGAAGGCATAAGACTTCTTACACATCCGCTTTTTGTTGAAGCGCAGAAAGTACAACCCATTCTGCACCCAACCTGTGATGAAACACAAAGAGTATATCCGTACTTATATTTCATCAAAACCGACTCGATGAAATTACCGTCATAAAGTTTGAACAGATATTTAACAGTCGAATCAAGTTTTGAAACCTGTTTTAATTCGATTTCACAGCTTCTTACAGGATACTTTTCGCTGAGTGTATTTCGCAATGCTTTAGGTAAATTTGTCATTTCGTCATAGCTCATTGCGCCATAAACCTGAAACCACTCAAATATCTGCTTAGCACGGAACTTAGGCTCATTCAATGAAGCAACAACATTTTCAATTTCAGATAAATTCATTGATTTAATGTCAAAGTCAGACAAATTCACACATCCTTAATTTTTCTGATACCTGCAATAAAAAAACCGTCACAGCCGTGTAAGTGCGGCATCAAAGAAATATAATCAGTTTTTTCAGCATGTCTTTTAAGTTCAGGTAACACGGTAAATGTTTCAAAGTTACTGTGCTCCGATAAAAACTTTTCTATAACAAACTCATTTTCTGCCTTATTCAAAGAGCACGTTGAGTAAATCAGAGTGCCGCCATTTTTAAGATATTCGGCAGAAACACAAAGAATAGAATACTGCAATTCTGGCAGATTGTCAACTTCAGCAAGGTTTTTGTACCTGATTTCAGGCTTTTTTCGTATAACACCAAGACCTGCACAAGGCACATCGCAAAGTATCTTATCGGCTCGCGGAAGCTTCTCGTTGAACTTCTCACCGTCATTTACAGTTGCTTCAATGTTAGATATTCCTAATCTTTCAGCACCGTTTTTTATAAGATTAATACGTTGCGGATAAAGATCCATTGAATAGATTTTTCCGCTGTTGTTCATGTTCTGTGCAAAAGTAAAACTTTTTCCGCCCGGTGCCGCACAGATATCAAAAACAATATCATTTTCCTTGACATCAAGTGCACGGCAGCACAGCTGTGAAGCAAGATCCTGAACATGGAACAAACCGTCCTGATAAGCTTTTGTTTTATGTAAGGCACCGCTTCCGCTGACAGTCATTGCATTCTCGATAAGTTCAGATTCAACCGCCTCGAATCCTTCATCCTTAAGAATTTCTTTGAGCTTATTTGCATCTGTCTTCAAAGTATTAACTTTAACCGTAGTTTCAACTGAACCAAATGTAGATTCAAGTAGCTTTACGGCATTTTCAACACCATAATCTTTAATCCATAAATCACAAAGCCACTGCGGTGCTGAATATTTAACGGAAATGTCATCAGTTTCAGTAATACCGTTAAAGCTGATTTTTCTTAAAACAGCATTTACAAGTCCCGAGGCAAAAGAAACACCGTTATTTTTTGTCAGCTTTACACTTTCATTAATTGCTGCTGATGCAGGTACCTTATCCATAAACAAAAGCTGATATGCACCCATACGCAGAACAGCTAAAACTTGCGGTTTCAGCTTTTTCAAAGGCTGTTTGAGGTAAAGAGAGAGCTCATAGTCAAGAGTTATAAATCTTTCAATTACTCCGTAAACCAAGGCAGACGCAAAAGACTTTTCAATTTGCGGCAATTCTGATTTATCAAGAAAAGAATCAAGCACAAGGTTTGAATATGAGTTATCTTTTTGTATTCTGTTTAAAATTTCAAAAGCTGTCTGTCTTGCTGTTTTCATAAAAATCCTTATCTGCGTCTGTTATTGCCGAGTAATCTCGTAGCATAATACAAAAGATTAACAACTGCCGTAGCAAGTGCCGCAACATATGTCATTGCAGCAGCTGTAAGAACACTTTTTGCTCCGTTATGCTCTTCGTCTGTAAGCATACCTGTTTCTTCAATAACTCTTAAAGCGCGGTTACTTGCATTAAATTCAACCGGCAAAGTAACGAGCTGAAATACAGCTACAAAACCATAAAGAGCAAGACCTGCAACTATAAAATAAAAACCAAAACTTGAATTCAGTGATCCGTATGCAAGAAAATAACCGAGGAAAGCAATCAGAAGACCGAAGCGAGAACCAAAGTTAGTAACAGGAACAAGAGCTGTGCGGATTTTATTCGGAAGATAATTTTCGGCATGCTGAGCAGCGTGACCGGCTTCGTGACAAGCTATACCGACTGCTGCAATGGAAGCACCGCTGTATACAGCCTGCGATAATCTGATAACCTTCTCATTCGGCGAATAGTGGTCAGAAAGCTTTCCGGCACAAGCTTCAATTCTGACATCGGTAATACCGTAATGATTAAGTATCATCTGCGCTGCCATAGCACCCGTAATTCTTCGTGAATTGGGAATTTTTGAATATTTTTTATATGCACCGTTAACCTTAGCCTGTGCCAGAAGAGAAAGAATAAGGACAGGTGCAGCGAAAAGAAGATATGAAAAATAATTACCAAAAAACATTAAATCACCTTATTTCAGGATTATTCCCTTCTCAATCGGATTTCCCCTGAGAAAATCTGAAGCATTCATTGCTTTTTTACCTTCAGTTTGCAAAACAACAATTTCCACAGATGTTGATTCACCGCAAGCAACAACAAGTTTCTTGTCAGAAACAACCACCTCGCCGGGAGTTGCATTACACTTGTCAGATATAACTGTTTTATGAATTTTAATAGTTTTTTCGCCTAATTTTGCAGTAGCTACAGGCCACGGCGAAAGACCTCTAACTTTATTATGAACTTTATGTGCACATTCATTCCAATCAACAGGACACAAATCCTTGGAAAGCATAGGCGCATAATTCGACTTGGAATCATCCTGTTTTTCAGCTTTCAACTCGCCTTTTAAAAGCAAATCTATAGTTTCAGCCATTACATCTGCTCCAAGTACAGAAAGCTTATCGTGCAACTCACCGGCAGTTTCATTTTCACCGATTTCAACAGTTTTTGTAAGAAGCATATCGCCTGTATCAAGGCCGACATCCATCTGCATTGCTGTCACACCGCTGATTTTTTCACCGTTGAGTACACTCCACTGAATCGGTGCAGCACCTCTGTAACTAGGAAGAATCGAAGCGTGCATATTTATACAGCCATACTTCGGGAAATCAAGAACTTCCTTCGGAAGAATCTTTCCGTACGCAACAACAATAATCAACTCGGGATTAAGATTTTCAAGAATAGAGATCGCTTCTCCGTCTCTCATGCTTAACGGCTGATATACAGGAATGTTAGCTTCAACAGCGCATTCCTTAACGGGCGGAAACTGCATTTTATGTCCTCTGCCCTTTGGTTTATCAGGCTGTGTGAAAACACCCTTAACGTTGTGTCCGTCAGCTATCAAGCGTTCAAGGCAAGGAACAGCAAACTCGGGAGTTCCCATAAAAACTATATCCATAGCTTACCTCCGTTAATTACTTTCAAGCTCACCTACAAGATGACTTGTATAAAGTATACCGTCAAGATGGTCAATTTCGTGACAGAAGCAACGAGCTTTAAGGGCTTCACCTTTATATAAGCACCATTTTCCTTCACGATTCTGAGCCTTTACTATAACCGACTTCGGTCTTTCAGTAACGCCGTATTTCCCGGGTAAAGAAAGGCAGCCTTCAGTTTCATGCTGAACTTCTTCAGAACGTTCAACAATCTCAGGGTTGACAAGTTCAAGATAACCGTCACCGCAATCTATTACAACAACACGTCTTAAAATGCCGACCTGTACCGCTGCAAGACCTGCACCCTCAGCTTTATAAAGAGTATCCTTCATATCGTCCAGAATCGTAAAAAGCTTTTCATCAAACTTTTCAACAGGTCTGCTTTTTTTGGATAAAATCGGATCTCCTAATTTCACAATATTTCTTATTGCCATTTTATTTCCCTTTCGTATATCAGATAATATTTTCAGGATTAATATCTATATAAACCGACACCTGATTTGATGCTCCGGCAGATAATACTTCACTTAATACTTCAGACATCATCTTTCTGAAGTTCTTTGAATTTCTGCATTTAATTATCAAACGGTATCTGTATTTATTGCTGACCTTAGAAACTCTTGCAGGCATCGGACCAAGAATGATAACCTTTTCATCCTTGTATTCTTTCTGTATTTTTTCAGTAACCAACAAAAAGAATTTAGCCGCCGCTGCATGAACTTTTTCCTCCCTGATGCCCAGAAAACCAACAAGAGCAATGTCGCAAAAAGGCGGATATATCAGAGATTTACGAAGCTTCATCTCAGTTTTGTAAAAACTTTCGTAATCCTGCTGCGCAGCCATGGTAATCACATCATTTTCAGGGTTCATAGTCTGAATAATTGCTTTACCTTTAAACTTACCTCTACCTGCTCTACCAACAACCTGCGTAAGCAAATCAAATGTACGTTCCTGACTGCGGAAATCATCATTATTAAGCTGGCCGTCGGCACTGATCACACCAACAAGTGTAACATTTTCAAAATCAAGTCCTTTTGCTACCATCTGAGTACCGAGCAGAATATCATATTCTCCTTTTGAAAAGGCCGTCAGCTTTTCTTCGTGAGCATGTCTGCTCATAGTACTGTCCGCATCCATGCGAAGTATACGGGCAGACGGAAAAAGTGAAGCTAATTCATCTTCTATCTTTTGTGTGCCGACACCCGAATATCTGACATCAGTAGAATTGCATGCCGGACATAAGCTTGAAAACGGTTGTGAATGTCCACAGTAGTGGCACATCAGTCGTCCATTGGCTCTATGATAAGTCATAGAGATACTGCACGACGGACAAGTGAATACGTAACCGCACGATTTACACGTTGCAAAAGTGTTGTAACCCCTACGATTCATTAAAAGTATAGATTGATGTCCGTTTTCGAGATTTTCAGCTATTGAATCAGCAAGTTCTTTGCTGAAAAATGATGAATAACTCAACGCATCAATACACATATCTACAATTTTGACTTCAGGAAGCTTTGCCGTAGAGTATCTTTGTACAAGTTTATTGAGAGTATACCTGCCATTTTTTGCTTTCGAGAATGTTTCCAGACTCGGAGTTGCGCTTGCAAAAACCGTTACTGCTTTATTGTATGAAGAACGGAAAAGCGCAACCTCTTTAGCACTGTATCGTGGAGATTTTTCAGATTTGTAAGTATGTTCCTGTTCTTCATCCACAATAATAAGACCAAGATTATCAAACGGAGCAAAAACAGCACTTCTGGTACCGATAACAATCTGTACTTCGCCGTTTTTTATACGCTTCCATTCATCAGTTCTCTGTCCTGCAGAAAGCGCACTGTGAATAACAGCAGTTTTACTGCCGTATCTTCTGCGAAAAATCTGAATAGTCTGCGGTGTCAGTGCAATTTCAGGAACCATTACAATTACCTGTTTACCGACAGAAACCATATAGTCAATCAGTTTAAGGTACACCTGAGTTTTACCGCTACCTGTTACACCAAACAGAAGCGAAGCTCCGCCCTCACCTTTTTTGTAAAGCTTCAACAGACTGCTATAAGCCTTTTTTTGCTCATCATTAAGGATTATTTCAGGAGCTACTACGTCTTCAAATTCACCGCCCGGTATTCTGTAGACTTCATTATCAAAAATCTCAGCATAACCTTTTTTAGCGAGTGCATGAACAACAGCAGGTGTGAAACCAGTAAAATAACATATCTCTTTAACTGAAGCTGTATCAATATCTGCAAGAAGATCAAGGATTTCTCTTTGTTTTTTTGTTATTTTATCAGTTGATTCAATCGCGTTCAAACCCGCATCGGTAATTCTTACCATTTTAACGGTAAGATCACCGGCTTTACGTGCTGAATCGTAGTTTCTGAAAAGAAGACCCTCTTTAGTCATCTTCTCAAGGACTGACAAATCAGGCACAAACCCAAGAGTTTTAAGCACCTTTTCACCGTCAACATAGTTATTGGCAGCTCTTATGTAATCATAAATCTGTAAGGTATCGGCATCTAATCCGGATAAATCAACATCTCCTGCCGCCGCGTAAGTTGTAACAACGCGGTGACACATACCTGCCGGAAGAATCGTCTTCGCAGCATCAAAGAATGTACAGAAAGTGCGCTCCTTTAACCATCCAATCAGCTGAATCATTTCTTCAGAAAGAATCGGAGTGTCGTCAATAACCTGTGCAATTTTCTTCAATTTATATGTTAATTCATCGGTACAGAAAACAGCCATAACAATACCTTGGCGGCATTTGTTACCTTTTCCGAACGGAACAAGCACCCTGCAACCAGGTTTTAAATTTGAATCTTTTTCATCAACGAGGTAATCATATGTCATATCAAAAGAATTTGTTGAATTTTCAATTGCAACCGAAGCAACTATGTACTCTGACATACTATACCTCCTGATTTTTAGAAATTATAAATTTTTGATCTCGTCGGGTTCAATAATTTTATACTTACCTTCGATAATTTCATCGATAGCGATACTTACAGGCTTCTCGATGAGGATGATTCCGTCTTCCTCGGCCTCTTCTGAAATTTCACGAGCTCTTTTTGCAGTTGCTCTTACAAGTGAATAGCGGCTCATGTGATTTGAAAGTACCGAGCTGAGATCGGGATTGAATTTAAATTTTTTGTTCTGATCAAACATTACTTATTTACCTCGCTTAAAATATTATTTCTTCTGCTTACTTTGAGTTGTTCAGCAAAAATTATTGTCTTTATTTCATCAACGGCATCCATAAGATTGTCGTTAACAACAACATAATCATATTCGCAGATTCTTTCAAGCTCATTACAAGCAATATCAAGTCTGCGTTTAACATCTTCATCATTCTCACTGCCTCTGCTACGCAGACGCTTTTCAAGAATCTGTTTGTTCGGTGGTGTAAGGAAAATACTTACAGCATCAGGATAAATTTTTCTTATGTTCCCTGCACCCTGTACTTCAATTTTTAACACAACAATTTTGTTTTCATTCAGCCAATTGTCAATCGGAGCTTTCGGCGTACCGTAATAATTATTTCCGTACTTGGCATATTCAAGCATTTTTCCGTTTTCAATCGCTGAAACGAAACAATCCTCATCAACAAAAAGATAATCGACACCGTCCGTTTCTTTATCTCTGGGTTTTCTTGTTGTCATTGAAACAGACTGTACAAGCCCGATATCAAGCTTAAAAAGTTCTGCGAGCACTGTATCCTTACCTGAACCTGAGGGACCGGAGAGAACAACAAGCATACCTTCTTTATGCATCTTCTTCATCCTCCTCGTAATCCTTTTCTTCATCAAGTCTGTTTGCAACGGTTTCGGCCTGAAGATAAGTTAGAATAACCTGATCACAGTCCGTAATGATAACCGCACGGGTTCGTCTTCCGTGAGTGGCATCAATAAGAGTGCCGTTTTCTTTACACACCTGAACAATTCGTTTGATAGGTGCAGACTCGGGGCTTATTATTGCAATAATACGCTCAGCATTGACCATATTACCAAAACCTATATTAATCAGTTTCATAACAAACTCCTTACTCTATATTCTGAACCTGCTCACGAATTTTCTCGACTTCAGACTTGATATCAAGAACACAACGTGCAATTTCCACATCACAAGCCTTTGATCCGATTGTATTTGCTTCACGGTTAATTTCCTGAACAAGAAAATCCATTTTTCTGCCGATTGCTTCTTCCGATTCAAAAAAGCCTTTAAGCTGTTCAAGATGGCTTCTGAGTCTTACTGTTTCTTCCGCAACAGCGATTTTATCAGCGTATATTGCAGCCTCTGTAAGAATTCGTGCTTCATCAACATTTACCCCTGAAAGCACATCGTTCATTCTTGCAAGAAGTTTCTGGGTATATTCCTTAACAGTTTCAGGTGAACGTGACTCAACATATTCAACCTTTTCAAGGATATTGTCAGCACGTGAACAAATATCGTCACGAAGCTTTTCACCCTCAACCTTACGCATTGAGATGAATTTTTCTACAGCTGTTTCCGCAACAGCTTTAACTGCACTCCAGATTTTTTCTTCATCTGCTTCTTCCTTACGGATAAGAAGAACATCATTGAAACGTGCAAGAATTCCTGCATTGAGATTGTTTTCAATATCATAAGCATCGGAAAGAGATTTGAACGCTTCAACATAACCCTTTGCAAGAGAGTGATTGATTTCAACAACTACACTGTCATCCTCAAGGTTGTCCACCTGAACGTAACACTCAATCTTTCCGCGTGCAACTTTTGACTGCACGAAGCTCTTAAGCTTCTCATCAAGAAATCCGTAGATTCTCGGTGTCCTTGACGAAAAGTCAAAATATCTGTGATTTACACTTTTAATTTCAACGGTTATGTTCATCGAATCAATCGTTTCCTGATGACGACCATAACCTGTCATACTTCTTACCATATCAAATACCTCTTATTTTCCTTTACAGCAACTTCCTTGTAATAGTGACGGAATATCACCCGAAAAAACACCTTTATTTTCTTCAAACCCTAATGTAACGGCAACATCCAGTCCTTTGTCTGCTTTATAGTCAGCCATATAAACATTTCTGTTTCCGCCGTAATTAAGTGCACTTCTTATAAGCCCTTCAACGGTTTCAGGGTCGTTATCGTATGAATCAACGTAAAGTATCTCCATTGAATAACCGTTAAGTCTGAAAACACATTTACCGCATTCTCTGTTGTTATCTGAAAGGTCGTAACCAATATAACCTACAAGAGTGTTATCTTCAGAAAAAGGCAAACCTAATTCATCATAATTAAACGGCACAAATTTAAGCATACAAAAGCTCCTAAAATTTATTTACACGCATACCTGAAGAAACCTTAAGGCGATGAACCTCATCCTCGGTAAGATTACGCCACTTACCCTGAGGAAGCATACCGAGCTTTAAAGAACCGATATGAGTGCGCTTAAGACGCGCAACCTCAAGACCCAGAGTCTCACACATTCGGCGGATCTGACGGTTTCTGCCCTCATGTAAAATCACTTCAAGTACAACTCTGTTTTCACTTTTTTCAATTATATGTGCGTCCGCAGGCGCAGTTTTTCTGCCGTCAATCTCAATACCTTCATTGAAAGCAAAAAGCTGTTCCTCCGTAACGTCGGGACGAACGGTTACCCTGTATGTTTTGGGCACATGCTTTGAAGGATGAGTAAGATAATTTGCAAACTCACCGTCATTTGTCATAATAAGCAAACCTTCGGAATCTCTGTCAAGTCTGCCTACGGGATATACGCGTGCGCCGACATCTTTGACAAGCTCAGCCACACATTTTCTTCCGAGCTCATCTTCCATTGTTGTTATAAACCCTCTCGGCTTGTGAAGCATAATATAATAATGCTTTTTTGAAGACACAATCTTCTTTCCGCTAACCGTAACGGTATCGCGTTTAGGGTTGATTTTATCGCCAAGTCCGGCTACCTTACCGTTAACCTTGACTTTACCCGAAGCAATCAGCTCTTCGGATTTTCTGCGAGAAGCTACCGCACACTGCGATAAATACTTCTGAAGCCTGATTCTATCATCAGTCATTTTATTACTCCTTTAGATTGTTAATTACATTCCATGTACGCTTCCGGATGTTACAACCGGTTCTGTTGCAACTAAAGTACCGTTAAGATAATACTCACAATGCCCGACAACTGCACCCGAGGCAACCGGAGCATAGATAAACTTGTCAATAAACAGTCTGTAAGAACTATCCTGATTGTCTGAACATGCGTATGCATACGGTTTCACACTGATGCCGACTGAATCTGTTGCGCCACCCACTACAGAAATATGCACAGGTAAACTAGGTTTTACAACCCTTTCGCTAAGCTTGGAAAATCCAAAATCAAGCATTTTTCTGTGGTCGTTCCAATCATCAGGCGCATTCAATGTTACAGCAACAAGTTCTGCTGAATCCTTTTTGGCATACGACACCAGACACCTTCCACTTTTTTTCGTAAATCCGGTTTTGATACCGAGAGCGCAATCATAAAGATTAAGCAATTTATTATGATTATACAGTTTTCTTTCATACGGTGGATTACCGAAGGTCAACGTCGCACTTTTGGAAGAACATACTGAAGCAAACTTAGGATTCTTAACTGCTGTTATCCCAAGAAGAGCCATATCGTAAGCAGTAGAATAGTGTTCATCTGCATCAAGTCCCGAAGGTGTTACAAAAGATGTATTCTTCATACCTATTTCAGCGGCACGATTGTTCATCATAGAAGAAAAATCTTCAATACTGTTGCCAAGAAACAACGCAGTAACATTCGCCGCATCGTTTCCCGAGGAAAGCATCATACCGTAAACCAACTCATCCAAAGAAACACTGTCGCCACCAACAAGACCCATCGACGTTCCTTCGACCTTAAGCATATTCTCCGAAACAACAATCTCACTCTGAAGTTTTCCTGACTCAACGGCAAGCAAAGCAGTCATAATCTTTGTAGTGCTTGCCATTGAATGCCTCTTATCTCCATTCTTTGAAAGCAGAACTTCACCTGTATGCACATTAACGACAACAGCACACTCAGCCGAAAGCGATCCGACATTAATAGCAGAAACTCTCAGCACACACATCGAAAGTATTACACAAAATGATATTAACTTTTTAATCATACAACCACCTGCCCGTAAATTATATGCGGGCAGAGGTTGTTTTATTTAATACGAATTATTCGATTTCTTCAAAAACAGAATCAACAACATCCGCTGTCTTGTCTGACTTGAATTTTGTAACAACGTCAGTTACCTTGTTTACTACATCGGGAACCATGCTGATGATTCTTTCTGCAGAATTTTCAGCGCCTTCCGATACATACTTAACGCTGACGTCACCATCCTTGATAACAAGGAAAGCAACGGGAGAAATTGTTACACCGGCACCGCCGCCGCCACCAAAGAGTTCCTTTGATGTCTTTGTCGGAAAATCAGAACCGCCTGAAGCAAAACCATATGTAACCTTTGAAATCGGAATAATTCTGATACCTTCACCTGCATCGATTGTATCACCGATAATTGTCTGGCAATCAACCATTTCCTTAATTCTGTCAATAGCTGTTGCTAAAATTCCTGATGCTGACTGATCTTTCATTGTTCTTGTCCGCCTTTCAAATTATTATTTTTCTTTTTAGCTTTTAAATATACAAGTAATGCTTTCACAAGCCTTACTACAAGCCGGAACACAAAAGCAATACCGGCATTGATTACACTTCTCGGGATGAGCGCAACTTTAGTTTCAAACTCACCCTTTGTTTTGTCGCCACAATAGTCAGCCCAAATATTCACATCATAATCTTTAACATGACACGATGAGCAAATAAACCCAAGCGGAGGATAAATCATCTGACAAAACTTTCCGTACTTAATCGCAGTTTGTGCCGCATCACCTTCAGTAACACGGATTCTGATTTTTAGTTTCTTTATATATATGCTTTTAAGGAAACCTTTTGAAAACTTTCCGAGATAAGATGCAACATTGTTCACAAGTTCAACTATACCAAGCACACCCTGATCTTCATAAAAAATTTTAATCGGATTTTCCTTTTTGGGAATATCTGCAGCAGACGTTTCAGCAGGTGCTTTTTCAGCCTGCGTTTTTTCTTGTTTAGCTTTTTCTTTTTTAGGTTTCTTTTTGCTTTCATCTTTAGGAAGGATGTTTATTTTCACAAACAACCATGACACTCTGAGCTTAAAAACATCACCGTATTCCATATCAAGAACAACCGGAATGCTCAGTACCGCAATGAAAAACAAAACTATTCCGAGAATTATGTACAAAGCTGTCACAAACACACCTCCTATTCAACATCTTCAACTGTCAGTATATCACCCGTAATTGCCGTATTTTCGATTATTTGTCCGTCATCAAGATTAATTTCAAGCTGATTTGGCAGCTCATCGTTCTTAGGCATATCCTCATGGTCCGGTAATTCCGGAAGCTCCGAAAGATTGTTTACACAGAAACATTTCAGGAATTCCGGTGTTGTACCGTAAATAAGCGGTCTGCCCGGTAATTCAAGCCGTCCTCGTTCTTCAACAAGACCCTTCAAAATCAAAGTCTGAATTACACCCGAACAGTCGACACCTCTCACCTGCTCAATAAAAGCTTTTGTGACAGGCTGATTGTATGCGATAACCGCAAGCACTTCAAATGCAGCATTTGAAAGCGGCGCATTTTTCTTGATTTCAAGAACAGCACGAACTTCATTTGCATACTCCTGACGTGTACAAAGCTGATAAAGGTCATCCATTCTGACAAGGCAGATTCCGCTACAGTTTTCATCAAGTTTCCTGCCAAGTTCAAGCAAAACGGATTCAACCATTTCTTTTTCTATTTCAAGCGCTTCGGCAATTCTTTCAAGCTCAAGCGGCTCACCTGCCGCAAAAAGAATTGCTTCAACAGCAGCCTGCAACTCATTCATTTTCATCCGCGTAGTGTTCCTCCACATCAAAGTTAATATCCGAATCGACCATTTCTACTTCAAGGTCACCTTCAACATCTGTTAAAATTATCTTCTTATCTTTTGTCAACGAGAGCAAAGCAAGGAATGTGGCAACTATTTCTGAACGTGACTCAGCTTTTTCAAAGAATGTTCTGAAACGTTGCTTTTTCCTTTTGAAAAGCTTGTCCATAATAAATCCGACACGTTCTCTTATCGGAACAATCTTATGTGCAACAATTCCTGAAAAAGCTTCGATCGGCGGTGGAAGATTTCTTTTACCTCTTCCGACAGCAGCAATATAAGCCTTAATAAGCTCAAACGGCTCATGAAGCCTTGTATATGTCATATCAGGTGCAAATTTTTCAGGTTTGCGTGAATGATAATCAAAACCGTCAGCAATTTCAGAAAGCTTTTGCGCCATAAGCTTACAATCCTTATATTCAGAAAGTTCGCCCTGCAATTCAGTCTTAAGGGCATCTGCTTCTTCCTCATGAACAGGCAACAACGATACCGTTTTAATATAAACAAGTCTGGCAGCCATTTCAAGAAACTCACTGGCAACCTCCATATCCTCCTCCTGCATCTGCCGAACATAATCGAGATACTGTTCAACCAGAAGAAGAATCGGAATATCATTAATATCAATTTTGTGTTTACTTATGAGATGCAGTAAGAGATCCATCGGACCTTCAAACACATCTAATTTATAGGAAATTGTTTCCATAAATTACTCCTTAGAAAATGAGTTCAAAGAACGAAACAAACAACTGAAAAACAAGGTTAGAAATCTTTACAAGCGGTGTGGTTAATACACCTGTAAACAATAACAACATTATTCCGAGTGAAATATATCTTTCATATTTCATTACAGAAAAATAATACTTCGTGGGTAAAAATACAAACAGAATACGTGAACCGTCAAGCGGTGGAACCGGTAATAAATTAAACACCGCAAGATTAATATTTATTGATGTTACAAAATAAAGGAAATAATATGATGAGGACACAAATATGTGGTCATTAATTCCGAAAAATTTAAGAATTACAAACATAAAAAACAAAGAAATAAACGCCATTATCAGGTTTGAAATCGGGCCTGCAACTGCAATAAGAGCCATTGCAACCTTCTTGTTTTTTAATTTTGTGTTTCTGATGTTAACTGGAACAGGCTCAGCGTAACCAAAACCAACAAGAAAAATCATCAAAGCACCTATCCAATTAATGTGTGCCAACGGATTGATTGTAAGCCTGCCTTTGAGTCTGGCTGTGTGGTCACCTAATTTATAGGCGATAAAAGCATGTGCAAATTCATGAATCGGTGTTGTACAGAAAACAACAAACGCACTTGCAGAAAGGCGGATTATTAAATTAACAATATTAAAATCGCCAAAATTGCGCAACAAACTTAAAAGCATATCTTTCTCCTTTTACTTATAGGCGGCTACAATCCGCTGCAACCCGTTAAAATCATAAATTATTTCAGTTTTATCTGCATATTCTGAAAAAAGTTCCGATATACAGTCACCTTGGTCTTCAGCACACTCAACCATCATTGCGCTGTTATTCTTCAGAAACTCATTCAGCCAATACGATGACAGAAAGCGATAATAATCATATCCGTCTTCACCGCCATCAAGTGCGGTTTCAGGCTCACACTGAACCTCTTTTGAGAGAGTTTTTATATCTGCTTTACGGATATACGGTGGATTTGAAACAATCAGATCAGCAGAAACATCCCTTAAAATGCCTTTATCAAAAATATCACCTTTGACTGCAATAACATTATCAGCCTTGTTCAATGAAATGTTTTTTGTAAGATAATCAAAAGCTTCGTCGAACTTTTCAATTGCATATACTGTAGCGTTTGGAAATAACTTGGCAATACTTATGGCTATACATCCCGAACCTGAGCACAAGTCTATTACAACAGGTTTTACATTATCAGCTAAATATTGTTTCGCAAGCTCAACAAGTTCCTCTGTTTCAGGTCTCGGAATAAGAACACCTTTCCCTACACAGAACTCATTACTCATAAACTCCCATTTTCCGAGAATATACTGCAACGGTTCACCGCTTATTCTTCTGCAAAGCAATTTGGAATAAGCCTGAAAATCCGCATCACCAATCAAATCTGAACGCGATACAAAAAAACGTGTTGAGTCAATCCCGAGAGCAAACTCAAGCAAACATCTTGCATCAAATTCCGCATCAGGCACTGCTTTACTTTCAAGGATATCGACACCTGTTCGGTAAGCTTCATTAATCGTCATTATTTTCAACTTCTGTTTCTTTGTTCATTTCGTTGATATTTTCATTTTCCATGCCGAGGGCAACTTTTAATGACAAAATACCAACTTCGATTATATCGTCTGTAGGTTCTTTGGTAGTAATTCTCTGCATCAGTGTGCCCGGTGCTGAAATTATGCGTGTGAGAATGTTGTCGTGCTTTCCTGCAAGACGAATCATTTCATAACCGACACTCATAATCAAAGGGAGAAGCAAAATCTTAATTCCCATCCATATTAAACGCATTTCTTCATTTCTCAATACAGGCCAGATTACAACAACAGTTGTCGAAATTGCAATGCTAACAATCAAAGAAAGAAAGATGAAGCTTGTACCGCAACGAGGATGAAATCTCTTCTGTTTTTTTACATTTTCAACGGTGAGTTCAAGACCTTTTTCATAACAGAAAATGGATTTGTGTTCCGCACCGTGGTACATAAACAATCTCTTGATATCCTTCATCAGCGAAGTGAGATACATATAAGTTATGAAAATAATAATCCTCATAACACCTTCAATGGCAGGCTTCCAGGTATTCATTCCTTCACCGAGAATAAGGTCTGCTACAAACGAAGGCAACCACATAAACAGGAAAAATCCAACAACCATCGCAATTACCATTGCTATGACTCCGATCGCGGCCATCATCTTCGGGCCGAAATGATCAGTAAGCCATTTATCAAGCTTAGACATGTCCTCGCCGTCATCTTCCATAACCGTTGTCTTCTCAGCAGACTCCATAAGACATTTATATCCGAATATCATCTGTTCAACAAAATTAACAGGACCTCTGATAAACGGTATTCTGAAAAACTTATATTTATCTCTGAGAAGTGTAACTTTCTTAAGCTGAGTTTCAATTTTTCCGTCAGGCAATCTTAATGCCATCGCAGTCCCCTTCGGACCCTGCATCATTATTCCTTCCATCAGGGCCTGACCGCCTACGCTGTGTTTCTTGTTATCAGGCATTTTCTTCTTCCTCCATAGTTCTCATTTCATTCTCTTTCGCAATTGCTTCATCTATATCCCATGCGTCTTCAATTTCAACATGATCAACATCAAAACAAATCGTAACCGTTGTTCCTTTGCCGAGAATACTGTCAATATCAAATGTTCCGTTATGCATACGGATAATCTCATCAACGACTGCAAGACCGATTCCCGAACCGTGAACAGTCATATTGGTTTTATAAAACTTTTCCTTAACATGCGGTAAATCTTCTTCAGAAATACCGCAACCTGTATCAGAAACAGTAATTTTAATCCTGTCATCAGCTATGTCAGCAACTGTCAGAATTTTACCACCCTGTTTAGTATACTTCAACGCATTGTCAAGAACATTAACAAAAACCTGTTTAATTCTGTCGGGATCCCCATCCATAGGAGCCGGAAGATTAGGAGCTGTATATACAAGTTCTTTACCTTCGCGCATTGCTCTATCTTTGAAGGCGAATACTGTTTCATCAAGTTCTGCAAGAACATCCATCTTTTCGATTTTCAAAGACATTCTTCCGCTTTGCATCCTTGAGAAATCCAAAAGCTCTTCAACAATACCGTTAAGTCTTGCTGACTCACTGATAATAACACCCATTCCGCGCTCAGTAAGTGCGGGATCAGTATCTGAAATCTGCAACAGTGTTTCTCCCCATCCCTTGATTGCCGTCAGCGGTGTGCGCAACTCATGGGATACGGTTGAAATAAAATCATTCTTAATTTTGTCAGACATCTTGATTTTTTCAGCCATATTGTTGATGGTATCACAAAGCTCGCCGACCTCATCTTTATAAAGATAATGGTCAATGCGTGCATCATAATTGCCGTCAGCAATCATTCGTGCAGTATCGTTAATATCACGGATTGATTTAACAATAGAGTTTATAAAAACAACACCGGAAATCAACAGCACAAGAACAAGCAAAAGGAACACAAGAAAAATCAGCGCATACCAGGTATTGATTTGTGCATCAATTTCTTCAAGGGAAATAATATAACGCACCGCACCGATAATCTCGCTTTTTGAATTTAGTATGGGTTTTGTTAAAGCAGATACTTTTTCACCCGAATCAAGCTCACCTGTCCACCTTGCAACATTCTCAAGATCAGTTATTGCGGATTCATATTCAGGCACGAGAGTGCTGCTGTTGACCGGAAACCCGCTTGAAGAAATTATTACATTACCGTATTTATCAATAACCCAAACTTCAACAGTTGCCTTATCCTTAAAATCATAAATAAAACTGCGTGCACCTTTTTCAAAGGTTGCATCATCACTTGAAAAACTTTCAAAATATGTGTCAACTGCACCGCTTGAATAATTCAACATTCTTCGGTCGACAGAGTTATAATAATATGAATGAACGATGTACGCACCGACAACACAGATAACAAGCAAAAAAGCAATAACAATAATTGTTGTCTGAATAAACCAACGTTTGGTAAGACCGTTAAAACCTGCAACAGTTTTAGCTCTCTTCTTTTCTGCTGACAATGCGTACACCTCCCTTAATTCATAATTTCAATCTTATCAGACCCACTTGTAACCCAATCCCCATATCGTAAGCAAATGTTTGGGGTTAGAAGGATCCTCTTCAATCTTTTTTCTTACTCTACGTATATTAACATCAACTATCTTTTCTTCACCGTAGTAATCAGAGCCCCAGACATAGTTAAGTATGTCGGTTCTGCTGAGTGCGGTTCCCTGATTTTTGAAGAAATATTCGAGTATCTGGAATTCAACCTGAGTTATATCAATGTAAGTATCATTCTTTGTTAACGAACGGCTTTTACAATCAAGTCTAAACGGGCCTGAAACAATAACATTATCGTCAACATTGTTGTTCGACTTGACAGCAGAAACACGACGCGCAAGTGCATCAACACGGGCTGTAAACTCTGACGGTGAAAAGGGCTTAGTGATATAATCATCTGCACCAAGAAGCAAACCTGTAACCTTATCCATTTCCTGAGTTTTAGCAGTAAGCATAACAATACCTATGTTATTATTCATACTTCTGAGCTTTTTGCAGAGTTCAAGACCGTCCATTCTGGGCATCATAATATCCAGAACAGCAATTTTAATTGAGTCACCTTCCTGAAGATACTTTTCGTATGCATCCTGTCCGTCAAATGCTTCAACAACTTCATAACCGGATCTGTTAAGATTTATGACAATAAATTCGCGGATCGGAGCTTCATCTTCAGCAACTAAAATCTTCACTTTATTCATCGTAATCCCCCAAAATCAGTTAAAATAAAACTTTTTACAAGCCAATCATCAGTTATTCCGAAAGCCTTACCTTCATCAGTAATTCTGTAAACATACGTCTTTGTTGATGTAGTTTTCAAAATTTCATATCCTGTGAATTTTTTCGCTTCTTCTTCATCTGAATTGTTGTACGCATAAACACTGAACAGCAAATCGCTTATTGAGCCTCCAGAAGCTTTCCAACGGTAGTAATCCCACTGACCGTCATTTCCCGAGACGGTAATTCTTCCGACCCATGAACTTTTCACATTCAACATATAACCCAGCTGCTTATTGACAATCGAATACTGAACCGGAATAAGCTTTCCGTCTCTGTATTTAACCCACTTTGTAAAATACATTTTTGTTGCAGGGTTATTGTCTGAAGTTACGGTTGATGACGAATTCAGAGCATCCGTAGTCGTAACAACCGACCCCTGCATTTCAATACTCGTCGGTATTTCAAGAAATTTATCAGCATCAACATCGTAAACAGAAAGGTTAATATTTCTCCACGTAAGGATTGTTGATTGAGACGCCATATCAAACAAAGGTGAAACGAGCTTATTAGTCTTGTTATCCCAATAAATCACTTCAGTAATGGATTCATTAAGACCCTTTGTTGCTTCAACGTAAATGTAGTTAGAGTTCTGTACAGTTTCCATCGTTACTGACGAATATGCGGAAATATTACCGTCCATAGGAGTTTCACCGTACAAAGCAAGTACTTTACTGTTCTGATCAAGATTATATACTTTGGCTGTTGCAGTAAGTTTATCGGGAACAGAAGAATCAACCGTAAGCGTGAGAACATCACTGCAACCGTCACCGTTAACATCAACTATATCAAAATGAGTGTACGGATACGAAGCAACCTGACTGAAAGTATCCTTACTCACAGAATATTCAGAAAAAGCTCTGTTACTCTTACTTGAAAACAGGTACCAACCAATCAACACCTCGGACTTATTATCATTATCAAGATCCGAAACTATAACCTTATCAACAGTATTACCAAGACCGTCCTGGGTAGAAATATATTTCCATTCATCTTCAGCATACCTGAAAAAAGAAACTTTCGCAATTTCAGGTGTATCCGTAAGTACGTAGAAAACAAACGCTTCTTCCATTCCATCCTTGTCAATATCAACAATAACAAAAGATGACTGATGGTCACCATTTTCAGGAGTAAGTAAAGAAAACTTTTCTTTTATTGCACTCTCAAAAGCATCCTGAAGTCCCTGGTACTTTCCTATAAGCTTAGGAGGTCGCATTAAATTGTCAAAGCTCGTCAGACGGAAAGAACATCCCGAAAAAGAAGTAATAATTGCAAACACAAGAAAAAATGCAATCAAAGCTCTCAGCTTTTTCAATTCAACACCTCCAAACATATAATTATCCATAATATTTTTCATATTATTATAACACAAACCAAAATAAATTTACAACACAAAATATTAAAATATTTATTAAAAAAATAATAATTATTCCCTAAAAACAAAGTAAGAGAAGCAAATCTTCTCTTACTTAAAAATTATCTGATTTTTACGGTTGCGTAATATGTACCGGATACCCAACAATCCTCAGAATACATAACGGTAAACCTGATCGGCAAACGCTGACCGTCACCGGTAATATCAACATCAGCAATATTAATTACTCCGTGAATATCTTCGGGCTTGATATCGGGAATATCATTCGTATCTGCACAGATGGTAACTATTCCCGAACCTTCGATTTCGATATCATACACAGAATTTTCATCTGCGCCTTCAATAGTGATATTATCTTTCAAAGCATTTACTTTCCCTGTACTGATTCCCTCCGGAAGTTGTAAAGTAACTTCTACTTTCTTAGTATTATCAAGAATTTTTGCATTTTTAATATCAGCAGTATCAAAAGTAAAAACATGCTTCACAGGAGTTATCGCAGAAAAATCAATTTCGCCGACAACAAGCTCTGAAAGCTCTTCCGTGCCGTCCTGACGCACTGCAACATAAACCTTTTCAGGTCTTGAAACAAATTCAAGAGGTGCATCAAGGTAAGCTTTAGGGGCATGGGTAAACGAAACCGCAACAGGCAAAGTCTGCAATTTATAAATCGGAATTGTTGCCGTAAGTTTGACGTTTTCAACCTTTTCTCCGTCAACCTTAATATATTTAACTTCATCAACTGAACCGGTTTCAAAAACGATTGTTCCTTCAACAGCCTTGCATGATGTTAAAGGTTCATCGAGGTTAATTTCGAGGTAAGCTTCCTGAATTTTATCAATTTCCGTTTTAGGTCCGGTTACACTTATAGTTTTCTCAACACTGACTTCTTCTTCATAAAATACAAATCCTTCAGCAGCAACATCACCTGAATCAGAAGTAATTCTGGGTGACAAACTGATTTCTTTTGTAACTTCTCTGTCAAAGAACACGTTGACATAGTCCGATGACAAATCAACTATTTCATATTCAGCGTTTGCATTGACAGGTGTTGCCTTAATCGCAAGTGCCTTTTCACCTGCAGAATCAACATAAGCTGTTTCGGCTTCAACTTCAAAATCATCAGCTGTTACTTTTTTCCCTCCAACATCGTAGCGTTTACCCTCTACGGTAATATTTACGGTAAGATTCTCGATACCAAAAGGTTTGAGACCGAGTCTTTCGGGAGCCGTATCAGTCATATCGATAACTACCGGAACGTCTTCAATAACGCTCTGGACAATAGGTGTATATTCAATTGCAACGACAATCCAGAAAATAAAAGCAAGAACTATTGAGAAAACAACAAGAAACTTCGTGTTCGAAAAAAGTCCTCGCAAATTCAACAAACGTTTACTCATTTCTTCTTTTCCCCTTTTATCTTCTTAAATAGCTTGCTGATTTTTGAACTGATAATTCCTTTAGCTGCATTTTCCTGCTGCGGCAAAACATAACCAAACAGTTTTTCCATAAGCACACCGTCAGAAACACCTCTGTGTAAAGTGCCGGAATGCGCAACTGAAATTTTTCCTGTTTCCTCAGAAACTACTACAGCAACTGCATCACTTTTTTCAGTAATACCCAAGGCTGCTCTATGCCTTGTTCCAAGATGAGTGGTAAGCATATCCTTATCCGTAAGCGGTAAGATACAACCTGCAGCATAGGCCCTGCCGTCTCTTATTACAAGACCGCCGTCGTGCAAAGGAGAATTCGGAAAAAAGATACTTTCAATGTGGTCACGGTTCACCTTTGCGTCAATAACGGTACCGGTTTTAATTACGTCACCAATCATAGTTTCTCTCTCGAAAACAATAAGTGCACCGATTTTTTTATCGCTCATTTCAGTGCAAGCTTTACAAACCTCAAGCACTGCCGCCTTTTTGCGTTCATACATCGAATCGCCCTGTTGGGCACCGAAAAAATTAAAGAAAGCAAAGTTTCTTCTGCCCATAGTTTCAAGTGCATGCCTGATTTCAGGAGAAAACAAAATAATAAGTACAATAATAAAATCTGAAAGAAGCGTTTTAAACAAGAATGAGCTTGCGTGCATATCCAACAAACTGATTACAAAATATAATGCACCAACAACCAACAATCCCTTAACAATCTGAATTCCTCTTGTTTCCTTGAGCATTTTAATAGCACTGAAAATTACAAAAGCAACGAGCGCAATATCCACAAGGTCAGTAAGAGTGAAAACGGAAAAAACCGACAAAAGTCTGTCCCAGAACAATTTTATGTTTTCAAACTTTTCAGCCATAAGCATTCACCCAATCATTATTATTCTTTCATTTTATCACAATTACAGCATTCAATCAATAAGACATACACAGTGCGCTGCAACACCTTCACAATTGCCTGTAAAACCTAATTTTTCCTCGGTTGTAGCTTTAACATTGACACATGAAACGTCGATACCCAGAGTCTTTGCAATATTCTCTCGCATAGTATCAATATAAGGACGCATTTTCGGTTTCTGTGCAATTATTGTTGCATCAATATTTACCGGTTTAAAACCCGCATCATTAAGTCTTAAAACAACTTGCCTTAACAAAACCAGGCTGTCCGCATCTTTAAAAGCAGGATCATTATCAGGAAACATAGCACCGATATCTCCCATAGCTGCCGCGCCAAGTAATGAATCGCTGATAGCGTGAAGAAGTACATCCGCGTCCGAGTGACCAAGCAAACCTAATTCATGAGGAATTTCTACGCCTCCGACTATCAGCTTACGTCCCTCACAAAGTCTGTGAACATCATATCCGTGTCCGATTCTCATAACTCTACCTCCCTGCTTTTTTTAACTGCAGTTTTATATTCTTCATACGTCATAAGAGTGTTAATAATTTCAATAAGTCCCTTTGTACTTAATCTCTGAGGCAAATCAAGATATTTAAGAAGTCTAAGCCTGTTAACTTTACTTTCCGGGGTACCGTTAAGACCGTCATCGTACAGATCCAGATTTGTTATAGGCTTCCTGTCTGTTTTTTCTGTGTAAGTACAACCAACACCAACGTTTTCCAATGCCTGCACAATAATCTCGGCAGAAACACCTTCTACGCCGAGCTTCCCCTCTTTAGAAGCAGTCTCCTTGCGTTTTTCTTTACCGAAGACATCGGGAATATATGCATTTGTTATATATTGGTTGGGAACAATGGAAGTGATAAAATTTCTGATTACAAAACCTGCAGAATCGCTGTCCGTGAGAATAAGCAGACCTTTTTTCTCAGCAAGTTTTCTGAGAAGCCTCTGCTTCTCTTTGTTCTTAAAAATACCGAAACCGTCCGTTTCAATTATAACACCGTCAATGATTGAAGAAAGTTTGATTCTGTCGTACTTACCTTCAACCACAATTATTTTATCAACTTTTATCATATTTTTTCACCGTTAGAAACCAACAACAATCTGGTAATGGTCTGTTCAAGTACAAGCCTTGAATTGACAGAAGTTGATTTTAACATATTATCAGCTTCAAAAAGCACTTCAAGAAAGCTTCTCAACTGTTTCACAGAGTATTTTGAAGCACTTTTGGCTGCATTGGTAAGCCTGAATTCTTTATTCTTATAATTAAAATCCTTAGCTGCATCTTCCGCACGTAAGCCGCCTGAAAGATACACCTTTGCTCTGTACATATCCATATACGGAGTGATAATAGCGCCAAGAATACTTATCGGCTCTTCTTTCATTGAGATCAAAGTATCAAGAATTGACATAGCTGTGTCACAATTATTAGCAACAAGTGCCTTTGCAAGGTCAAAAGCACGCGCCTGCATACTTTTTACAACTACCGCATCGATATCTTCTTTTGTTACAACACCGCTTTTTTTGTATGCACAGATTTTTTCAAGCTCATTGAGAACAACAGTCATATCGTCTCCGACAGAGGAAATGAGATAATTAGCCTCAGAAAAACCAAATGAGCATTCCCTGTCTTTTGCACCCTTTTCAATAAGCTTTGCAAGCTTCTGTAACGTAAAGTGAGCAAACTCAACTACATTTCCGTTTTTCACAAAAGAATCCATAAGCTTCTTGCACTTAGGACTTTTTAAATTCACATTAAGTGTAGGCAACGAAATAACAATAACAGTCGTTTCAGGAATATCGCTGATGATGTTTTCAAGTTTCTGACTGTCTTCGGCATTAAGATTGTCAACAGGCAGATCTTTAATTAATATGCATGCATATTCACTCATCATAGGAAGTGCTTCAGCCGCAACGGCAACATCATCAAGATCAGTATTTTTTCCGTCATAGATATGTAAATTGAAATCCGCAAAGGCAGGATCAACAATCTTTTTTTCAAGAAGACTAGTATAATGTTTAACAAGATACTTCTCTTCACCGTAAATTAAATATAAATTAGCAAACTGAGACGCTTTAATCTGCATTTTAAGTTCGTCTTCTTTTAAAACAGGCATTCTCAGTCCTCCGATACAATAATTTTATGTGAATCATCACGTATATTAACTAAAACAGATTCATAATCAGCCATAGGCAATACATTGCCTGAGCATGAGGTAACATATTCAACAACTGCCTGTGGGGTCTTACCCTCTCCGCAAACAATTACATTTTCATACCTTTCAGGCGATATACAATACGGAATAAATCCACGGCAGACAAGTATATCTGCTTCAAGGTAATCCTCCGGTATTTCAGCTTTCTTGTAAGAATCAAACAAGAAAAGAATTTTCGTGTCATTAAATTTACATAACGCAAGCGAATAGCTTTCGCAAGTAATATATCTCACGTTATCTTTATCGAAAACCTCAATTGATGCCATCGGCTCAACATAGAGTCTGTCAGCTTCAACGAAGCTCTCAATTGACTGATCAGAATAAGGTAAGACAATACGACTGAAATCACCCGACCCGATAATCTGAAAATTAGAAGGGTCACTCAGGGCATTTTTATCAGCCAGCAGCAATAAATCTGTTTCCCTTTGATTGTAATATTCCAAATTTTCTTCAATGCGGTATCGCTTGGCATAGCTGTCCGCTTCACCTGTAAGAACAATCTTTTCTCCGTCAGAATATACAACAACTGATATTCCTGCACCGACATTGAGGATACGCACCTGAGTCAAGCCGTCATAATAAAAGTAAGATGCAAGTGAGAAAAACAGGATATTTGCAGACATTGCAATGCATATACACTTGAAAATATTTTTACCCGAAAAATTTGCAACTGCAAAAATCGGTATTGCAATAGCGACTAAAGCTCCGACTTTCCAGAACATATTTTCAGTGCTGATAAGTGTAATCGGAAAATCGCACAAAAAGTCAACTGTTTTCAGCAATATTCCCGACAGTAATCCTGCTACAGAAAACAGAACATCAGAAACCAAAGTTATACCGTTCACCAAAGATGCAAGTCCTCCGACAACCATACATACAGTTGCAACATAACTCAGCAGAATATTGGAGAAAACCGCAAGTACCGAAACCCTACCGATCATAAGTATTGTGAACGGTAAAACGGTAACACTTGCCGAAAAACTGACAACAATCGGAGCAAGTATACTTTTAAGAGTACTTCCGAACCAACTTTCTGAAAACTTAGAAAATATGTACTTTTCACACAACGGAACAAGTGTTACTATTCCGAATGTTGCAGAAAAAGAAAGTAAAAATCCGGTATCCACCGCAATATACGGGTTCAATGTACAAAGAATAAATGCAACAAAACCCAACGAATTGACAGAATCAGCTTTACGGTTGAAAACATTTCCTACAAGAAGCAAAATCATCATAATTCCCGATCTGCAGACAGAGGGAGTAAGCCCCGTAAGAATCATAAAGAATACTGTAAACAGAATGGTAATTATTGAATTAATTCTTTTCTTGACACCAAAGCTTTTAAGCAAAGCAAACAAGCCGAGAACCCAGATTGAAAGGTGCAGTCCCGAAACAGCAAAAATCGGAGCTATTCCCGCTTCTCGGAAGCTTTCAACCCGTTCATCACTCAAGTCCGATTTATCACCTAACAGCATCGCAGTTACAGTAGCACCTGTTTCACCTGGAATATTATCCGATATATTTCCGACAATCAGATTTTTAAAGTTTATAATACTTTTCCTGATACTGTGAGAATTATCTTTTTCTACCCGAATAGCGATATCCTCGGAATTGTAACAATAAGCACCAAGGAACACGCCTTTAGAATAATAATATAGTTTGACTTCCCGACTTTCTGAAGAAATTTCATAAACATTTACATCCAATGAAATTGTATCAAAAACTTCAGCATCTATTTCATTCGGTAAAGATAATCTGATTTTTGAATTAACAGGTTTTCCATCAATATCTTTAAGATCCAGAATATAATAATAACGGAAATTAGAATATGTAGGATCGTCCGTAATCTTACCGCTTATGTGTGCTGTTTTATCGATATACGGCTCTACTGCTTTAACATCAGATGCTGCAGCATAGTATATCAGTCCCGAAAATAATATTGCACCTGCAATATACAACGGTACCAGACGCTCGCGGATTCTTCTGAACAACAGGGCAATTAATGAGGCAAACGCTCCTGCGCACAAGAATACCGGAGCAAAGTTGTCACTGACAAAAATAATTAGGAACAGCGTCAGCAGAACAGTAATTCCTATAGCCGCAAATGGTCTGTACTTAAGATTCATCTTTCAAAAAGCGGTAATTTTTCAAGGAAGATGATGTCATCTCTGTCTGCAGCATCACCTTCAGCAAGAATCGCAGCTTTTGCTACAACATCGACATCAAATTTTTCAACAAGCTTTTCAACGGCAGCAAGTGATTCACCCGTTGAAATAACATCATCAACAACGATAACACGTTTGTTGCGGATGCGTTCACCTTCAGCACCGTCAAGAATAAGTACCTGCTCCGAATCAGTCGTAATTGACCTTACAGTAACAGAAACTGGATCCTGCATATAAAGCTTAGCTTTCTTTCTGACAACAAAGTAAGGCTTACCACTCTGACGTGACATTTCATAAGCAAGTGGTATACTCTTTGCTTCAGGTGTGATTATATAATCAAACTCGGGACATTTTTTCAGTAATTCAGCGGAAGCTGCAACAGTAAGCTCAACATCTCCGAAAATTATAAATGCACCGATAGATAAATTTTCATTAATGGGACAAAGCGGAAGTTCTCTTTCAAGACCTGCAATGGTCATTTTATAAACTTCTGACATTTCGATACCTCCCTATCAGCCTGCAGGCCAGGTAAATTCTCTGCCACCCATAAGGTGGAAATGGAGATGTTTAACAGTCTGTCCTGCACTGTCTCCACAATTGTTAACAATTCTGTATCCGTCAGCCAAACCTTCAGCCTCTGCAATCTTAGCAGCTACTTCAAAAATATGAGCAACCACTGCACTGTTCTCGGGAGTAATTTCAGCAGCAGATTTAATATGCTGCTTCGGAACTATAAGAACATGAACAGGAGCCTGAGGCTCAATATCACGGAACGCCAAAACAGTTTCATCTTCATAAACTTTTGCTGAAGGAATATCTCCGTTTATAATTTTACAAAACAAACAATCCATAATAATTCTCCTTATTTCACAAGTGAAGATACGATTTCCGTAACAGCAGAAATTGCATCGTTTACTTTTTCGACTTCTTTTGCACCTGCCATTGCGAAATCCGGCTTACCGCCTCCGTTACCGCCTGCCTTCTGAGCAACAGCACGGACAACATCACCGGCTTTAACACCCTTTGCAACAGCAGACTTACCGCAGGATGCAGCAAAATTAAGTGAACCTTTTTCTTTATTTACAGCTGCAAGAACACATACGATATCATCGCCCATTGATTTAGCTTTATCGGAAAGCTGACGAAGCTCATCAGGTGTTACTTCACCTGCAATCGCAGAGATAACACGAAGACCGCCAATTTCTTCAGCATTGTCAAACAAGCTGCCTGAACGAAGATTTGTAAGCTCAGATGTAAGAGAACTGATTTCTCTGTCTTTATCTTTAAGCTCTGCCGCTACAGCAACAGCCTTCTTTTCAAGATCCGCAGGATTTGCAACCTTCAAAGCCTTAGCAGCACCGATAATTGCATTATTGAGAGAATCGATGTAGCTGAGCACACCTTCACCCGTTACACCTTCAATTCTTCTTACACCTGCGGCAACAGAAGACTCGGAAACAATCTTGAACAAACCGAGATTACCTGTATTTGAAACATGAGTACCGCCGCAGAGTTCAGTTGAATAATCGCCTGCTTTAACAACACGGACAACGTCACCGTACTTTTCACCGAAGAGCGCCATAGCTCCTGATTTTTTAGCCTCTTCAATCGGCATTTCCGTCATCGTAACAGGAGCTGCAGAAAGGATAATTTCGTTAACCTTTTTCTCAACAGCTGCAATTTCTTCTGCAGTCATAGCCGAGAAATGTGAGAAGTCAAATCTTACAGCATTTTCATTTACAAGCTGACCTGCCTGCTCAACATGGGAACCGAGAGCTTCTCTGAGTGCTGCCTGAAGAATATGAGCAGCAGTGTGATTTCTTGCGATCGCACCTCTTCTCTTTGCATCAACAACAGTTTTAACACCGTCACCGAGTTTGAGCTCAACACCTTCTACCACCTTACCGTAGTGAAGGAATACTCCGTCATTTGTTTTTGATGTATTTTCAATTTCAAACTTAAATGAATCACCAACAATTACACCTGTATCGCCTACCTGACCGCCGCTTTCAGCATAAAATGCTGTTTCATTTGTTACAACTGCGGCATAAACATCATTTTCAAGTGATTCCACACGTTCACCGTCAAGAATGATTGCAATAATTTTTCCATCGGATTCAGTTGCTTCATAGCCCTTGAATACGGTTGCATCAATACCCTTTGAAACAACACCCGTATCATTCCAACCTTCAGCACCTGCACCCTTATGAGCGTCGCGTGAACGCTTTCTCTGTTCAAGGAGAAGCTCCTTGAACTTTTCTTCATCGACTGTCATTCCTTTTTCTTCAAGAATCTCTCTTGTGAGATCGATCGGGAAACCGAATGTGTCCTGAAGCTTAAAAGCATCTGCAGCATCAAGCTCATTACCCTCAGAATTCTCAATCATCTCGTTGAGAACTTCAAGACCCGAGTCGATAGTTCTGTTAAAGCTTTCTTCTTCGGTTTTAAGAACATTTATAATAAAATCTTTCTTTTCGACAAGATTCGGGTATGCATTTTTATTTTCTTCGATTACAGTTTCACACACTTCAGCAAGGAAAGGACGGTTGATTCCGAGCAATCTGCCGTGTCTTGCTGCTCTTCTGAGAAGACGACGAAGAACATAGCCTCTGCCACTGTTTGAAGGCATTACACCGTCACCGATCATGAATGTTGTTGAACGGATATGGTCAGTAATAACACGGAGTGAAACATCAGCCTTTTCGTCAGCGTGATATTCAACACCTGCAATTTTGATGATATGCTTCATAATGTTCTGAACCGTATCAACCTCAAAGAGATTATCAACATCCTGTGCAATACAAGCAAGTCTTTCAAGACCCATACCCGTATCGATATTAGGTCTTGCAAGCGGAGTATAGTTGTTGTTGCCGTCGTTTTCAAACTGTGTGAAAACAAGGTTCCAGAACTCAATATAACGGTCACATTCGCAACCTACCTTACAATCAGGTGAACCGCAGCCGTATTTTTCGCCTCTGTCGTAATAAATCTCAGAACAAGGACCGCAAGGACCGGCACCATGCTCCCAGAAGTTATCAGCTTTTCCGAATCTTACCATATGAGACTCGTCAACGCCGATTTCCTTTGTCCAGATATCGTATGCTTCATCATCTTCAAGGTAAACGCTGATATAGAGTCTTTCAGGGTCCATTTCCATAACCTTAGTACAGAATTCCCAGCCCCATGCAATTGCTTCTCTCTTGAAATAATCACCGAAAGAGAAATTGCCGAGCATTTCAAAATAAGTACCGTGACGTGCTGTCTTACCGACGTTTTCAATATCAGGAGTACGGATGCACTTCTGGCAGGTTGTAACTCTGTTTGACGGCGGTGTAATTTCACCTGTAAAATACTTCTTCATCGGTGACATACCTGCATTGATGAGAAGAAGGCTCTTGTCCCCCTGAGGAATAAGTGAAAAGCTCGGGAGTCTGAGATGCTCCTTACTTTCATAGAAAGAAAGAAATTTTTCTCTTAATTCATTAAGTCCTGTCCATTTCATAATATATCTGCTCCTAAAAATAATTTACTTAACTAATATAAATTCATTTCCGTCAGATTTAAATAACACGTTACCTTCTAAATCCGTACGGTAATATTCAACACCAAATTTTTCAAGTCTGTTAACAAGAATTTTATGAGGATGACCGTAATCGTTATCAAGACCGCAGGATATAACCGCAAACTGCGGATTAACAGCCTCAAGCCATTTTTCACTCGTAGATGTTTTACTGCCGTGGTGTCCGACTTTTAAAATATCAGCTGAATAATCAACACTCTTTTTCTTAAGCATATCTGCTTCAGCCGGTGTTTCGGTATCACCCGTCAGCATAATTGACGTATTTCCAAAGGTAACCTTTGAAACCACCGACATATGATTAAGATCATCATATTCCTTCACTGGTCCGAGTATATCGACATTCAGACTGCCGAAATCAAAATCATCTCCGGCACCTGCAGGAATTATATTTTTAACATTTTCCAAACCGTCAAGAAACTTTTCATATGCTGATGTGGTCGGAATCAGTTCATCCGGTAAATCCGGCAAAAGAACCGTGTCAACATTGAATTCTTCAAAAACCTTGTACAATGCACCGATATGATCCGAATGCGGATGAGTTGCGATGCAACAATCAATCTTTTCGATTCCTTTTTCTTTCAGGTAACTGATAACAGTATCAGCCGTACCTGATTCACCTGCATCAACAAGCATAACGGCATCTGATGCCCTGATTAATGTACAGTCACCCTGACCAACATCAATAAAATCAACAAACATCTCGCCATCCGGAACGGGTTGCACATTTGCCTTTTCAGTAATCATCGCAACAGCAGCAACTATAACAGCAACAAGGATTGAAAATATTATTCTTAAACCTTTTTTACCTTTTAACATATCTCTTGCCGCCTTTCTTTTGCGGAGTTTTGTTGTAAAGAGGCTTTATAAGGCATTTTTCGGATGTGCCTATAAGATCGGCACGTCCGACTTTGCGAAGAGCCTCCTCAACAAGAGCTCTGTTTTTAGGATCATAGTACTGTAACAATGCTCTTTGTAAGGCTTTGTCATGCGGAGTTTTTGCTACATATACTTCTTTCATTGTGTAAGGATCAAGACCGGTATAGAACATACAAGTGGAAATCGTTCCCGGTGTGGGATAAAAATCCTGTACCTGTTCAGGACGTATATGTCTTTTCTTAAGAAAAACAGCTAACTCAACAGCTTCCTTCAAAGTAGATCCCGGATGTGAAGACATAAGATACGGTACAAGGTACTGTTCTTTGCCTACGCTGTCACTGAGTTCAAAATATTTCTTTGAAAACTCAATATATGCATCAATGTGTGGTTTACCCATCTTATCAAGCACAACAGCCGAACAATGCTCGGGAGCAACCTTCAGCTGACCGCTTACGTGATACTTAACAAGCTCTCTAAAGAAAGTGTCATCTTTATCCCTGAGCATATAGTCATAACGTATACCCGATCGGATAAAAACCTTTTTTACTTTAGGTAACTCGCGGAGAGTTCTTAATATATCAAGATATTCACTATGGTCAACAGTAAGTGCTTTACATGGTGAAGGTGCAAGACACTTCTTGCCCTTGCATAAGCCGTTTTCAAGCTGCTTCAGACAGCTTGAACGTCTGAAATTAGCTGTAGGACCACCAACATCGTGAATATACCCTTTAAAATTCTTCTTTTGTGTAAGAAGCTCAGCTTCCCTTATTACAGACTGCTTACTTCTTGTAGTAATTGAGCGTCCCTGATGAAAAGCAATAGAACAGAAATTGCAAGCACCGAAACATCCTCTGTTGTGGGTAATGGAAAATTCAACTTCCTCAATCGCAGGAACTCCTCCGAGTTCTTCATAAGACGGATGATACGTACGCTCATAATCAAGAGAGTAAACCCAATCCATTTCCTCCTGAGTAAGCGGTGGCATCGGCGGATTCTGCACAAGCATTTTGTTGCCGTGACGTTGCTTGATGAGCTTGCCTCTCATGTGATCCTGTTCATCCTGCTGTATCCTGCAGGAAACCGCATACTCTTTTTTACTTTTAACAACATTTTCATACGAGGGACATTCTTTTCCTGTTAACGGAGTTTCAGTCACATCACAAGCATAGCAAGTGCCCGGAACATCCGTAATGGTTGAAATATCCTCACCATTGGAAAGACGGCGACAAATTTCAATAGTCTGGTTTTCTCCCATACCGTACGAGATAAGATCTGCCTGAGAATCAAAAAGAATACTTCTTCTGATTTTATCGTCCCAATAATCATAATGAGCAAAACGCCTAAGGGAAGCCTCAAGACCACCAATAATAATCGGGATATTGCCGTACACCTCGCGGATTTTATTACAATAAACAATAACCGCCCTGTCAGGTCGAAGGCCCATCTGCTTGCCCGGTGAATAAGCATCGTGGCTTCTGTGCTTTTTTGCCGCAGTATAGTGAGCAACCATTGAATCGATGTTTCCGGATGAAACAAGGAACCCGAGTTTCGGTCTGCCGAAACGCATAAAATCTTCAGTATTGCTCCATTTTGGCTGAGCAAGAACAGCAACTCTGTAACCTTCAGCTTCGAGTACTCTTGTAATTATAGCCGCACCGAAACTGGGATGGTCAACATAGGCGTCACCTGTCACGTAGACAAAATCAACCTGGTCCCATCCTCTTTCTTTAACTTCATTTGCGGTTACGGGTAAAAACATCAGAATACCTCTTTATTCATCATCATATTCATCGGTCTCAATCGGATTTTCAATCGGAGCAGATGAGTTTGCAAGCGCATTCATTTCCATCCACTGCTGTTTGGAAATAAGCACCTTTCTCGGTTTCGCGCCCTCAAACGGACCGACGATTCCTCTTTGTTCGAGCTCGTCAACAATTCGTGCTGCTCGTGCATAGCCGAGCTTGAGTTTTCTTTGGAGCAAGGTGGTCGATGCCATCTGTGCTTCAACAACAACTTCGATAGCCTTAGGCATCATCTCGTCGCCTGAAGAATCATCATTATCAGAGGATGCTGCAGCAGAAGAGCTCTTTTTATTAGTTTCCATAGCAGCCTGTCTTTCAATTTCCTGCATAACACCTTCGTCATATTTTTTCTCATCACTTTGACTCTTGATGAACTTAACAACAGTTTCAACTTCTTCGTCCGAGAGGAAGCATCCCTGAACACGGACAGGCTTTGAAATACCTACCGGGCTGAAGAGCATATCACCGTTACCGAGCAATTTCTCGGCACCTGCAGCATCAAGGATAGTTCTTGAGTCAATCTGTGAAGAAACTGAAAGTGCAATTCTTGACGGAATATTTGCTTTAATAACACCTGTAATAACGTTTACTGACGGCCTCTGAGTAGCAATAACAAGGTGCATACCTGCCGCACGCGCCATCTGAGCAAGACGGCAGATTGAATCTTCAACCTCATTGGGAGCTGCCATCATAAGGTCAGAAAGCTCATCGATAAAGATAACGATATGCGGCATCGGTGTTATTGTATTATCGGTTTCAGCAAGCTTATTGTAACCCTTGATATCTCTGACACTCTTTTCAGAAAACATCTTATATCTCTGAAGCATTTCGGTTACTGCCCAACCAAGAGCACCTGCAGCCTTTCTTGGGTCAGAAACAACAGGAACAAGAAGGTGCGGAATTCCGTTATAGACAGTAAATTCAACCTGCTTCGGGTCAATCATAACAAGCTTGACTTCATCAGGAGTTGCGTTAAACAATATGCTGACAATCATTGAGTTAAGGCAGACTGATTTACCTGAACCTGTCGTACCTGCAATAAGCAAGTGAGGCATTTTAGCAACGTCTGCACAAATTACATTACCTGTTATATCCTTACCCAAAGCAACATTAAGCTTGCTTTTTGCATTTTTATAAATCGGAGTTTCAATAATTTCACGCAATGAAACCATTGATTTATTCTTATTAGGAACTTCAATACCGACAGCTGATTTATTCGGAATCGGGGCTTCAATTCTTACACCCGCAGATGCAAGTGCAAGCGCAAGGTCATCCGCAAGACCGGTAATCTTACTTATTTTGACACCGGGTGCCGGCTGAAGCTCATAACGTGTTACCGACGGGCCTCTGCAGATATCAACGATTTTAGTTGCCACACCAAAGCTGTTGAGTGTATCCACAAGCTTGGTAGCATTATGCTTTAATTCATCTTCATAATTGCCTGATGAACTGTTATTCGCGTAATTGAGGCAATCGACCCCGGGCTTCTGATAAACCTTAAATACAGGAGTAACTTCATCTTTTTCCTCCTGCTTTGTGTCAGCGGTCTTGTCCTCTTTAACAACCTTTACCTTAAGACTCTCTCGTTTAGGCTCATCATTTTTCCTCGGAACCTTTTTATCATTTACCTTTTTGATTATTTCATCAAGCTGGACAGGTTTATTTTCAATAACTTCACCTGTTGAAATATCAACAAACGGTTTCGGTTCTTTTCTGTTAGGCCCGAGATCTCGCTTTCTTGCATTGCCGACAAGCTCTTCAATATACATCGGCTCGTTGTTATCTGTAAATTCAGGACCCATATCCACAGGAACAAACTTCTTTTCTTTTCTTGTGAATCTGTTTTCTTTTTCGACAGGTACTTCTTCAGGAATTCTCCTATCTTTGATTTCACGAGCTTTATTTATTGAATCCTTGATAAACACGTAGATACCGAGAAGTGTTGTACCGGTTACAATCATAAATACAACAAGCATCAGAACCATAACAACAATTATAGCTGCCGCCTTACCGAACAACAACCTGGGTAAACCGCCGAAAATCACACCGGAGATACCGCCACTGGCAAGAGTAATTTTCTCTCGCATTTCCCAGACAACTCTGAACTGCTCGCCGATTCCTTCCGTTCCTGCAGTACCCGAAACAAGATGAACAAAGCCTGATAACAAAAGTACAAACAACGACGCTCCGATAATATTTGATCTTGCTGAAATCATTGAACGGTCAGAGGCAATCACAACAGTTACATAAAGTAACATAAGCGGCCACGCAAAAGAAGTGATACCGAACATGCCGAAAATAAAGTTATGTAAACCCAGCCAGATATGCTCACCCTTGATAAGCGTCGCTGCAAGAAACAAAATTGCAATACCGCCCAATATGATGGCTGTTTTCTGTCTGTTTTCTTCAATCCAGCTTTTCTTTTTTGTCTGCTTATCTGCTGAATTTTTATTTCTGCCTCTGTCTGCAACCTTAAAATTGCCCTTTTTATTGTTCTTCGGAGGTGTTTTTTTATTTTTTACCGTATTCTTTTTAGTTGCCATAGTTTACCTCCCGGCAAAAAAATCATAAAAATATATACTTACTCACAATAACCCAATATATTGTATATAATAGCATTTTTATCTACAAATATCAATATCTTTATTGATTTTTTTTGAGAGATTGATTATAATATTGTAAAATAAAATTAAGGAGTGTTTTTTATGATTTTCAAAGCTGAAAATGAATTCATTTCAATTGAAGTGAAAAAATACGGTGCGGAATTATCTTCATTCAAATCAAAGGAAACAGGTATTGAATATCTTTGGCAGGGTAACCCCGATGTATGGTACGGACAATCCCCCATTCTTTTCCCTATCGTAGGACAGATTCTTGATAACAAATACAGAGTTAACGGTCAAGAATACGAAATGGCTAAGCACGGTATTGCAAGAAAACGTGATTTTGAGCTTAAAGAATCAGGTGAAGGATATTTAATCCTTACACAAAAGTGGAACGAAGAAACACTTAAACAGTATCCGTACAAATACGTACTTGACATTGAGTTCAGACTCAACGGTAAAAGCATTACGGTTAACCATATTGTAAGAAACGAAGACGATAAAACAATATACTTCTCAATCGGTGCCCATCCCGGTTTCAACTGCAAAATCGGCGATTATCTTGAATTTGAAGAAAACGAAACACTTGTATGTGAAAAAATCAACCCCGATTCAATCCTTGACGGTATTCATTACCCAACACTTAACAACGAAAAAATCTTTACAATCACTGCTGATGTTTTTGATAAAGACGCACATGTGCTTTCAGGTATGAAATCAGACACACTTTATCTTAAAAGTGATATCAGAAAAGAAGTTATTAAGTTCAACTTCGGCAAAGCTCCTTACCTTGGTATCTGGGCAAAACCCGGTGCTGAATATGTATGCATTGAACCATGGTACGGAATCAACGATTCCTATGATAAGAAGGCTGATATTTCAGAAAAACGTGCTATACAGAACGTTGCAGTAAATTCAGAATTCAGCTTCTCCTGGACAGCAGATATAATCGAATAAATAATTAAGACGGATTTCGTTTGAAATCCGTCTTAATTATTTATAAACTGTCAACTATTTTTAAATTGAAATTATGTCTTCTTGCAAATGTTGAAGCAAAAGAACCTTCAGTTGTAATAATTGTAATCTTATTTTCCTGCACAACATTTTCTGATGTATTTTCATCATCCTTGCCCTGAATCTTGTCAATAATGTTAATCTCAGAGCCGTCCTTGATGAACGCAAAATCATCAATTTTAGCAACACTGTCAGGAATGGTGACTGTTTCAATACCACTTCCCGCAAGCACAACGGTTGCAATTGATGTAACAGTATCCGGGAGTACAAGCTCAGTTAAACCTGAACACTGAATAAAGCAACCTTCAGGGATTGTTTTGATACCTGAGTTGAGTTTGATTTCCTTAAGCTCTTTCTGCAAATAAAACGCATAAGGGCGCAGTTCAATAACAGTTTCAGGAAGAACATAATCCGTCAAATCAGCCGAGATCAATGACTCATAGACAATTGTATAATCAGCACTGTAAAGAATACCGTTATCAAAAACAAAATTCTTATTACCGTTAAGGTCAATTTTAATCTCGTTTTCGATATTACCCCAGACCATGTGACCAAATTCTTTTAATACGGGGGAAAACTTTACTTCAGTTAATTTCGGGCAGTTGGCAAAAGCCATATTACCCAATCTTTCAAGCGATGCTCCCATATCAACCTTCTGAAGGTTTTCACAATCCTGAAACGCATTGGTGCCGACAGACTTGATATTTTCTCCGATAGTTACGGATTTTATAGTGTCGATTCCTTGGAAAGCAGAATTATCAATTGAAACAACTTTCTTACCTCTGAGACTATTCGGAACAACAACATCCTCGTCATTTCCGACATAATTGGTAATGATTACAGTCCCCTTTTCAGAACCTTCAGAAACTTCGAACTCGCCTATATCCCATGTAAAATAAATGTAGCAAGAAGATACGCCTATCACAATAACAGCAAGAACGAAACAAATTACTTTAATTGCATTTTTCATTTTTAAACTACACCTATCAGAATTTGTAAACACGAACCTCATACGGCTTTGTTACAAATCCGTTATTTACAATCTTATTATCATTATAGTTGTTGAAAATCAGTTCGCCCTTAGATAAATCATAGCCTGCAGGTGCCTTGAACTTAACTGAATTTTCCTTGAACGAACAGATAACAAGAAGCTTTTCATTATTAAGAACTCTTTCATAAACATAAAGACTTGAACTGTTGGGATAATATTCCTTATATTTACCGTAAATCGCAACCTGATTTTCTTTCTTGAACTTAATGAGCTTACGATAGAAGTGAAGGATTGAATCCGGATCGTTCTCTGCAGCTTCAACGTTGACTTCCTTATAGTTGTCGCAGATATTGAACCACGGCTTACCTGTTGTGAAGCCGGCATTCTCCTCAGCATTCCACTGTACGGGAGAACGTGCTGTTTCACGGCTTACTTTGTTAGCATGAGCAACAAATCTTTCCTCATTGTAACCAAGCTTCTTGAAGAGTTTAACATTATTAAAAGTAAGAACATCCTTAAACTCATCAAGTCTTGTAAGGTTGACGTTGGTCATACCGATTTCCTGACCCTGATAAATAAACGGAGTACCACACTGAAGCATATACATCGCTGCAAGCATCTTACCGCTTTCAACACGATAATCAAGGCTGCCGTAACGGTTGATAATACGCGGATGGTCATGATTCTCGATATAAAGAGCATTCCAACCCTTATTGTGAAGCTTGTACTGCCACTTTGAGAAAGCACCCTTCATCTTCTTAAGGTTGAACGGAACCTTGATCCAATCAGTTACCATACAGTCAGCTTCCATATGCTGGAAGTGGAACATCATATCAAGTGTCTTGTTCGGACCTTCAGTAATGTAAGGAAGAGCGAAGCTTGTTGTCATCATTGGGCCTTCGGCAACAACAAAGCAGTCATACTTGTTAATAACATCTTCTCTGAACTCCTTAAGATATTCATCAAGATGAGGTCCTTTCTTATAATGCTCAATACCTGTTGCAGCAGGAAGCGGGAATCCGTTGGGCAGACCTTCCGCTTTTGAAATCCAAGTTATAACGTCCTCACGGAATCCGTCAACACCCATGTCAAGCCAGAAACGCATGATATCCTTAACTTCTTCACGAACCTTCGGATTGTCCATATTAAGGTCAGGCTGCTTCTTAGCAAAAACATGAAGATAATATTTATCAAGATCTTCGTTGTATTCCCAAGCACCGCCTTCGAAAGTAGAAAGCCAGTTGTTGGGCGGTTTTTTATCCTTACCCTTTCGCCAGAAATAATAATCGTGATACGGATTATCTTCACCCTTAAGGCTCTCTTTGAACCATTCATGCTCGTCAGATGTGTGGTTGACAACAAGGTCCATAATAACCTTCATACCACGCTCATGTGCACCTTCAAGCACCATCTTGAAATCATCAAGGGTACCGTACTCCGGGTTAATATTTCTATAATCAGCAATATCATAACCGTAATCTGCATTAGGAGTCGGATACAAAGGCGAGAACCAGATTGCATTGACACCGAGATCCTTAAGGTAATCAAGCTTAGAATAAATACCCTTAAGGTCACCTATTCCGTCACCGTCGCTGTCACAAAAACTACGCGGCCATATCTGGTAAACAACAAGCTCTTTGTACCAATCCTTTTTTACTTCTGACATAATTTATCCTCCGATCAAATTATAATTTACTCTGATTTTTCGCTAAGGTATTCTGTTAAATCCACAGGCACTTCAAGCTCTGCAGGATTAGCAGAAACAAAAGTAAAATCTGTTTGCTTGGGTGGTTTATAAAACCACAACGTAAACCAACTGTGAAATTTGAGACCTTTCACCCAATGACGAGGAAAACCTCCGCACTGTTCACACTGAAACATCTGTTTTGACATTACAACATACCGATGGCGAATTCTCTCTTTACAACGTCTGCTGAGCTCGTCGATTGTGATACGTTCATCATTCTGCGTTGCTTTTTTAATTTCTTTGTAAACAAAAAAAGGACTCATCTTTTCACCCCATTTATGTGAAAATTTTATCATTATATTAAGATAAAGTCAAGAATATTTAACTATAACATACGATAAATATTATTTTTCTCTTCACAAAATCAGCAATACATAGTATAATTATTAAAGCAACTATGGAGGTAAGGAAATGAAAATTGTTATTTTAGACGGTTACACAACAAACCCCGGCGATCTTTCCTGGGAAAAGTTCAGCGAATTCGGTGAAGTTACAGCATATGATTATACTCCGGCTGAGCTAATCATCGAAAGATGTAAGGATGCCGAAATAATTATTGATAACAAAGTCATATTCACAAAAGAAACCCTTAATCAACTTCCTAAACTGAGATATATCGGTTTACTCAGTACAGGCTTCAACGTAATTGATATTGAAGCGGCAAAAAACAACGGTGTTACGGTTTGTAACGTGCCTACCTATTCAACTGCAGCAGTTGCACAGTTGACATTTGCTCTTATTCTTGAAATGTACAATCAGGTAAGCGTACACAGCGAAGCTGTACATAACGGTGAATGGACAAACTGCAGAGATTTTTGCTTTCAGAAAACTCCCCTGTTGGAACTCAACAACAAAACAATCGGTCTTATCGGATACGGGAAAATAGGTTCAGAGGTTGCAAAAATAGCTGACGCTTTTTCAATGAATATTCTCTGTTATGTCCCGAGCAAGAAACCTCAGCCGGATTTTAAAAGCTTCTGTTTTGTTACTTTGGATGAATTGGCTGAAAAATCAGATATTGTTTCACTTCACTGTCCGTTGACCCCCGAAACCACGAAAATAATCAACAAAGACTTCATTTCAAAAATGAAAAAGAGTGCAATAATTATAAACACATCAAGAGGCCCATCAATTGATGAGCAGGCACTTGCAGATGCACTAAATTCAGGACGTATTGCAGGAGCAGGTGTTGACGTTCTTTCAACCGAACCGCCCAAAGCTGATAATCCCCTTCTCACCTGTAAAAACTGTTTTATAACCCCTCATATCGCCTGGGCAGGCTATGAAACAAGAGAGCGACTTCTCGGAGTTGTGGTGGATAACCTGAAATCATATCTTGACGGTAACCCCGTAAATGTTGTTAACAAATAATACTGAGGAGCTGTTTTCAGCTCCTCTTTCCTTTTACAGTATAATACAAATCAATCCACTGCAACCTTCGTTAATCACCTTTTCAAGTGTTTCCTGAATCTTCATTCTCGCATCACCAGGCATTCTAAAAAGCTTATTGTGCAGTCCTTCATTTACAAGTTCATGTAATGATTTTCCGAAAATGTTGGATTGCCAGATCTTAGTCGGATTTTCTTCAAACTCTTTTAGAAGATACATAACCAGATCCTCTGACTGCGATTCACTGCCCACAAGAGGTGCAACCTCTGTATTGATTGTAGCCTTCATCATATGTATAGAAGGTGCGCTCGCCTTAAGACGTACTCCGTATTTACCACCCTGACGCATAATTTCCGGTTCCTCAAGGCTCAATTCATCCATCGTCGGCATAACAATACCGTAACCCGTAGCCTCAACCTCATCAAGTGCATCCTTAATTCTGTCATAAGTCTTTTTTGTCTGCGCAAGTTCTGTTAAAGATGCCATTAACTCTTCCTGAGAGTTAACATCCAGACCCGTTTTTTCCGAAAGAATTTTATAGAACATTTCATTCTCTACTACAGCACAGAGTGTTGCACTTCCGTTTGCAAGAGAAACTTCTTTCGTTTCAACCTTGTCAATATATCTGCATTCATTAAGGTTGTCGGCAAAACCTGTAACATCCCTCACCCGTTCAAGCGCTTCCGCTTTTGAGGAAATAGTATCAAATATTTCACTTCTGAGCCAGTGCTTGTTCTCAAGACCGGCAACCCAACCGGGAAGCTCAATTCTTACTTCTTTTAAAGGAAATTCAAACAAAACATTCGAAAGAATTTCTTTTATCATACTTTCTTCAAGAGAAATACAATCCGCGGCAATTACAGGCACATTATATTTTGATGTAAGTTCGTGCGACAACTGTGTCGTTTTTTCACTGTATGGCTCCGTGCTGTTCAATAATACAACAAAAGGCTTACCGAGCTCTTTTAATTCATTAACTACACGTTCTTCTGCCTCGGCATATTCTTCACGCGGTATTTCACTTATTGAACCGTCTGTTGTAACAACAAGACCGATTGTAGAATGTTCGTTAATTACCTTTTGCGTACCTATTTCAGCAGCCATATTGAAAGGTATTTCCTCATCATACCAAGGTGTTTTAACCATTCTGGGCTGATTATTCTCAATATAACCCAATGAACTCGGCACAATATACCCTACACAGTCAATCATGCGGACATTAAATCGCGCATTCGACGGTAAATTCACTTCAACAGCCTCTTCTGGAATGAATTTGGGTTCAGTTGTCATAATTGTTCTTCCCGACGCAGACTGCGGAAGTTCATCCTTTGCTCTTTCACGTTTAAAATCCTCGCTTATATTAGGAATCACGAGCGTATCCATAAATCGCTTTATAAAAGTAGACTTACCCGATCTTACAGGACCGACTACACCGATGTAAATATCTCCGCCTGTCCTTGTACGGATATCCTGATAAATATCTGATTTTGTTGCCATCATAAAACATTCCTCCCGTTACGGTGCAATGCAGGCACCGCACCTTACATCGTTTTGTTAATTGATATGATATCGGGACGAGATTTATGACACAAAAAACGCAGGGATTTCCCTGCGTTTTCGGTATTAAAGCTTATTTCTGATAATCTTTCCGCTTGTTGTTTTCGGGAGTTCGTCCTTAAACACAACGATTCTCGGATATTTATAAGGAGCTGTGTGCTCTTTAACGTACTTCTGAATTTCCTTTTTGAGTTCTTCAGTAGGCTCAGTACCCTTTGTAAGAACGATACTTGCCTTAACTACCTGTCCTCTTACTTCATCCGGTGCAGCTGAAACACCACATTCAAGTACATAAGGAAGCTCCATAATAACATTTTCAATTTCAAACGGTCCGATACGGTAGCCTGAAGACTTGATAACATCATCGATTCTGCCGACGTACCAATAGAAACCGTCTTCGTCTCGCCATGCAACGTCACCTGTATGATAAAGTCCGTCATACCAGCATTCAGACGTCTTATCTTCAGAGCCGTAGTAACCCTTGAACAAACCGCATGGAATTGTATCACCTGTTCGGATGACGATTTCGCCTTCTTCACCGACTGCAACACTGTTACCTTCAGCATCAACAAGGTCAACATCAAATGACGGAACGGGTTTACCCATTGAACCGAGGCGATGGTCTGAACCGAAGAGATTACCGATAACAAGAGTTGTTTCACTCTGTCCGAAACCTTCCATAACCTTAAGACCCGTAAGCTTATTGAGCTGACGGAATACTTCGGGGTTAAGTGCCTCACCTGCGATTGTTGCGTGCTCAACTGAGCTGAGATCGTACTTTGTAAGGTCTTCCTTGATCATCATTCGATACATCGTCGGCGGTGCACAGAACGTTGTAATATTGTACTTTCTGAACATCGGAAGAATATCCGCGGCATTGAAACGGTCAAAGTCATAAACGAATATTCCGCCTTCGCAAAGCCACTGACCGTAAAGTTTACCCCAGAGAGCCTTTGCCCAGCCTGTATCTGAAATTGTAAGATGGAGTCCGTCAGGATTTACACAATGCCAATAGTTAGCTGTAACAAAATGACCCAACGGATATTTATAGTTATGTGTTGCGATTTTAGGATAGCCGGTTGTACCTGAAGTGAAGAACATAAGCATCTCATCACTGCCGCAAGCGGAATCTTCTGTTCTTTCAAACACATTGTTGAACAACTTGTATTCTTCATTAAAATTATGCCAACCGTCACGAGCCTCACCGACAATAATCTTTGTTTTTACTGACGGTGCTTTCTCAATAGCAAGCTCAACCTGATGTGCAGTATCTCCGTCTGAAGTACATACAATAGCACTTACCTCAGCAGCATTGAATCTGTATTCAAGGTCATGCTCCTGAAGAAGGTACGTTGCAGGAATTGCGACAGCACCGAGCTTATGGAGGGCAAGAAGAGAGAACCAGAACTGATAATGTCTTTTAAGTATAAGCATTACCTTGTCACCCTTCTTGATTCCGAGTGACTTGAAATAGTTTGCTGTCTGTGAAGAGTATTCCATCATTTCGCGGAAGGTAAAACGACGTTCATTCTTGTTCACATCAACGTGAAGCATAGCTGTTTTATCGGGACACTTCTTACCGAGACCGTCAACAATATCAAAAGCAAAGTTAAACTTTTCTTCATTTTCATATTTCAGTGAAAGAAGAGCACCCGATTCATCTTCTTTCGGATGAATAAAGTTGTGATAAATTCTTTTACCTGTTCCCGTTCTTTTCGGCGATTCATCATCAATCTTTGTATCACGAGCAACAATATCACCCGAAGTGCTCAACGGAATAGCATAAAAATATGACGGTTCCGAGCTTGCAGAAATCATACCGTGAGGTGTTGAGCTGTCAAAATAAACAGTATCACCCGCATTAAGAATTTCAATATGCTTACCGATCTGGAATTTGATTGAACCGCTGAGAACGATGTCAAGCTCCTGTCCTTCATGTGTTGTAAGAGCGATATCAGCTGCATCCGGTGCAGGATCGCACTTAACAAACAACGGCTCACAAATCTTATTTTTAAAAGAAGATGCAAGGTTGTAGTATTCCATTCCGTGCGCAGAACTTACCTTCTGACCTTCACCGCGTCTTGTAACAGTATATGTTGCAAGCTTCGGGCTTTTACCTTCAATAATATCAGTTACGTCAACATTGAAAGCCATAGCGCATCTGTAAAGGAATGCAAAGTTCAGGTCAACATTACCGCGCTCACATTCAATATATTCTTCGATGCTTACGCCTGTTTTTTCCGCCATCTCGGCAGGAGTAAAACCAACGATTTCACGAAGTTCCTTAATTCTGTTCGCCATTTCGTTGAGGCGAAAATCAAGTCCTGTAATTTCCCTAGCCATAAAATCACCTTTCCTCAGGGACATAAAAAAACCCGTCCCAAAGATTTTTACTTTGAGACGAGTATATAAACCCGCGGTACCACTCAAATTGCACATTAAAGTGCCCCTTCAGACTCCGATAAGTCCTATGCTTTTACGCAGCAATACGAGAGGGTTCTACTAACCTTTCGCGTTCTTCCCTCCGACTCAGAAGCTACAGACTCAAGGTAATTATCTGTCGGCTTACACCAACCACCGACTCTCTGAAACAAACTACAATGAGCACTCTTCGTCACAGTCTTTGAATATTTTGAAAAATATTATCATAATATTTCCCTTTTGTCAAGACCTTTCAGGAATTTCGGGCAGCGATTTTTTTCAGGTTTTCAAAGCTGATTTTTGCTGATTCGAACAAATCAATATCACAGCTGTCCTGTTCAATTATTATGTACTCAACACCGCTTTCAACGCACGCTCTGTAGCACTCATCCAGATTGAGATTGCCTGTTCCGATTTCAGCAAACTTCCTTTCATTGTCTTCAATTTTATAGTCCTTGAAATGACAAACCTTCATTCTGCCCTTGACTTTCCTTATGTAATCAGGAGGATAAACTCCACCCGTCTGAAGCCAATGTGTATCAAGAATAAAGTTGAATAAATCAGGATCTGTATCCTCGATCATAATATCAAGCTGTGTTCTGCCGTCATATCGTTCCAATTCAAAATGGTGGTTATGATAAGCGTACTGAAAACCTGCATCTTTGATTTTCTGTGCAGCAGGTGTAAAATCAGCAACATATTTTTTCATTCCTTCGACCGAACGGTATTCCTCGGGACTCCAACCGAGACCTATATTTTTACATCCGAGAGCTTTGTGTTCATCAATCAACGCATCGGTATCATTAAGAATTCTGTCCATCGGAACGTGTGTAAGGCAAACTTCCATATTATATTTTTTACAATATTCCGCTACCTTATAATTATCCAATTTGCCTATTCCTGAAACCTGAACAACCTCAACACCCATTTCCGAAAGTTTTGAAAGAACATTGTCAAGATCTTCAAAAGTGTCAATAATGCTGTGAAAATTAAATAACGTAATACCAAGTTTCATAATGATACCTCCAATAATCAATCAATAATTTTATCTTGTAATTCTTCCCAGAGAAGATATTTTTCGTCAAGCTCTTCATTTTTTTCTTTGAGCTTTTCAGTAAACTCAATAAGCTTTTCATAATCACTCTGAACTTCAGAAGAATTTAGTATACCTTCAATTTCTGCAATCTGTGCTTCAAGTTGAGATATTGCATCTTCAGTTTTTGACAGCTGTGATTTAAGCTTTCTTTGTTCAGCTGCAATCTCTTTTTTTAATTTATAGTCATTAACCTTAACTGCAGGCTTATCTTTTACAACAACGCTTTCATCTGAAACAGATTTTCTTTCAAGGTAATAATCATAATTACCGAGATACTCCGTTATGCCCTTTTCATTCATCTCAAGAATTCGTGAACTGAGCTTGTTGATAAAATATCTGTCGTGTGAAACAATAAGCATTGTTCCACTGTAATCAAGCAGTGTATTTTCAAGTTCTTCTCTTGAAAAAGCATCGAGATGATTTGTAGGCTCGTCAAGCAGTAAAAGATTGAACCCTCCGAGCATCAATTTCAGTAAAGCAATTCTTGCTCTCTCGCCACCGCTTAACTCGCGCATTAACTTAAAAACATCGTCACCTTTGAATAAAAATGCCGCAAGAGCGTTTCTTATCGCTGTCTGCATCATCTGCGGATAAGCTGACCATATTTCTTCAATTGCAGTTTTATTAAGATCAAGCTTTGCCTGAACCTGATCGAAATAGCCCTTTGACACATTTTCACCAAAGATGAACTTGCCTTCATCAGGCTTATACTCGCCCATAAGTGTTTTCAGGAGTGTTGTCTTACCGCAACCGTTATCACCGAGTAAAAAGACTTTTTCTCCGCGAGTAATATGCATATCAATGTTTCTGAATATACACTTGTTACCGAAAGATTTGCACAAGCCGTTTGCAATTATTACATCATTTCCGCTGACAAATTTAGGTTCAAAAGAAACACGGATACGTTCAACCTTACTGTCCGGAATGACTAACTGTTCCTTGATTCGCTCAATCTGTTTTAATTTACTTTCTGCTGTTTTTATGTTTTTCTCGCGGTTCCATTGTCTTTGCTGAGCAACAATCCCCTCAAGGCGTTCAATCTCTTTAATATCGCACTCATATTTTTCTTCAATTGCCTTTTGCTCAGCTTTTTTCTTTTTAATAAATTCCGAATAATTTCCCTTATAACATCTAACTTTATTGCCTTCAAGCTCAACTGTTTTATCAGTAATTTTATCAAGGAAATATCTGTCGTGGGATATAACAAAAACAGCACCTGTATAATTCTTCAAAAAAGATTCAAGCCACTCAACAGATTTAATATCAAGATGATTGGTAGGTTCATCAAGTAAAAGAAGATTGCTTTTTGAAAGAAGCAGCTTTGCAAGTGCAATCTTTGAACGCTGTCCTCCGCTGAGTTTATCAGTGGTCATCGAAAAATCCGACTCATCAAACCCAAGACCCGTCAGTGCACTGCGGGCACGGTTTTTATATGTAAGTCCGCCTTCATTCTGAAACTTTAAAGTGAGTTCATCCTGGAGTTTTATGTTTTCGTTTGCATCTCCAATACCGTTTAAAAGCTTGTAATTTACACTTTCAAGTTCAGCTTCCATTTCAGAAAGATAGTCAAACACGCTTAAAATTTCGTCAATAAGTGTACGGCCTTTCTCTGAACAGGTGTGCTGTTCCATATAACCGATTTTCACATCTTTTGATTTAATTACAACACCTTCATCAGGTTCATATTCACCCCTGATAAGATGAAACAAAGTAGTTTTACCGACACCGTTAGCTCCGATAAACCCAACCTTTTCTTTATCATTGATGTCAAAATTAACTTTAGAAAACAACTCCCTTTCACCGAAGGAAAAGGATAAATTCTGAACATTCAATACAGTCATAATAATCTCCGAATTTTTAATAGTTTAATTCTACAACAATCTCATCAATAAAACAAGTAAAAATTTTAAAGCTCTCCGCTTGGCAGAGAGCTTTATTACACAATTATTCGGTTTCTTCACCGGATGGTGTTTCATTATCCGGATTATTGTCCGACACTTCCGGTTCTGAGTTACCTGCTGTAGGACGCGTCGGAATTGAGGGAATTAAATCGCTTATATTCGGGAATCTACCGGATGTCGTCGATTCAGTTACGCCGGAATTATCATTCTGCGTACCGGAATTTTCGGTCGGAACATAATCACTACCGGTTGCTGAATTTGAATCACCGGATGAACCGTTGCCATTATTATAATCAGAGCTATTGCCTGTGCTGTTGCCCGTTTCCGAATTGTTCGAACTGCTCGGTCTGCGGTTGTTAGTCACAAGATCAAGAACACTATTTCTATCCTGTGAAAGAATAATGTTCGTTTCACCATAAAGTGCCTTCTGCAATTTCTGTGCACAAGCCGCATAATCAGCAACCCATGCCCAGTGACCGTCAATTTTTGTAGAAACTCTGTCAACATAGTCTTCAGCCGGCAAAACAATTTCAACTAGCTTGTAATCCATCCAACCGTTTGAATACGCCTGAGCTATCAACGATGCAACTTCCGACTGCGTATAGCCTGTCCTGAGGAACGGAGAAACCTGCTTGAATGCATTAAGAAGCTGTCCGTTTGTCGCAGCCTTAGCACTGTCAAGAAGACCCTTGATTACTGAACGCTGTCTTCTGGTTCTGCTGATATCACTGTCAGCATCACATTTACGGATTCGGCTGTAAATAAGAGCCTGAGAACCGTTAAGAGTAGCTTCGCCTGAAGGGAAGTTTTTATGCGAAGACGTACGTCTGATGTACTTAGATTCGTAGTCCTGAACTTCAACAGTAACTCCGCCCAAAGCATCAATAAGTTTCGGGAATGATTTGAAATCAACGGCAATAAACTGATCGATTTCAATTTTAAAGTTATTCTCTATAGTGTTCAGAAGCGTAGTAGGACCACCGTAAATATAAACAGAATTAAGCTTGAAATAATAATCATAATAAGTGCCGTCTGCTCTCGGCAAAGACATATATGTCCAACTGTCACGCAAAAGCGAAACAAGCGTGATAGTTTCAGTTTTCTTGTTGATTGAAACCAACATCATAATATCAGAGCGACCTGAATCAGCTTTACCTGTTTCACTGTCAACACCGCAAAGAAGAACGTTTATAACATTCTTACTAAACATCTTTTCGCCGCCGTTATTCGCCCACGAATAAAGGAAACCGTTAAGAGAATTGGCATCAACATCACCCATCGCCTGCCAGTTATGATCTTCTTCATAAATGACCTGCTCGGTAAACGGATCATTAAAGTCAAGTCCGCTGTCACCGTAGCTTCCTTCGGAAAAATAATATAAATAAAAATATCCGAGTCCGCCACCGCAACCTAAAAGAATTACAATTACAAGCGACAAAGCTATTATCTTAAGGTTTTTTTTCTTATTTCGTGTGAAAAAATTACCCTTTTTATTCTTTCTACCCTTGACTTCCATATTATTTTCAGCTGTTACAAAACCGGAATTATTCTCAACTTCGTCGTCGACACGTGGATGCATATAGAAGTCGGCATTACCTTCTGAATATGAAGAAATATCTACATACTCATCATTACTGTCCGCAAAATCAACTTCTATATTATTAGAAGGCTCTTCATAAGATTTAACTTCTTCATCTTCATTTGAAAGATAATGTTCATACTTCTTGTTGAAATCATAGAGATCATTTAATTCATCGTTTGTCATCTTATCTTTATCCATCTTACCATATCACTCCATTCAACGATGTAAAGTGTGAAAGTATGCTTTAAAAGTCCAGAAGCGAACAATTTAATCTATTGTTCGCTTCAGATTCAAAAATATTCCTCTTAGTTTTTAGGCTCAATCTTACCGTAAAGATTTGTACCTGCGGAATCTGAACGCGGAGCACGTGTCGGCTGAGATGCAACTGAAGATTTAGCACTGTTTCTGCTTCTGTAATCATTTCTGCGTCCGCCTCTCTGGCTCGGATTTGTAGCAGTAAATCCTTCCGCAAGAGTGATTACAACTCTTCTGTCACTTTCAGAACCAACTGAATGTGAATCAACACCCTCAATTTCCTGTATAGTTGTATGAATAATTCTTCTTTCATACGGATTCATCGGATCAAGTGAAACGTTACGTCCGTATTTTTTAACTCTTGCCGCATTTTTCTTTGCAAGCTCACGGAGCGTTTCCTCTCTCTTTTCTCTGTAGTTACCTGCATTGATTGAAACTCTCTTGTATCCGTCGTTACCCTTGTTTATAACAAGTCTTGTAAGATACTGGATAGCGTCAAGAGTTTCGCCTCTTCTGCCGATTATATAACCGTAATCGTTACCGCAATCGAGCTGAGCAACAACACCTTCATCATCCTCAGCAACTGAAATTGAAATATCGCCGACACCCATACCTTCAAGGATTGAACGGATATACTTTTCAGCTTTCTTTGAAGCTTCGCCAACAAACATTTCCTTTTCAGGAGTTTCTGCGACTTCAGTCTTAACTTCAACCTTCTGAGGTTCCGGCTTCTTTTCTTCAGGTTTCTTTGTAACCTTCTGCTGAGATTTTGCTTTTGTTTCCTTTGCCTGCTTTTTTGGAGCCGACTTAACCTCATCGGGAATCTCATAATATGCTCTTGCTTCTGCAAGAGAACCACCAAAAAGACCTAATGTCTTTTTCTTTGCCATTTTTATAAGCTCAACCTGAACGTCCGCATCCCACGGAGCGTTGAGTTCGGTTTTTGCCGCTTCGATAGCTTCTTCATTAGTAGCACCTTTACCGAATGCTTCCTTTATCAATGGTTTCACCACCTGTAAATACTTAACTTTAAAATTATACACTTAGTGTGTCAGATTTCTGAATTATTTATTGATGCGCTTTACGCTGTCTTCTCTTGAGCGTCTTTCAATCGTTTCTTTCACCATATCTTTAGCAACATTCTTCTGCGGAGAATAAATCTTCCTCATAACAACAGACTGAATCATAGCAAAAATGTTTGAAACAATCCAATAAACACCGATACCTGTCGGGAACATAGTTGTAAACCATACAGACATTACGGGCATCATAAGCATAGTACAACCCGCGCCGGGTGCATTTGCTGCAGGATTTGACTTTTTCTGCTGCCTCTGAGTAATATAAGCACTTGCAAGAGAAGTAAGACCGGACAAAACAGGAATAGCAACATACTTTGATTTAAAATCAGGCTTAACACCAAGTTCCAAACCAAAGAAAATAAATCTGTCGTTAGCTACAAAAGTTTCAACTTTCTGCAATGCAGCGGCCGAAACGCCCTCGATGCCTGCAGTGAAATATTCAGAGAATTTTTCAAAATGCTGAAGCAGATAAAGAGGATAATATATTTCTGTTTTGCCAATATCAAGACCTGTGTCGTTTGCCATTTTAACAAAAGCATCGACAAGAAGGTCAGTCGTGCCCTTATCAAGACCAATAGCATAACGCAACGGATTATAAAGAACACCAAAAAGACCAATAATGAACGGCATCTGGATAAGAAGAGGAACACAACCTGCAGACATAGGATTATAACCCTCACGTGCGTAAAGGTTCTGTGTTTCTTCCTGAATCTTCTGCTGGTTACCCGCATACTTTTCCTGAATACGTCTTAATTTCGGAGCAAGACGCTGCTGCTTAGCCATTCCCTTCTGCTGATTGATTGTCGTAGGAAGCATAATCATACGTGCAAAGATAGTAAAGAGAATAATTGCAAAGCCATAACTTGCGTTAAGTCCGTCAACAATACTGTAGAAAAACAGCATTATATATCCGAAGATCGGACTTATAACGTCATATAAAAATTCATAGATACCTGCCACAGCATTCAAACTCCTTTAATGTTTATGACCCTTTTCTTTTTTAGGCGGAACAGGGTCATAACCACCCTTGAACAACTGGTTGCATCTGAGCAACCTACCTAAAGTTAAAAGCGAGCCTTTAAAAGCTCCGTGCACCTGAATTGCTTCAACCGCATAATGTGAACAAGTAGGATAGTATCTGCACATAGGCGGCAAATGCGGCGAAATATGCCGTTGATAAAACATGATAACACTGATAAGGCAATTCTTCATTGTTCTATCACGCCTGCCTTTTTCAAATGTTGAAGCATAATCTTCTTAATATCGGTGCTTTTCTTTTTAATCGTTCTTGTACGTGCTACAAAAACAAAATCATACCCTCCGTTCAACATCGGAGAGATTTCGTGAAACGCCGCACGTATTATCCTGCGGCAGCGGTTACGCTCAACCGCATTTCCGATTTTCTTACTTGTTGTTATACCCATACGGCAAATTCCCGCGCGGTTATTCTTCAAAACATAAGTAACCAACGCAGGATCCGAGTATGATTTTCCTCTGCCGTAAGCCCTTCGGAAATCGCTATTTTGCTTTAATACATTAAATCTCATATCGGGCAAAAATATCAAATCCGTTCAACGGTGGGTACAACCCTGAAAATTAGTAAGACAACTGCTTTCTGCCCTTAGCTCTTCTGCGAGCAAGAACCTTGCGGCCGTTTCTGTCAGCCATTCTTTTACGGAAACCGTGTTCCATCTTTCTGTGACGCTTCTTGGGCTGATATGTTCTTTTCATTTTTCTGACCTCCGTTTCAAAACGTGAAAATTTTCGGATTATCCGATTTACTGCACTATACCGCCTTATCCGCATAGTGCCTACAGAATAGTATTATATATCAACATCATCAATATGTCAATGATTATTTTTCTATATCTTGATGTTTTTTATTAAAACAAAAAAGGGGTGCCCGAGCACCCCTTCAACCTAATATTTTACCTTTTCTTCATGAAGATTCTCTGGAAGAATTTTACAATTTCAACAAGAGGAATAATTGAGAAGCCGAGTCCGAATGCAATAGCATATTCATCCAAACTGATTACTTCAAATTCAAATGCTTTTGCAAGGAAAGGTATTTCAATAACAACTGTTGTAAGGATCAAAGCAAGAACTGCTGCACCGAGAAGCCATTTGTTCTGCTTTTTAAGACCAAAGAGACTACCTCTTTGTGAGCGCATATTAAAGCTCTGGAAAATTTCCGCAAGGCTCATTGTAAGGAAAGCCATCGTCATACCGTGACCGCTTTCAATATTGAATGCCCAGTTTCCTGTTTCGAGCCAATGTCCGATAAAGTAAGATACAATTGTAAGAATCGCAACAAACACACCCTGGTATGCAACATCAAAACCGACACCGCCGGCAAATATTCCTGCCTTCGGGTCACGAGGAGCCTTCTTCATTGCATCTGCTTCACCGTGTTCCATACCGAGTGCCAGTGCAGGAAGACTGTCTGTAATAAGGTTAATCCAGAGCATATGCACAGGCTTAAGGATTGTGAAACCGAGAAGTGTGGCAACAAAAACGCTTACAACCTCTGCAAGATTTGAAGAAAGAAGGAACTGAATAGACTTTCTGATGTTTGCATAAATCTTTCTACCCTCACCTACTGCGGCTACGATAGTGGCAAAGTTATCGTCAGCAAGAATCATATCAGCCACATTCTTTGTAACGTCGGTACCCGTGATACCCATTCCGATACCGATATCGGCTGACTTGATACTCGGTGCATCATTAACGCCGTCACCTGTCATGGCAGTGACCTTGCCTCTGTTTTTCCATGCGTTAACGATACGTACTTTATGTTCGGGTTGAACACGGGCATAAACGCTGTACTTATCAATAACCTTGTCAAGCTCTTCGTCGCTTAATTTGTCGAGCTCCTGACCCATAATTGCCTGTGACGGATCATCAAGGATACCGAGTTCGGCTGCAATTGCTACAGCTGTATCGATATGGTCACCCGTAATCATAATTGCTCGGATACCTGCACCCTTACACTCTTCAACAGCAAGCTTAACCTCAGGTCTTACAGGGTCAATCATACCTGAAAGACCGATAAAGATCATATCATCTTCAAGAGAAGCCGGTTCAAAAGATTCCGGTTTAGCTGAATATTCTTTATATGCACCTGCAAGAACGCGGAGCGCCTTATCAGCCATACCCTTATTCGTTTTTCTGATCTCATCCCTGTGAGCATCAGTCATCGGTACGACACCGTTCTCTGTAAGAACGGATGTACATCTCTTAAGGATTTCATCAGGAGCACCTTTGGTGTACTGAACAAACTTGCTGCCTTCAGAATGAACCGTACTCATCATCTTTCTCATTGAATCAAACGGAGCCTCACCTACACGAGGAGCAACTTTTTTAAGTTCATTCTTATTAAGCTTAATCTTATAAGCATAGTTTACAAGAGCTGCCTCTGTCGGCTCACCGACAGCCTCACCGATATCTTCGTCAACTTCAGCATCAGTACAAAGGCACATTGCTTTTGCAAGCAAATTATCATCCGCAGAATGATTTTCAACAACAGTCATCTTATTCTGTGTAAGAGTACCTGTCTTATCGGAGCAGATAATCTGTGCACAACCGAGAGTTTCAACCGCAGTAAGTTTACGGATAACCGCATTTCTCTTTGCCATCTTTGTTACACCGATTGAAAGTACAATTGTAACAACAGCCGCAAGACCTTCGGGAATAGCTGCAACAGCAAGGCTGACAGCAACCATAAATGTATCAATAATTACTTCAGGAGTAAACTCGCCTGCCTTGATAACACCGACAGCAAACATAACCACGCAGATACCGAGAACAAGCCATGTGAGGATTTTGCTGAGACCTGCAAGCTTTTTCTGTAGCGGTGTCTGCTCATCCTGAGCGAGAGTAAGAGCATCTGCAATCTTACCCATTTCAGTATTCATACCTGTTCCGCACACAACAACGGTGCCTCTGCCGTAAACAACGGTACTACCCATGTAAACCATATTTTTACGGTCGCCGAGAGGAACTTCTTTTTCAGCAGAAAGTGTATCTGCCTTTTTAACAACAGGTACAGATTCACCTGTCAAAGCGCTTTCTTCGACCTTCATTGAAGCACATTCAAGAATTCTTGCATCGGCAGGAACAGCATCGCCTGCTTCAAGAAGAACGATATCACCAGGTACAAGGTCTTCGCTATGAACGACCATAAGCTTACCGTCTCGGAGAACCTTGGAATTTGCCGCGGTCATTGTTTTAAGTGCCTCAATAGCCTCTTCAGCTTTGCTTTCCTGAACAACACCGAGAACAGCATTAAGGATAACAACAAAAAGGATAATGAATACGTCTGCAAATGATTCACCTTCCCAAACCGCAGTAACACCCGAAAGTGCCGCAGCAACAAGAAGAACAATGATCATCGGGTCAGCCATCTGTTTGAAGAATTTGACGATCATGCTTTCCTTCTTGCCTTCCTGGAGCTTGTTTTTACCATGCTTGGCAAGCCTTTTTTCAGCATCAGCGGTTGTCAGACCTTCTTTGACAGCCTTAAGTTCATCAAGAACTGAATTAGCGTCCATTGAATAGAACTTCATTTTGAATTCTCCCTTCAAAATTAAATATAAATCAAAAGACCAAGAAACAGCTTACTGTAACTCGGTCTTAAATCGCATAAAACTCCGTACAGCTCTGCTGCACATGAGTCTCGTTTATAAAGATATGCCAGGCCGAAGCCGTGCACTTGTTGACATATCCACACTATCGTGCAAACTACTCCCTCATGGGTGGTCTATGTTGATATTCTATCAAATAACATTAATAATGTCAATATTATCCCATAATTATGATACTTACAAGCATTTTATAATAACAATACTGTTCCGTCAGTTTGGATAGACTTACCGTTAACCGTAGCAGCCGCTTTTTCAAAGATATACAACTTTACTTTGCAGTTTTCGGGATATTCAAGATTAATAACAGTCTGTTCATCTTTCGACTCATAGCTGAACTTAATCAAACCCTGTACTGTCGGCACTGTACAAATAATATTGTTGTGTAAATCATACCGAGGTTTAACTTCAAACTCATTATACCCGGCGCATAACGGTTTAATTCCTGCGATATGTTTGCTCATAATAACCAACGGTCCGCCTGTCCACGCATGGTTGGAGGTACCGTCATTTTTTATCCAGTTTTCCCACAAGGTTGTATAATCCTCGTCAATCATCTCTCTGTATCTCTCGCACATTCTTTTTTCTGCAAGAGAGTATCTGCCCATACGGCACAATGATTCAAGCACATAGTACTCCATATACGGGCTCGAATTTCTTGTGTTGAAAAGCACTCTTTCTATTTGTGAATAGTTTTCTTCAGGACAAAGCCCTGAGAGTACAGCAACAGCGTTTCCTCTGTCATCGTATCCTTCATTATCGAGACTTCTGTACCCCTCACCTGTCCACAGTGCCTGATACGCTGAATACAGCGTTTTCATTCTGTCGGCAAACTCAGCAGTTACTTTGTCATCGCCTAAAAGCTCTGACATATTTTTAACACTTGACATTGCACAGTAATACCACGCATTCTCAAGAGGAACAACATCAATTTTAGAACCCCAGTCCTGCCAATCCCAAGAGCCGCTTCTGTGTTCAACAAGACCGCTATTGCTGATTTCCCATAAATTAACGTAGTCAACAGCAGCTATGTAAACATTTTTTATAAAGTCAATATCACCCGTGTACATATAGTATGTCCAGAATCCGCACACACCTGCAAGCTGCTGACAAGGAAGTTCAAAATAATCATTCTTAATCGGTACAACTGTCTGTAACACTTTAGTAACAGGATTGATATGTGAAAGCATTGTGTTTACGCCTTTGAGATAAAGGTCGTATGATGACGGAGCAAGGCTATACATCGTCATCATCATTTCATTGGTCACGTCACCCCACCACTGAGCTCTTTCTCTGTCGGGACAGTCCATGAAATTGTCACGCATTGTAACGTAAAGTGTACGCAGCGATTTCTGCCAAAGGATATTCAGATCTTTATTTTCGCAGTTGAAATCACCGCAAAACTCAGTGTTATATCCGCTTTCTCTGTATTTAAGACTTAATATTTTAACACCTGACGGAATTTCATAAGTAATCTGTTCACCGTTAAACCATGCGGGCGATTCAAATTCCTGTGCGCCGTCTTTTGTTACATATGTACTGTGAATTGAGCCTGTATGTGTGTTTTCGGTAGTAATTACGATTTTCTTACCGGCTTTAGACTCAACCTTGACATACGGGGTCAGCTGAGCATTATACGGTACTTTAAGTGTGATTTTTTTCTTGAGTCTGAAACTTGTGTTTTCAAACTCACTGCTGTTTTCATAGTCTTTTAAACCAAAATCTTTAAATAAAGGGATTTCTCTCAGATACGTTTTTCCCCAACAGCCTTCTCCTCCGACAGCATATTCAGTTGCGTTATCCCAAGCTGAAAAATCATAGCCCGGCTGATTCCAATCGGATATTTCATCACGTGCATCGAAGTAAATGTTACTTTCGGGAAGTCTGTAGTTAGGCTGAAGCTTGCCTTTATCCTCTTTGAATGCAGGATTTTTTATAACTTTCCAGCTGCAATCTGAAAGAATCGAAAAATCATCACTAACAGCTTCAAACAGTAATCCGCCCTGACCTGCATCAGAGCTTGAGTAACTGGCTTCATTACCCCAATACCATACAAGAACACAAATAAGGTTCTCGCCACAGACAAGATATTCTGAAATATCGACTTCATCATAGTAACATCCTGTCGGTGTAGGACCTCTTTTCAGTCCACCCTCACGAACAACACATACTCCGTTTATATAAAGCCAATATTTATTTTCTGCGGCAATCCGTGCCATAAGCTTTTCGGGAACTTTTGCAATACTTATCTTTTTATTAAAGCAAAGCCAGGCATTTTTATCGTTTTCAGCCTTATTAAGCCAGATCCACTTCGCCTTCCAATCGGTTTTTAACATTCTTTTACATTCCATATTATCCCCACCTGAACTGAAAAAAATATAGCATATTAATTTTATCATATTAAAACTTACTTTTCAAACAAAAAAATAATAGCCACCGAAACTGACGTTTCTGTGACTATTATGGTCCGAGTGGCGAGACTCGAACTCACGGCCTCTTGAACCCCATTCAAGCACGCTACCACCTGCGCTACACCCGGATGCTTGATTATTGTACCACAAAAAACTGATTTGTCAACTGTTTTATTAAAATATTTTTAATAAAATTATAATTAAACAGCCGACTGTTACAATCGGCTGTTCAACACATTATAAAACATTTTTTCTTGACTTTGGTTTCTTTGAAAAAAGAAGCAATAACGGGAATATCTCAAGTCTGCCGAATAGCATATCAATTATGAATATACACTTTGAGAACCAACTGTAAACTGAAAAATTTCCTGTCGGACCAACAGTACCCAAACCGGGTCCGATGTTATTCAGAGTTGCAATAACACCCGTAAAATTACTTACAAGATCAACATTATCAAACGAAACAAGAACAACAGACACTGCCAGAATAATGATATAAAGACACATATAAACACTTGTGCTCTGCATAACATCATCTGTAACACGTTTTCCGTCAAATGTAACAACATTTACACTCCTCGGATGGAGAAGATGCTTCAGTTCTCTTTTTGCATTTTTAAAAACAAGAATTACTCTGGCTACTTTAATTCCGCCGCCCGTACTTCCGGCACAAGAACCGATACACATAACAACCAGAAGTATAACCTTACTGAGATCAGGCCATTGATTAAAATCTGTTGTTGAGAATCCGGTTGTGGTCATTATTGAACTTACCTGGAAAGCAGCATGGCGCAAAGCATCCGTACCCGTCGCAAAAAGTGTTCTGATATCAAAAGTAATAAGCATAACAGCAGTAAACATAATCAATATATATGTACGCAACTCTTCACTCTTGAGTACAGCTTTAAAATTGCCACATAATAGCAGGAAATATAAATTGAAATTTATACCAAACAATGCCATAAACACAGTAATGACACCCTGAATATAGTTGCTATATCCCGCGATACTGTCGTTTTTTATACCGAATCCACCGGTGCCGGCAGTTCCGAATGTATGCGTAACGCTGTCAAAAAAAGGCATACCGCCTATCAGGAGCATAATTATCTCAATCAATGTAAGAGCAAGATATATGCCATAAAGAATTCTTGCAGTAGAAAGTGACTTAGGAACAAGTTTTCCGACATCCGGCCCCGGACTTTCTGCCCTCATAAGATGAAGGTCTCCGCCACCACCGGCAAGAGGAAGAACAGCCATAACAAATACAAGTACACCCATACCGCCAATCCAATGAGTAAAGCTTCGCCAGAAAAGATTTGCATGACACAAAGCTTCAATATCAGTAAGTATGCTGGCTCCCGTGGTTGTAAAACCCGAAACAGTTTCAAACACTGCATCAAGATAGTCAGGTATTTCACCGCTTAAAAATAAAGGGATAGCACCGAACAAACTCATAAGGATCCAACCAAAAGAAACAATAACAAACCCATCTCGCGCATGAATGGTCTTGTTCTTTGGTTTTAGCCTTGTTAAAATCACACCGGACACAAGAAGAGCAAAAATCGTTATAAGATAGTTAACAAACTGTCCTTCGCGATAGTATAAATCAACAAAAACCGGTAAAAGCATCAACCCTGCTTCACTCAGCAGTACAACACCCAATATGTAAAAAATCATTCTTCTGTTCATAGAATTATCCCTTTGTATCATCAAGATCTGAAAGACCCTTGATGGTTGTAACTATAATAACCGAGTCTCCCACCTTGAATGTATCCTTACCGTGCGGAATAAACACTTTACCCTTACGGGTGATACAACCAACGATCACATTACCTTTAAACTTCAGTTCCTCAAGGGTCTTTCCCAAAAGAACACTGTCTTCCCCGACATGAAATTCAAGAGCCTCAACCTTATTATCAATGATTTTATAAAGAGTTTCCAAGTTGCTTCCGATATTGTTCTGTCTTGCACGGACATGCTGAAGAACCTTATTTGCTGTAATGTTTTTGGGGTAAATGACGCTGTCAAGATCAAGCGAACGAATTACCTCCTGGAATGATATCTTGTTTACCTTTGTTATTGTCTTTGTATCAGGAGAAACACTTTTTGCATAAAGAGAGAGAAGAATATTCTCTTCATCAATGCCTGTAAGACAACATACCGCGTCAACATCAAGCAACCCTTCTTCAATCAAAAGCGAACGGTTTGTTCCGTCACCGCAGATAACATTTGCATCCGGGAGCAAAAAGCTTAAATTTTCAGCAGTAGCCTTATTTTTTTCAATAATCGTAACATTTATATTATGACGCCGAAGTTCAAATGCAAGATACAAACCAAGTCTGCCACCGCCGATTATCATTACATCTTTGACGCCTGCAATAGGAATATTAACTTCTTTAAAAAACGGAGCAATTTCTTTCGGTTCAGCAAGGAGTGCAATAGTATCATTTTCACAAATAACGGTATCACCGTTAGGAATTATAATCTCATTATCACGCTCAATTGCACATATAAGAGCCTCTGACCTGACTTTTGAGAAAATATCTTTAATTGACCTACCGCACATATTGCATCTGGAGTTTGCAACAAGACTTACGAGATCAACTTTACCTTTAGCGAATATATCAACATTTTTAGCTGACGGGAAACGAAGAATTCTGAACATTTCCTCTGCAGCTTCCTTTTCGGGGTTTACAGACATAGAAAGACCCAGACTGTCTTTAATAAGCCTTATATCTTCGTTATATTCAGGATTTCTTACTCGGGCAATAGTACCGTTTGCACCAAGTTTATTAGCCAGAAGACAACAAAGAAGGTTGGTTTCGTCACCACCGGTAAGTGCAATCAACAGGTCACACTCATCAATACCCGCTTCTATAAGAACTTTTCTTGACGCTCCGTTTCCGTGAACACCGCGCACATCAAGTTCTTCTATTGTATCTGAAAGAACAATTTCGTTAGTATCAATAACGGTAACATCGTGATTCTCAGCCACAAGCTGTTCTGCAACAGTGTAACCAACCTTTCCGATACCAACTACAATTATATTCATAAAAAGCCGCCTTTCGAGCTGTTTGGGTCTATTATAGCAAAAAAAACAAATAAAACAATACCTAAAAAGAATTTAAATGAATATTTAATTTAACTTCAATAAAATTCACATATTATTAACAAAAGTTTTATTGTTGTTAATGTATAATACAAAAATAGAGGTGTGAAATATGCGTACAAAGTTAAAAGACAGAAAACTTCCTTCATATACCAAAGGTGAAGAAGTATTCAATATGGTATCCCATATAATAGGCGCAACCGCAGGAATAACAGCAACTGCTCTTCTTACAGTATTCTCAGCTATACATAGAAACGCGTATGCAATAGTCAGCTCATCAGTTTTTGGAGCAACGATGATAATCCTGTATACTATGTCAAGTATATATCACGGACTCAGACCAAACCTTGCAAAAAAAGTTTTTCAGGTTATTGACCATTGCTCCATATATCTTCTTATTGCCGGAACATACACACCTTTTTCTTTGTGTACCTTAAGAGAATACAATACTGCTTTGGGCTGGTCAGTTTTCGGTATAATCTGGGGGCTTGCCGTTTTAGGAATAACATTGAATTCCATAGATCTCAAAACATTCAGAATAATATCAATGGTTCTGTATATCGGGATGGGTTGGTGCATAATATTTACCGTTAAGCTTATGTTTGATCTTTTGGGGTCGATCGGATTTTCACTTCTTCTTGCAGGCGGTATATCATATACAATAGGCGCAATACTCTACGGTATCGGCAGCAAAATAAAATATTTCCATTCTGTGTTCCACATTTTTGTTGTAATTGGAAGTATATTACATTTTATGTGTGTATTGTTCTTTGTAATATAAAAACGCCGCATTGTTGCGGCGTTTTTACTTTATAACTTTGCAACTTTCTATACCGTAATACCTGAAAACCTGTATGGCATTCTCATCAATTTTTTCGCCGGAAACCACAACCGGTACAGCCGGAGGACAACTTACACAAGCAGATGCTAACACCCTGTTCATTGCATCGGAAACTGAAACTGTTTCTGAGCATGAGAAGTACGCAGTCCTCACATCGGTAATTTTTTCAGGTTTTGCAGCTTTTACCGGAACGGAACAAATTCTTTTTTTCGGTTTAATTGATAACAACAAATCTTCAATAACGCACAAATCTTCAGAATTCTGCGGTGTAAACATTAAAACCACAAAATCAGGATCACAATACTCACAAATGCACCCTTTTTCTGCCAGCAATTCAGCAAAATCATATCCGTAATAACCGTACGACTTAGTACTGATTGTAACTTTCAAAGGCTCGTTTCCGATCAGTTCGTAACTGTTATCGACAAGAGCTTTCTTTAAAATATCAATTTTATAAGTCAGTGATAAAAGTTCACTTCTAAAGTCGGAATCCAAGTATAAGTTAGCACGGTCCATGGACTGTAAAATAAGATATGAGGGACTCGTGGAGCCAAACAGACCCAGCGCAGCCTTGACCTCTGACAGAACAGAATCAGGCAAACTGTTTGATAAATGCAGATAAGCGCCTCCCGTAAGTACCGGAAGAGTTTTATGTGCAGAATCGCAACACATATTTGCTCCCATATCCATAGGATGAAGACTGTCAGATAAAAATTTAAGATACGCTCCATGTGCATTATCAACAAGAAGTAAAACGTTGTTACTCCTGCAAACCGATGAAATAGCAGAAATATCAACCATATTTCCCAAATAATCAGGTGAGGTTATATATACGGCAGTCGGTTTTATCAGCATAGACTTAAGTTTATCCTCCAGCAACTCAGCAGTAATATTGCAAGAGAGATACGTTTCGTCATCCGAAGGATAAATCCAGTCAATATCAAACCCAAGTAACGCCGCAGCGTTAATAAATGACTTGTGCGCATTTCGTCCGGCAAGAATCCGAGGTTTCTCTCCCCTTTTCTTTGCATAAAGACACGTAAGGTACATCATAGCTTTTATAGAAAGTGATGACCCTTCTGCAGAATAGAAAGTATATGCTCCGAACAATTTACTGGCATTTGCTTCACTTTCTTTAATTATTCCGTCAGCTTCATACAGGCTGTCAGCGCCCTTAATTTCAGTTATATCATAAGGTTCAAACCCCAGTATACTCTTACCCTTATGTCCCGGCATATGTAGCCTGACAGCATTTTTTTCAATATAAGAACGCACAAAATCGCAGATCGGTGTGTTCATAAAATCAATCCTCAAAAGTTCTTGCTATTGCAACTGCAATAGCGCACTCCATTCTTTTCTTAAATAATTCACAACCGTATTTGTAAACACCCTTGATTGAGCCTGTGGAATGATATGCATTCGCAGCACAACCGCCTGAGCAGTATAGCTTTGCCCAACAATCATGACATTCGGGACGCGCATATACATTGCACGATGCAAACTCTTCAATAGTTTCCGTATTGGTTACACCGTTCCAGATGTCGCCGAGTTTAAATTTTTCTTCACCAACAAACTGGTGACAGGGATACAAATCGCCCCAAGGTGTAACAGCCATATATTCAGTGCCCGATCCGCATCCTGAAATACGTTTGTAAATACACGGACCACCTGTAAGATCAATCATATAGTGATAGAAAGTAAACGGTTTTCCTTCTTTATCACGCTTTCTCATAAGCTCAGCAAGCTTTTCATACTGTTCAAGCACGATCGGCAAATCTTCCTGAGTAAGAGCAGAAGGATCGTCGTCCGAACAAACCACAGGTTCCATACTAAGCTCTGTAAATCCTAAATCCAGCATCTGCTTAATATCGTTAAGGAAATCAGGATTAGCATGTGTGAACGTTCCGCGCATATAGTAATTCTTACCGCCACGTGATTCAACAAGCTTCTGAAACTTCGGGACAATTGTTTCCCAGCTACCCTTTCCTGTATAATCAACACGGTATCTGTCATGAATCTCCTTACGTCCGTCAAGACTCAGAACCACATTACTCATTTCACGGTTTGCAAAATCAATAACATCATCGTCGATAAGCATTCCGTTTGTTGTGAGAGTAAAACGGAAATTTTTATTATGCTTCTTTTCTATGCTTCTTGCATATTCAACCATCTGCTTAACAACATCGAAATTCATAAGAGGCTCGCCGCCGAAGAAATCGACCTCAAGATTATGTCTTGAGCCTGAATTTTCAACAAGAAAATCAAGTGCACGTTTACCGACTTCAATGCTCATCATCGCTCTGTCGCCGTGGTACTTACCCTGGCTTGCAAAGCAATATGAGCAGTTAAGATTGCAGGTGTGCGCAATATGGATACAAAGAGCTTTTATAACCCCTGATGTTTTTGCCTTAAGATGCCCTGCTACAGGTTCAAAAGTATCGGGTGTAAAAAGCTTTCCGTTTTCTTTAAGAGAAATAACCTGAGAAAAACACTCTTCAATATCCTCAGAACTTATATCATCTCTTTCAGCATACTTTTTGCTGATTTCTTCAATTATTTTCTCTTTTGAGTTATTTTCAAACATTGCAATAATATCGTACGCTACCTCGTCAACAACGTGAACTGAACCTGAACAGATATCAAGAACGATATTATAGCCGCCGAGCTGATATTGATGTATCATATCGGTTCTCCTTTAAAACTTTCTATAGTTAAAAATGCCGCCATAAAGGCGGCATTCATCTTTTTGAAATTACTTGCTGTCCTTCTCTGTGTTTTCGCACTGCTGATTAGCAATACCGCAGCTTGTCTTGCAAGCAGACTGGCATGATGTCTGGCATTCACCACAACCGCCGTTCTTAGCGCTTTCACAAAGATTACGAGTTTCGATTGTCTTAATATGTTCCATGAGAAATACCTCCACAAAAATGTTGTATGTATTATAACACCTTTATTTTATCAAGTCAATATAATATTAAAGCAAATCGTCAAACAATCTGATATTTGATGCTTCGAGCTTGAGTTCTCCCGACTGTTCTTTCTTGATCACTTCAACAATTCTGTCATTAATCGGTGTCGGAATGCCGCACTTTCTGCCCCATTCACAAACAACGCCGTTGATTGCATCAACTTCACAGGGTTTACCGTTTTTAAGGTCCTGAAGCATTGACGGTTCAATAAGACGGTGCTTCTTCATAGCAATCGGAACAAGGAGAGTTGAAATAGCACGCTTAATCGGATTTGTATAGTAGAAAAGCTTTGTAATATCCTTACCCTGAACAGGAGCGAAAACAGCACCTGCGGCGTGACCTACATCAATACATTCCTTCATACAACGTACTGCAACCTTTCTTGCATCCTTGTTTTCTGAGACATCACCGAACACTCCGCCTACTACAGTACCGAGGCCTGAAAATGTAGCATTGATAAGAAGCTTTGACCAACGTGCACCAATAAGATTTGTTTCTTCGTGCACAGGACACATAAGTTCAAGGATTTCTTTAACAGTATTGAACTGTTCGTCAGAAATACCCTCCATTTTACCCATATGGAAAGAAAGACTCTCAGCATCACTTGTAAGAGTACATACACCCGGTTCATTAAGTGCTGCACCCCATTCAACGGTACAGCCCATAGTATGCTCAGCGCCGACTATTTCTGCAATGCCGGGCTCAGGAATACCATTCTGCAAAGTAACTATAACTCCGTTTTCTGTAAGATACTCCTTAAGCATAGTTACAACTTCCTTATTAAAAAGCTGCTTTGTCATAAGGAAAATAACGTCATATTTTTTGCTCATCTGATCAGGAGTGATAGCAGTAACAGGTACCGTCATATTAACAGTTCCCTTGATCGTGGCACCCTTTTCGTTAAGAGCTACAACGTGAGCCTTATTTCTGTTGATAAGATCGATTTTTCCGCCGTTTTTTGTAATATATGCACCCAAAACGGTTCCGAGCGAACCCGCACCGTAAATCGCACAGCTTACATTTTTCATGCAAAAACCCTTCCTTCGCTTTTTTATTAAGATAACATAATTTATTTGAAATTGCAATACAGGTTATCAGCCTAAAAGCTTTTCAATTTTACAATTCAGCTTATATTTTAAAAGCTTAATATTTTACTGAAGTTCAACAACTACTAAACTGTTTTCTCCATACACAATTTTTCCTTTATGCTCTTTTTCATCAGTTGACAACCAGTCAAAAATGTTGTCATTATAGACATACGCATATTTTCCGTCTTCCATTTTAAGTTTTTCCCATCTTTCAAACCCATGATGAAGCATATTCGCATCCGTTATGGAATAATTTCCATTAAAAATTAAATATGATTCATTTTTAATATCTTGTTTTATTTCAGCGGCTGTACTGAGATATCCGGTCAATTGCAATGCACAAATCAAGGACAAAATAACAGTTAATGCGACACAGCACAAAAACACCTTTCGTCTTTCTTTAACATATTTTTCGTAACTGAATTTTCTGGGATATTTCTTTTGCTTCGAATGATAGTAAATAATATTATAAGACCAAGCAAGTGCAATTATCAGAAAAATAATTATCAAAGCTATTGTAAGTTCAACCAATTCTTTCTGAATTATCGAAGAAAGAATTTCTGCATATTTTTGCAATTTCTTCACCTCAAATAATGTTCTATATCTTACTTTTCTTTTCGGGAACAAAAAACATAAACACCAAAGAACTCAAAAGCAATAACATCGGATAGAAGAGATTTGCAATAACATCAAAAGCCGAAAGCTTGTATCCGAGAGTTGTCACAGCAGAAAGTGCAACAAGAATCTGTGCACCGTACGGAAGGAATCCCTGTGATATACAAGAAAAAGTATCAAGAATAGACGCAGTCTTTCTCGGCGATATGTCAAAATCCTTTGCCATTTCAGTTGCTATGGGGTTTGCCATAACAATCGCTACAGTGTTATTGGCGGTTGCTATATCCATAAGCCCGACAAGAAGACCGATTCCGAGTTGGCCTGCTTTTTTACCTTTGAACACACGTCTTATTCCGCTGAGAAGTGCATCAAAGCCACCATTATGCTTAATAAGTGCACAAAGTGAGGAAACAAGGATTGCAACCATTGCTGTTTCAAACATTCCCGATGCACCGCTACCCATTCCTGCAAGAAGATCAGGGAACGAAACAACGCCTGTAGCAGTCATAATAATACTGCCTGAAATAATACCGACAAGTAGCGTTACAAATACATTGATACCTATAATTCCGCAGATAAGAACAAGAACATACGGAATAACCTGAATAAGATCATATTCCTTCATTATTCCGCCCGTAACATCCGAACTGAACGAAAGTGCAAATATCAAAGCAAGAGTGACAATTGCCGCAGGAACAACAATCGCAAGGTTCGTTCTGAACTTATCTTTCATCGCACAACCCTGACCGTTACAGGCAGCTATAGTTGTATCTGAAATAAACGAAAGATTATCGCCAAACATTGCGCCGCCGACAACCGTACCTACACATAACGGCAACGAAAAGCCCGAACCTTCCGAAATAGCAACAGCAATCGGCGTTATGAGCGTAATCGTGCCGACTGATGTACCCATAGCTGTTGAAACAAAGCAACTGATAAGAAACAGAACAACAACTGCAAGCTTAGGCGGAGTTACGGAAAGCATAAAGTAAGCAACGCTTTCTGCTGATCCTCTGCCGACCACTCCGACAAAGATACCTGCAAGCAGGAAAATCAGAAGCATTGTTATAATATTTTTGTCTCCTGCCCCCTGCCCCATTATTTCAAATTTCTTATCAAGCGAAATTCCTTTTGTCTGAATAATCGCTACAAATAACGCAATTAAAAATGCAACAACAACGGGCACGTTATAAAATCCCATCGGAATTTTCATCACATATTCAAATATAATTCCGAGCGAAAGGTAAAAAACAACAAACACGCCTATCGGAATAAGAGCCAACACATTTGACTTTTTCATTTTAAACCACCTTTATATTAATTCACAAATGATGATTATTATAGCATATATATTAACAATTTACAACCGCGGTAAAAATTTAATTTATCAATAAAGAATCATTCAGATAATAAATTAAATTTTACTTAAAACCATCAAAACATTGTGCCTGATTTGCATTGAAATATTACTTTTTATTTACCACTCATACAAAACTTTTTCACCGTCAATTTCCCATATCAACGGAGTTCGTGTATCAAAAATATCAACAGGTTTAATGGTGTGTTGAGTGTTATATGTCCTGTACGCCTCTTTAAGATCATTTTTAATTTTATCATCTATCTTATCATTACACGAAACAAAAAGAGGGGTATTTGACTTTGAAAGCAGATGCAACCATTGTCTGTTTTTCTCCCACGGTATGTAATCATCCAGGATTCCTACACAATCGGCATCACACATATAAAAGGCTTCATTCTGAGCAAGTCGGAACGCAAGAGTGTTTACACCCATTTTCTTTGTTCTGTCCCACTCTTTTCCGCTTGTGTCGTCGCCTGTTCTTGAAATATGAACCAACCCTGCAGAGAGATGCGAAACCGTATTGCAGCCGATTATATACATCTCGCCCGCAGACTCTTTAATGAGTTTGTAAAGATCAACTACGATTTCCGCATTTGTCTTTGTTTTATCGTAGAAATGCCAGTTTTCATACTCTGTTATCACTGAGTCAAGGTCTTTTCCCCAGCTGCCGAAAAGGTCAAAGGTTGAAAAATCGTGTTTAATCAGTTCGTATCCCCAGTTTTTAACTCTTTCAATATCAGCTTTAATATAATTCTGAACAAAGGGGTGCGTCGGATCAAGATACTGCCGTTCACCGCCTTTGAGAGTTCTCATTTCGTCAGTAATTGCAGCGTCCCTGTTATGAAGAAGTCGCAGCCATATACCCGGTCTTGCTCCGATTTCTTTCATTTCGTCGGCAAGTTTTTTCATATCCGCGAATTTTTCGTTCGGATGCCACGGACCTTCACAATCGTTTATTTGCCAACAGTCGTCAATAACTTCAAACGGCTTGTTATCGATTCCGCAGGACAGTTCAACCTGAAGCTTTGTATCGGCAATTATCTGCTCATAATTGCTGTCACCGTAAGCGTAATACCAATTATTTCCTCCATATACTCTTTCTTTTGGAAGAATGGGCTTGTCACACATTTTTCTGCAATAATCGCAGAGGTTTTCATATATATTTCCGTTATTATAAAACGAATATATAAAAGTTGCAACGCAAAGCTTTCTGCCGTTAAGATGAACACCGCTTCCTCCGTTTCTTATATCAATTAAAGCAGTAATTCCTGTAACATCATATTTAAAGCTTACAAATGATTTTGCCTGAGTTTTAACGCCGAAGCAAAAACAGCTCCTTCTGTCTGTTGCAATAAAGTACCACGGCATATACCGATTATTTTCGGATAACTTTCTGAATTCAAGATCGCCGTAACTTCTTTCCCATGCATCTCCTAAAACAACAACATCCTCATCCTCTGCCGTGTCCCAATGCAGTTCAATAAACTTTGGCTTGTCCTCACCCGCACGGAGCATCAAATCCATTTCATTTTCTCTTGAAACAGTTTCAATAACCGCATCAGTCACTTGATTTTCACAGATTATTTTTGCAGTGAATTTATTAATGTCAAAAAGCATAAGCGTACCTCTTTTCAGGGTGAATTGCGCGGAAAAATTTTCTTTTAATTTTATTTGATATAATAGCACATATACAGCCAATATGCAACGATAACAAAACAACATTGATATATAAATTTAATCGTTTTGCAAATCTTCTTTCGTCAGAATCTTGACACAAATATTATAATTATATAAAATAATTCTATGCTTTTCGAAGAGGTGATTTTCTTTTGAATATTAAATTAATCGGTTCACCAAAAATTATTATGACGAACACAGAAAGCCATCACGCATATTTTGCCTGGCCGACTGTTGCGAAGCTTCAGAACGGAAAAATCTGCGTAGGTGCTTCGGGCTACCGCGTTGAGCATATCTGTCCGTTCGGCAAGGGTGTTTTAGCCTTCAGTGAAGACAACGGCGAAACATATTCAAAGCCCGTTCCCGTTTTTGACACTGTGCTTGATGACAGGGACGTGGGACTTACCGTCTTTGGCAATAGCGGTCTTATTGCAACTTCTTTTAACAATACACTTGAATTTCAAAGAGAAAATATGCCGCAGACTCAGGAATGCTTTGATTACATAAACTCCGTTTCTGCGGAAGACGAGGCTGAGGCTTTTGGAATCAGCTTCAGAATAAGCAACGACTGCGGTGAAACCTTTGGCAGAATATATAAATCTCCCGTTTCGTCACCGCACGGTCCCACGGTACTTAACGACGGCACTGTTCTGTGGGTCGGCAGAAGACTCGGCATCCACAACCATATTGAGGCACACGTTGTCAACACCGAAACCGGTGAAATGACACTCCGCGGAGAACTCGGAATTTACAAATACGACGAATTCAAGGATATCTATTTCTATGAACCTCACGCTTTACAGCTTGCTGACGGAAAAATAATCTGTCACCTTCGTGCAGAAAACGCGGACGAAACGCTGTTCACTCTTTATCAGACCGTT
>JAZSPL010000025.1:0-4890 GCA_045537435.1 Acutalibacteraceae bacterium
ATTTCCGCGTTGTTGTCAATAGCCCGAAATAAAAAGCAGGCAACACCGGAACGCCGCCTGCTTTGTGTAAAAATTTTATTTCATTTGACTTTTTGTTTTAATTGCCTGATATCAAATCGATAAGCTTTCTTACGGGAGAAAGAATCCTGTCAACGAGGCTGCCGCCGCCAAAAAGGAAAAGTGAGCCTTTGCTCATTGCGTACGTAATATCCTCAAGAATCAGGTCAAGCTTTGATTCTTTTTCCGGTTCAATGTTTTCGTAGCCTTCTGCACCCACCTTATGGAGAACGGCAATAAGTCTTTTTTCTGCGGCTTCAACTCTCGGTTGATCGGCAACAGTCAGTTTAAGTACAGCTTCACCCTCAGCTATTGCCGCATTAAGCTCTGCCTTATCTTCCTCGCTGAGTCCGGTTTGGTCAACTCTCTTTGCGTCCGGAAGCTTCCATCGGCGGATACTCTGCGTATAACAAGGGCCGTTATATTGGGGATACATTTCGGGATTTTCATTGACATCCGTTACCTCTCCCAGAAAAATTGCCTTTGCAAGATTGAGAACAACATCGTTATAGCCTACCTCATGGTGCTGGTTAAGGAAAATCCATGTGTTTTCGGGAAGAATTGCAGTTGAAGTGTCAACCATATTGTCAGGCGAAACGTGATTATGGTCGGGATTGGTGCAGTAAGTGTTGCTTTCGTAATCAACGTCGTCAAGCGTCTGCTCGCCTGCCGCACCGGTTGCACCCAGAGTTGTTGATGTGAGATTTACAATACCGTCGGAATTTACCTTCTCTGCTGAAGCAACAATGTTGAAATATGTATACATTTCTTCGCCGAGATCAAGATTTGAGCCTGCGATTGAATTAACGCGTACACCGTCTTCAACCGCCTTGAGAATATTTCCTTTAAGATTGAGTCTTGCTGTCTGGAAACGGTCTGTTCTTGCCTTAAGAGCAGGCTTATCGCCGAGATACCTCTCTGCAAGAGCATCGTACCTGTATGACGGAAGCATTGCCCAGAACTGAGGACAATTAAGCATAAGGGTATCGAGAATACCGCTGATTGCGCCCGAAAGAAGAGCATCAACACCTGAACGGGGAATAATATGAAGAAGTGAATTGATAAGATATCCGAGAGTAGGACCACCTTCGTTTTCAATAAATATCTGCTTTATGAATTCGTGATAGAGATATTCATCGTCAAGTCGCCATTCTCTTGCAAAGAAATCCGCAACAATATCGGTGCCGTCAAGGCAGGCAACAGCGTTAACAATCTGGTCAAGCTCACTGTGACCGTATTTATCAAGATATGCGGTCAGAATTGTGCCTCCCAGGCTGACGGGAAGAAGCGAGACCTTATCGTGCCCCGTCTGTTCCTTTACCATTTCGATATATTCCGCAAGGTCATCTGCTGAATCCATCGGGTCACCGACAAGGTTAAAGGTGAAGAAATACACATGTTCTTCACCGATTTCATTGACTAAGGACTGCATGGGAACCATTCTGTAGGTCCAATCAAGGTCTTCCTCACTCATATGCTCAAGTGAATAATTCCATCTTTGCGTTTTGAGGTTTTCAACGTGGTCGCCGTTCGCATCGCATCTCTGATATTTGAAAATATCCGAAACAAGATTGTAAGCAACCTTGTCAAGACCTGCATTAGTCTGAAAAACAATCGTTGCAAGAACGCTTGCAACTGCTTTTACAATAGCATTTGTCGAAAGAGCAGCCTCGTTGAGAATAAGCAAGGTGCTTCCGATGTGATTACCGTTATACATAACGGGCTCATCGTTTTCATCGTAAAGATATGTAGGCGAGTGATTGATACCCGGAAGAACGATAACGGGTGAATGCTCACATTTACCGCCGCAATCCGTTTCGGTTGCCGCAGAAACACCGACTGCACACGCTGAAGCGAGCATTGATGCACAAATCATAAAAGCTGTCACTCTTTTCAATATTCTTTTCATTTCCAGATTCTCCTTATATCTTAAAACTGTGCTTTAAGAGGTTCCGATTGCATTCCGTAGCAGTTTTCAGCAACTATTTCAAGTGTGTAATTCTCTTCGGGCAGGTTCTCCAGATCGATTTTTACTGTTGCAGGAACATTGTATCTGTAATACTTGGGAACGGTTTTGCCAGCCGGAGCTCTGTTGCCCTCGGTATCAACGGTGTATGCTCTGTAAATGAATATCGGCATACCGTCTGTTGACTGAGCAGAATCAAAGTGAACTGTTTTACCTATCAGTTTTACCGATGCATCACCGTCAAAAGTGGGAGGCGATGAACGCTTTTTCTGCTGTTCGGGTGTATATTTGCGTTCAAAAGGACTTTCAAGGATATATTCGCAAAGATATTCCTTTGACAGAAGGTCAACAGCTCTGAGTCTTATACGGTTTTCGGCATCAATTTCCACAACCCAGAACGTTGATACGGTTCTGTAGTTTTTCGGATGGACAGTTTTAACGTCATCAACAGTCAGCTCGGTATAATAAAGTCCGCCCGTACCGAGAGCGGTATATTCGCCCTGCCAGATTGACCTTGCATCATTAATGGGATAATGCGAATGACCCGAAAAATCAATAACCTGAGGATATTTCTTCAGAATTTCCGCAAAATCAGGCATTCCCCAGCCTTCAAAATCGGAGCTTCCGTAAACGGTATTTGAAATATGCTCATGCTGAATAACAAAAACGGGCTTTGAAGGGTCATCGGCAACTGCAAGATCAATCTGTTCAACAAGCCATTCCTTCTGATACTCGCTGTAATGCTCGCCCTCAATTTTTGAGGCGGAAACTCCGATAAAATGGAAGCCGTTTATGACACGGTGAAAATCCGTTTCCTGTCCCATAATCTCTTCGTAAAGCTCAAGAGATTCTTTTCCCAGATTACGGTCATCGTGAGAGGTTGAAACCGTTGCAAGAAACTGTGTGCCCTCTTTGATAACCGGCTTTGTTGCCGCCTTTATGCTTCCGAAGGCAATTTTTGTTCCCATATCCGTAACGTCGCCTGCGATAAGCACCGCATCGAGTTTGTTATATTCTTCGTCTTTTTCGGCAATATCGTATCCTAGCTTAACCATGCGCTGAAGTCTGAAGCTCTGAATGTCACCGATTGTGGTGATATGAGAATCGCTCGTTACGATAAATCTGACAACAGGAGAGAAATCTCCCGTATCTTCGGGTGCTTTTGGGTTTGCCAGAAGAGAAACAAAGCTTCCGTATGCAATAAGAATTGCAAGAAAAAAGCTGTTTATTCCGTTCATTTTATTTCTCCTTTGTTTTTATCGGTATTTCTGTATCTGTAAAGTGCTATGAGGGATGAAATAATGCCTGCAATCTGCGCAAAAACGGCGGTTGAGCCGAGTATGCCATGATAAACCGTCCACAGTGACAGATTCACAAGAAGCATAAGCCTGATGTTCTGTTCTTTTTTCTGAAACACCGCGAGCATATAAAATATCGCCGCAACGGTTGAAAGCAAATCAAGAGGGATTTTATATCCCAGCAGCCCTCCTGTCGCATAAAGAACAAGAAAAAATATTTTTTTCGCATTGCCTGACTCGGTTTTTTTATACTCGTGCCATATTGAAATCAAAAGCTGAAGAACAGCCACAAGGCAGACCACAACGCCCGAATTGAAGCCGTCAAGCAAAAGAATGTTCACAGCGGTGAGGACGTTGACAAGAACGGACACCACAAGCATCTGCTTTTTCTTTTTTAATTGGAGGGTCAGTATTACTCCCAGAGTAACAAGCACTCCCAGAAACTGTGCTATGTAATATTTAATATTTTTACCTGAGTTTTAATCCGCATCATTTATGCATGGTTGTATAAAGATTTTCCATAAGCTCATAGAAAGCAACGGCATAGGGATTGATGGCATCCCATATCGGCTCATCATAAAGGGTTATCCATGTATAGATTCTTCTTGTCAGATGCCTTAAATCGTTATCGGAAAGCTCGTGTCCGGGTCTTTCACCCATTCGGGTAATACCGAATTTAACAAAATCGTTATAAAGGTCTTTTCTTGCCTTCATCCACAGATACGGATGCTGAAACAACGAAAATTCCGAGCGCATATTGGAGCATTTCCAATATCTCCAGCAGAGTTCCGAACGGAGTATACGGCTCAACTGTTCTTCGTTTTTCGCCTGAGCTTTTGCCTTTTCCCAAAGTTCATCGCATCGGCTGACTTCCCACGGCATCATACCCGGAAGCGAAAAGCGTGAATCCTCTTCAATATAGAGATGCTTGTATTTTGTAACGGCATGCTCCGTTACGATATCTATGAATTCTTTAAGATATACTCCGCCGTTGCCGTAAACCGCCGTCATATACCCTGTCATTTCTTCGTCAAAGTCAAGGTAAGGATTCTGCATAAGCTTTGAAAGCAGATAGGTTTTCATTTCGCCGAATTCTCCGTCGCTTTCGGAAATGTAATAAACACCCTGCTGATATATGCCCTTCACGTTATGCTCATAAAAAATCTGTGTGTTTCTCTGCATAACACCGAAGTTTGCATAGATGTTCATGCTTTCATCGCAGTTAAGATTGTAGTTCCATATATAAAGTCTATTGCAGATTTTACTCCATTCTGAAAGAGCGTTCATAAAAGAGATGTTTCTCTCACAGTCGGGGTCGTCAAGAGTATGACCGAAGCAGCATTCTATTGAACACAAGCGAACAATAACATCCTCACAGGGTACAACAGCCGTGGGTGCCTTGCGTGTATATTGATAGGCAAAGGTGTCGATTGCAAGATTATCATATTTGCCGTCAGCTTTGATGCGCTTTGCAATTTCGTTTGCAAAAGTTATCATCGTGCCCGCCTGAGAGCCGTTTGCTTCGTCAAGAGCTTTACAGTTTTCGCATTGGCAGTAATATCCGTTATC
>JAZSPL010000018.1:0-99723 GCA_045537435.1 Acutalibacteraceae bacterium
TGTAACCGTCTGCGCCTGTTACTTTCTTCCAACTTGCTTTGATTGATGTTGTGTCACAAGTCGGTGTGATTTTGCTTGTCTTTGAGGGAAGAATGTTGAAAGTGAGTTTCTTTGTACCGGTATATTTACCCTTAAAGGTAACTGTTACGGTGTACTTGCCTGTACTCTTTCTTCCGGAAGCATACTTAACAGTATAGTCAGTATCCTTCTTGAGGGCTTTACCCTTTGAATCCTTAACGGTTACAGAAGGTTTTTTGTCTTTACCATTGTAGGTGTATTTTGTTTCGGAAAGTTTTACTGTTTTGATTTTATTAATGGTAGTAGTTTTTGCTATCTTACCGCATAATGTACATTTTTTTACAGTTTTGCCGTTCTTTTTGAGGGTTGCTTTGGTTGTAGTTGTTTTGTAGGTGTGCGCCTTTTTGGCTATTGTTTTCTGTTCAACTGTTACTGTTCCGCATGCAGAGCACTCTTTACCGTCGGTAAGACCGGTGTTGGTGCAAGTGGCAGATGAGCCTTTAACATTGACTTCGGTATGAGGAATTTTTGCGGAAGTTGATTGTTCAACAGTTATTGTACCGCAAACAGAGCATTCCTTACCGTTGGTAAGACCTGTGTTAGTACAAGTGGCAGGTGAGCCGTTTAGGTTAACTTCGGTATGAGGAAGTTTAGCAATCGTTGTGACACTTGTTTTTTCAGGACAACCTGAACGGGTACAATGTTTGCTTTTTGAGCCTTCTTCTGTGCAGGTTGCTTTTTTGTCAATGGTGTAAGATGTATCAAATTTATGACCAAGATTGGATATTGTTTCAGTGTAGGAGTAACCGCAGGAACACATATACGTAGTAGTGCCTTTTTGAGTGCATGTAGGTTTCTGTTCAGAGGTACTGAAATCGTGTTCATGTACCGGTGAATATTCAAAAGTTGCTCCGTATAAAATATTAGTGTATGTATAATCAGAATCTTGCAAAACACAAATATAGTATGTGCCGGGTTCTAGTGTAGTTTCTATTTGATTAAAATAATAACCATTATAATAATCACTATACGCAGCTTCGATAACAATTTCATTTGAATTTAATATACCTACAGCTAATGAAAAGATATCTGAACAACAACTAAAATAAACAGAGGAACGTTCTGATAAAGTGAATTCGTAGTAGTCTAAATCATATTTAGGTGATATATATCCCACTAAATAATAGTTGTTGGATATTTTATCACTCTCGTATGCATGATCATTTGACTCTTCTTCGTAGAATGTGTAATAGTCTTCATCTTCAGCACTTACCATAATTGCAGAAATACTGAAAAACAATAAAACAACCATAAAAATACTTATTATTCTCTTCATAAAAACAACTCCTTTAATATTTTGTTGGTTGATAACCATAATCCAAGTATACTCAATATATTGAGTATTGTCAAGATATTAAGTATGATAAAATTTATACGGTGATGTATAGTGATTAGTTATAAACCGTTTTATGAAACCTTGTTTAAAAAAGGAATAACTGAATATAACTTAATTTTTAAGCAAGGCTTTTCTGCAAATACATTGCACAGAATAAAAAATGGTGAGGCAATCAGTACCAAAACTTTGGATGCACTCTGCTATGCGCTTGATTGTGATGTTTATGATATAATAGAATTTATAAAAGAATAACATCTCTTTGAAACTAAGGACAAAAGAGATGTTATTTACTTTCCTGATAACCAACAACGGACAGACCTTTCACAGTCTGTCCGTTAATTATCCCCTCAACTGATACTTACTACACTAATTAATTCAGTTAAATAAAACCAAAAAATGCAGAGACTGTTTTCAGCCTCTGCATAATCTTTTGTTTGTTGCGGTAAAATCGGCGGTGTATCATTTATTAATTACCGAAATCTTGTCCGCGATTCCGTTATAATATCACCGTCAGGTGTTACCATATTGAGTCTCCACTGAAAGGGAAAGGTGGCAGCCTACAGGCTGACGGAGGGGTAATTCCGCATTCCGAATTACTTAGCCGTTGGTACCCATTGAATAGTTGGGAGCCTCCTTGGTGATAGAAATATCGTGAGGATGGCTTTCGATAAGACCTGCGTTTGTGATACGAACAAACTGTGTCTTTTCCTTGAGTTCGTCGATTGTACCGCAGCCACAGTAGCCCATACCTGCACGCAGACCGCCCATCATCTGATAGATAGTTTCACTTAATGTTCCCTTGTAAGGTACACGGCCTTCAACGCCTTCGGGAACGAGTTTTTTATTGTTAGCCTGGAAGTATCTGTCTTTACTGCCTGAGTTCATAGCAGCAATAGAACCCATACCTCTGTATACTTTATATTTTCTGCCCTGATAAATTTCTGTATCACTGGGAGATTCTTCACAGCCTGCAACAAGTGAGCCGACCATAATGGTTGAAGCACCTGCGGCAATAGCCTTAACGATTTCACCTGAATATTTTATACCGCCGTCGCCGATAACATTAATACCGTGTTTAGCGGCTTCGTTAGCACAGTCAAAGATAGCAGTAATCTGGGGAACGCCGATACCTGCAACAATACGTGTTGTGCAGATAGAACCGGGGCCGATACCAACCTTAACACAGTCTGCACCTGCATCGATGAGAGCCTTTGTGGCCTCAGCAGTTGCAACGTTACCTGCGATAAGAGAGATATTCGGAAATTCTGCCTTAACCTTGGAAACAGCCTTGAGGATGTTCTGGCTGTGACCGTGAGCAGAGTCAAGAACGAAAGCGTCAACGCCTGCTGCTGCAAGAGGTCTTGCTCTGTCGAGAACGTCGGCAGTTGCGCCCAAAGCGGCGGCGCAGAGAAGTCTGCCTTCGCTGTCACGTGCTGAGTTGGGATACTGCACAGCCTTTTCGATATCCTTGATGGTAATAAGACCTTTGAGGTATCCTTCGCTGTCAACGAGAGGTAATTTTTCTATTCTGTGCTTCATGAGGATTAACTTTGCCTCTTCGAGGGTGGTACCTTCGGGACCTGTTACAAGACCTTCTTTAGTCATAACCTCGCTGATTCTGATGTTGTAATCAGTGAGGAAACGAAGGTCACGGTTGGTTAAAATACCAACGAGTTTGCCGTTTTCACAGATGGGAACACCTGAAAAACGGTAACTGTGCATTATATTTTCAGCTTCATAAACATAATTATCGGGAGCAAGGAAAATGGGATTGGAAATAATACCGTTTTCACTTCTCTTTACACGGTCAACTTCTTTTACCTGATTTTCGATTGTCATGTTCTTATGGATAACACCGAGACCGCCTTCACGTGCAATGGCAATAGCCATTCTCGATTCGGTTACAGTATCCATAGCCGCAGTCATAACGGGGATATTGAGTTTGATGCCCTTGGTAAGTTGTGTTTCCAGCGAAACATCTGCGGGAAGAACATTTGACTCTGCAGGAATAAGAAGTACATCGTCAAAGGTAAGACCTTCTTTTACAAATTTTTGATTAAAATCCATAATTATCGTCCTTTCTTTGTTAAGTTTATTCAGCCGGATTGTCTTTTTTTCATGGGTGAATAACGCCCTGAAATAATATTAAGTTATTATAGCATAATGTTTTCGGCTAATCAAGATGTAAAATAAAGAAATTTTTACCTTTTGGCAGAAAAACAGGGAAAGAAAATGTTGTTGTAAAGTTTTTTTCTTGCACCGAAAATTTGTTTGTGAGGAGTTTTTTCACTTTTCAACAGGATGTTAAATAAAATCAGGAAGTTTTTTACAGATGAAAACCGCTTAAAATGGGGAGTTTTTAACTTTTTCCACAGGGTTTTCCACACTTGCAGGCGGAAAAAGGTGTGGAAAACGTGCAAAATTAAATTCTGTTAATATGATACAAAATTTTCAGGGATAATTCTACATTTTTCTATTTACCGCATTTTCCGCATTCAGCGAAAAAACCTTTATAAAGGGTTTGATATTATTCCTTAAATATGGTATAATATATAAGTTAGCGAAAAAATATTACATCAAAGAAAAATGAAAGGAAAACGATACGGTGAAGGTGTTTCCGTATCCTTGATGATTATGATAAGTACCAATAATGTAACTTTACAGTATGGCGGAAGAGAACTTTTCAAAAGCGTCTCCATTAATTTTACAAAGGGAAATTGCTACGGCCTTATCGGCGCCAACGGAGCAGGCAAATCTACCTTTCTGAAAATACTTTCGGGTGAAATTGAGCCTAACAAGGGCTATGTTACCATTACTCCGGGTGAGAGACTTTCTGTGTTAAAACAGGACCATTATGCCTATGATGAATACGACGTTATCAGAACAGTTCTTATGGGCAATCAGAAACTTGTTGATATAATGGATGCAAAAGAGGAACTTTATGCTAAAGAAGAATTTACCGAGGAAGACGGTATCCGCATAAGTGAACTTGAGGAAGAATTTGCCGAAATGGACGGTTGGAGTGCTGAAAGCGATGCTGAAATACTTCTTAATGCTTTAGGTATCCATAACGAGTTTCATTATACACTTATGAAAGAACTTACGGGTGAACAAAAGGTCAAAGTACTTTTAGCACAGGCACTTTTCGGTAATCCCGATATACTTCTTCTTGACGAGCCTACTAACCACCTTGATGTGGCAGCCATTAACTGGCTTGAAGAATTTCTTCTTAATTTTGAGAATACCGTTATCGTAGTAAGCCATGACAGACACTTCCTCAACAAGGTATGCACTCATATTGCTGACTGTGACTTCGGCAAGATTACAATGTATGTAGGTAACTACGATTTCTGGTATGAATACACCCAGATGGCACAGAGACAGCTTCGCGAACAGAATAAGAAAACCGAAGCAAAAATGAAGGAACTTCAGGAGTTTATCGCCCGTTTCAGCGCCAATGCTTCAAAATCAAAACAGGCAACCAGCCGTAAAAAACTTCTTGATAATCTTGTTTTAGAGGATATGCCTGTTTCTTCAAGACGTTTCCCCTTCGTTGAATTTAAGCCTGACAGGGAAATCGGTAACGATATGCTTGTGGTAGAAGGACTTTCAAAAACCGTAGGCGACAGAAAAGTTCTTGATAATGTAAGTTTTACCATAAGGCCTAACGAAAAGGTTGCTTTTGTGGGTACCGATGCTGTGGCAAAGACGACTTTCTTTAAAATTATTATGGGTGAACTTGAGCCCGATGAGGGCACTTTTAAATGGGGTATTACAACATCACAGGCATATTTTCCCGCCGACAACTCTTCTTTCTTTGACGGAGTGGAGGAAAGCCTTATTGACTGGGTGAGAAGATATTCCGACCTTCAGTTTGAAACAGATGTAAGAGGATGGCTCGGAAGACTTATGTTCTCCGGTGAGGAAGCCACTAAAAAAGCAATGGTTCTTTCCGGTGGTGAAAGAGTGAGATGTATGCTTTGCAAAATGATGCTCAGCGGTGCCAATGTACTTATTCTTGACGAGCCTACCAACCATCTTGACCTGGAGTCAATCACTTCTCTTAATAACGCACTTATCAAATTCAAGGGTTCTCTTCTCTTTACTTCTCACGACCATCAGTTTGTTCAGTCAATTGCTGACCGTATAATTGAATTCAGACCTGACGGTTTATATGACAGAAAGGAAACTTACGACGAATTCCTTGAAAATAACGAATTACTTATCACAAAATAAGCGGAGGTAGTTATGACTTTTGTAATCGGAGATATTCACGGAAACAAAGAAAAATATCTTGAAATGTTAGACAAACTCAATCCCTCGGATACTGATGCTGTTTTTGTTCTCGGCGATGTTATCGGTATAGGTGCAGACGGAATAGAAATTCTGAAGGATATGATGTACAGAGCAAACATTTTTCCGGTTCTCGGTGAACAGGAATATATGGCTAGAGAGATTTTCCCTCTTATTTCTTCTGCAAATGATATTCAGCAGGCAAAGGAACTTTTGACAGGAGACAAGGCTGAACTTTTTGAAAAGTGGCTGACGATGAAAAGTGAAAAGACAATAACGGATTTTCTTTCTCTTGACGAAGAAAACAAGGAAAGCATAATAGATTACCTTACAGAATTTGCTCCCTACGAAGAGGTTGAAGCAGGGGGAAAGAATTTTGTTCTGGTCCATGCGGGAATAGACGGATTTGAAGAGGACAAAGCTCTTGACGAGTATGATGAAAAAGCCTTTGTTTTTGCCGAAACAGATTATGAGAAGGCATATTTTGCTGACAGTTATCTTATAACGGGGCACACTCCCACTGCTCTTATAGACAGACAGTATACAGGTAAAGTATATTCAAAGAAAAGACACCTTGCAATTGATTGCGGTGACGCTTACGGCGGAAGACTTGCAGCGGTTTGCCTTGATAAACTTAAAGTATATTACTGCTGATATAAGAAGGAGAAAACAGGAATGGAAAAGAAAGCGACGTTAAAAAGGTTTTTTATGTTCCTTGCTGTTACATTGATGAGTATTGTTTTCTTAACGGGAATGAGTTTTGCGGCAGAAGGAAAAAGCAAGAAAATCAATCTTACCTGCACAGGTGCATCAAAGACTTCCGTAAAACTTACCTGGGAAACAGAATATCCTTATTCATCATATAATATTTATCGCTCTGTCAAAGGCGGCAAATTCAAAAAGGTAACTTCCACCAAAAAGAAGAGTTACAAGGATAAGAAACTGGAAAAAGGTAAGCAGTACACATATAAAGTAGTAGGTGTATATAAAGGCAAGAAAACCGAGTCAGGTACTAAAAAGATATTCCCTGCTAAAAATATAACCTGCGGTGCATATTCTTCAGAAAAAACGCACATTGTAATTTCCTGGCAGTACCCGAAAAAGGAGATATCTGCAATTGACGGATTTTATGTATACAGAAAAGTGCCGGGAAAATCCTCCTATGAAAAAATAGGTACGGTTTCCAAAAAGGCCTATTTCTATTATCTTGATAAAAACTACACCTTTGAATATAATGACACTTCAAAGAAAAAAGTAGGTGACATATATTCCTACAAAGTTCTTCCTTATTACGGAAAACTCAAGGGAACAGGAACCGCCATTGATGTTACTGTTGAACCTTATATGTTCATTACCCTTAAAGATAAAAAAGCAACCGTCAACTGGTCGGGTTATCCAAAGGCAACTGAATATGCAGTAAGGGCGGATGTTTACAAAAAGAACAAAGAAGGCTATTTTGAATATAAAGGCGAAAAAGATTTAGGCACCTTCGGTAAGAAAGCAAGAAATCATACCTTCAAACTGGACTCTAAGAAATATATTTATTACATTTATGTAACAGCATTTAAAGGCAAGGGCAGTAAAAAAGAAGCAATTGCCTGGTATGGCGGTCAGTCCACAGACGATTACAGAACACTTCTCACAAGCACTAAAGCAGGAAAAAGTATTGACAAAGTGAAAGTAGTCAACGTCAGAGGCAAAGAGAAAGAAGTGGCGTGGACTGAAAAAATCACCAAAGACGAAAAAAAGATTTTCAAAGAGTTCGAAGCTCTCCATTTTCAGAAGGGTATGACAATATCCGAGAAGGTGCGTTACGTGTTCAATTGGATTCACTATAATACGGATTACGATTATGAATATGTAACTTCCCAGAAATACGGATATGTAGAAAGTATATTTGGGCATAAGACCGGTCAGTGTGTACAATATAACGGTGCCATGGTCAAATATCTCAGTTATCTTGGCTTAACGGCAAGAATAATAATGGGATACCGTATGGAAAATATCAATCACTATTGGGGAGAAATTAAACTCGGCGGCAGATGGTACTGCGTTGAAACAGGTAATTTCAAAAAGAACGGCTCCTGGAGTAATCTTTGCGAAAGATATGAAAACGCTTTCGGCTATAACATCTGCGGTGAAATTTCATAAAATTAAAATGACTGCTCGGTTCGTCCTGAAGCAGTCATTTTTTATAAGAATTACATTTATCTGGCGGAAGATTTTTTGGTTTCCTCACAGGGAAGGATGTTATATGCAGTTCCGTCACGGTCAATCATACTTATGGGCACATCGGGCAACAGCAAGTGTATGGTTCCGATAAAATTATTACTTTTGGCGCCGGGAAAACCGACAACGATGGTCAAAGGCTTTCTCTTTGCTATGTGAGCACAAACTGTGAAAGTGGGGTCATCGCTGAAGTAAACAGCCATTTCTCCGCCTTGTTTTCGTGCTGTCTGATAAAGATTTTCTATTATGTCAGGATTGACCGGAGATTCACTTTTATTCAGGGGTAAAACGGAAACAACTTCAAGTTCGGCTCCCATTTTGTCAGATAATACTTTTCCTGCTTTGACCAGATTTTCTGATGATTGCTGTGCCGTAACGCAAACAAGAACAGTTTTTCTGTGTTTCATGAAAATATTACCTCCTTTTCTTATTTTCAGTTTACAGTGGCAAGTTTAAGAAAACCTAAAACTATTATATTGTTTAGTTTCTGAAATTAGTCTGAAAAGAAAATTTTTATTAAATTAGTTATTGTAAAAAATAAGCACGTATGTTATACTTAATTGATTACATAAAAGGAGGACATCATATTGAAAATTAAATCAAGTATCGGAAAAAAATTCAATGATTTTTTCAAGTACCGTTATCTGATTAATGAGTTAGTCAGCAAAAATATAAAACTTCAATACAGAAATTCCGTTCTTGGTGTTTTCTGGACATTTCTTCAGCCGCTGCTTACGATGATAGTCCTTTCAATTGTCTTTAATAATATTTTCGGCAGGGATTCAAGCAAGGTTGTTAATTATCCTGTTTATCTTCTTTGCGGCAGATTGCTTCATGAATTTTTCACCTCCTCGACCAAAAGTGCAATGCGCGCCATAAGATCCAGAGCATCAATAATAAAAAAGGTCTATGTACCTAAGTATATCTATCCCCTCTCTATAGTAATTTCAAAATTCGTTACTTTTCTTATTTCCCTTACGGTTCTTATTGTTGTTGTTCTGTATTTTAATATTGTGAAAATCAATCCGATAACTCTGAGTGTTAATATTTTCTGGGCAATTCCACCGGTAATTGTACTGTTCTTTTTCAGCCTCGGCGTTAGTATGACTCTTGCCACACTTAATGTGTTTTTCAAGGATATAGAAAATATTTACGATGTTTTCTGTCTTCTTCTTTTCTATGCCACACCCATTGTTTATACAATTGATCGACTTGAATATGCTGCAGATTCCTTCGTCGGAACGGTGCTCAGGCTTAATCCTATGTACGGCTTTATTGAAATGTTCAGAGGAGCCGTAATCCATGGAGCAGAGTTTTATACATATTTCGATATGAATCTGTTCTTTTATTGTTGCGGCATAACAATTATTGTTCTTATTATAGGTTTCACATTATTCAATAAAAATCAGGATAAGTTTATTTTACACATTTAAGTTGGTGATAACATTGAGTAATTATGCTATTGAGGTTGACCGTGTAAGTATGCTTTTTAATATGAGCAGCGAAAAGGTTGACAACATAAAAGAATATTTTGTAAGGCTTGTTACAAAAAAACTGAATTATGATGAATTCTGGGCTCTCAGAGATATCAGTTTCAAACTTGAAAAAGGTGACCGTTTGGGTGTAATGGGCTTTAACGGTGCCGGTAAGAGTACACTCCTTAAGATAATTGCCGGCGTACTTAAGCCGACGATGGGCTCCGTTAAAGTTGACGGTGTTATTGCTCCCATGCTCGAACTGGGTGCAGGCTTCGATATGAATTACACCGGCAAAGAAAATGTTTTTCTTTACGGTGCCACTATGGGATTTTCAAGAAAATTTCTCGAAGAAAAGTACGATGAAATAGTTGAGTTTTCCGAATTGGGAAAATTCATTAACACACCCATGAAAAACTATTCTTCCGGTATGAAGTCCCGTCTTGGTTTTGCCATTGCCACGGCAGTAAAGCCCGATATCCTCATTCTTGATGAGGTTTTAAGCGTCGGCGATGCGGCATTCAAAGAAAAAAGTGAGCAGAGAATAATGGACTTGATGGACGACGGTGTTACGGTTATTTTTGTTTCTCACAGTACCGAAAGAGTTAAAAAAATATGCAATAAGGCGATTATTCTTACCAAAGGTCAGCTTGTTGCTTCGGGAGATGCCGACTCTATATGTAATATCTATACAGAAATGGTAAGCAAAAAATAAATATCAGGGGCTGTAATAAACGGCTCCCTTTTTTATTAACAGCGGAAAATTCAGGAAAGATTGTCTTTTTGCATAATTGTCTATGTGTGAAATGACGATTTTTTATGTTATAGTTGCATTTTTTGAGCAAAAAATATATAATGGTATTTGTCGGTTAAAGCGATTACCGTTAACTTAATCGACAGACAAAAAACAGAAAGGGGTTATGACATGGCTGAACAAAAACAAAAGTTAAATGTCAAACTGACCATACTTACCGGCTTCGGTTTTATGGCATCTTCTATAGCATGGGCTATCTATGACCCATACATCACAAAAATCCTTAACAAACTTCTTACGGAATCCGCATTTGTTTCAAATTTAAGTGCAAAACTCAATGAAGCAATTCCTTTCCTTGCTGAATTTGCTCGTTCACAGGGTGAAGACGTAGGTTTCGGTTCGAGTATTTCTCTGGTACCGCTGTTTATCGGTATTATTATGACCTTCGATAATATCTTTGGCGTTATCTTCCAACCTACCTTCGGCAAACTTTCCGATAACTGTCACTCAAAACTTGGTAAAAGACGCCCCTTTATTGTTTTCGGTGCGCCTGTATCAGCACTTTTATTTGCGATAATTCCCTTTGTTGCTCTTAAGTCAGGCAGTCTTCCCGCAACAATGGTTTGTATCATTCTCTTTGTTTTCACTATGTCTTTGTGGAGAGCACCTGTTGTTGCTCTTATGCCCGACCTTACACCGCCCGAACTTCGCAGTGAGGGTAATGCCATCATCAACCTTATGGGTGGTATCGGCAGTGCCGTTGGTATGGTTGCAGGTACTATTGCTGCCGCTATTTATGCTCTCCTTTTCGGTAAGGCAACAGAAGAAAGCCAGACCTTCCCCATCGTATTCATTATCGGTTCCATCGTTATGGTTGCCGGCGCTCTGGTACTTCTGTTCTTTGTTAAGGAGCAGGACAGCAGAATCCAGGTAAAGGCAGACAAGAATATGGCTCTTGATGCCGCTGCACAGAAAAAGGCTGAAAAAGAAGCCAAGAAGGCAGAAAAAGCCGCAAGAAAGGCAAACAAACTTTCCGTAGGCGAAAGAAAGAGTCTTCTGTTTATGCTTGCATCTCTCTTCTTCCTTTTCTGCGGTTCAAACGCTATCACTACTTTCTTCTCACTTTTCGCACAGGAAATCCTCCATATGGCTACTGCACAGGCTACTATCATTATGGCTATCTTCGCCGTTTGCTCAGCCGCAGCCGCTATCCCTGCAGGCAAGATGGGCAGAAAGATAGGCAGGAAGAAGACCATTATGGCAGGTCTTTCAGTTTTCATTTCCGCATTCCTTGTGTTCTTCCTTGTATTTACCATTATGGTAACCGGACAGGGACTTTCAGTTAATAAATACGTTCAGGCAAACAAGGTTTACGCTAATATCGACACAGCAGTAAACGAAGTTAACACCGAACTTAAGGAAGGCTTCAATGAAGCCGTTGAAGCAGGTACAGCCACAGGAGAATATGAAGCACTTACCATTGACGGTTATATTGCTTACCTGGATACACAGGACGAAGCAAGTGATTACGCAAAGGTTACTGCTGCTCTTGAAGAAAATTCAGGCGGTGAATTCCATCTCGATAACCTCGTGGCTACAAGCAATAACATCATAGGTAAAGAGGTTGCCGAAGGTGCTTACGGCGAGGCTCTCTCCAATATCAAGGAATCAGTTGACGGTATAGTCAGAGTACTAAAGATACTCATTTATCCTGTTCTTGTTCTTGCTGGTTTTGCAAATATGTTCATTACCGTTAACACTCTTCCCCTTGTTCTTGAAATCGGCGGTATTGATAAGGTGGGTACTTTCACAGGTTACTACTATACAGCAACCTTCTCTGCACAGATTGCTTCTCCCATCGTTTACGGTGCGGTGGCTATGGTTACGGGTACCTATATGTCCCTGTTCTATTACAGCCCCATTGCCTTCCTTATCTGTCTCGGTCTTATCCTGTTTGTAAAGCACGGTGAGGCTATTTCTCAGGATGTTATTGACAAGATTGAAGAGGAAAACGCAGACTAATCCTTAAATAATTCTAAATCAGCACCCTTGTGGGTGCTGATTTTCTGCTGACGAAAAAGTGGACGCCTCCACGGCTCTCTTTCCTGAACACACCTGGTATATCAAAAATCTCGCACATCCCGATTATCCCTGGAGTGTCGAATTTATGATTTGCGATATCTTCAATTATGACGGCTATGCCACCGTTAATGACCTAGAAAAATATCCTCAGTTTATACACTATGAGGAAACTATGGAATTAATATTGAATTTCACAGAGCCTGCTCTCGTAGGTAAGCTTACACCGCTTACAGGGGAAAACAAGGATGACAGTTCTTTTAACACAGATACTTCCTCAAGATTTGCAGTGCTTATCAAATTCCTTACTGCACTGATAAATTTCTTCATTTCGTTATTTACTAAATAAGAGCATATATAAAATAACAAGTACCCACCTTTTTTGGCGGGTACTTTCTTATTATTTGATCACACTAACACGCGATTACTGATTCTCAATTCCGAATTAACTTACGCTTTGTCAGCACAGCCGAGAACAGTTTCAATCTTGTGAGAAACAACGCCTTCGATTGCATCTCTTGCAGGAGTGAGGTACTGTCTGGGGTCGAAGTGCTTGGGATTTTCGCTGTAGTGCTTACGGATAGCAGCAGTCATAGCGATACGGATGTCGGAGTCAACGTTGATTTTACAAACAGCCATTGAAGCAGCCTCACGAAGCATATCTTCGGGGATACCGATAGCATCGGGCATTTCGCCGCCGTATGCGTTGATTGTCTTAACGTCTTCCTGATTAACGGAAGAAGCACCGTGGAGAACGATGGGGAAGCCGGGGAGTTTTTCTTCAACTTCCTTAAGGATGTCGAAACGAAGCTGGGGCTTCTGGCCGGGCTTGAATTTGTAAGCACCGTGGCTTGTACCGATAGCTATAGCAAGTGAGTCAACACCTGTTCTTGTTACAAAATCGTAAACCTGTGCGGGGTCTGTGAAGTTAGCATCTTCTTCGCTTACGTTAACGTCGTCTTCGATACCTGCAAGCTGACCGAGTTCGCCTTCAACAACACAACCGTGTGCGTGAGCGTAGTCAACAACCTGCTTTGTGAGAGCAACGTTTTCTTCGTAGGGAAGGTGTGAGCCGTCGATCATAACTGATGTGAAGCCGCCGTCGATGCAAGCCTTACAGGTTTCAAAGTCGGGGCCATGGTCAAGATGAAGAGCGATGGGAAGACCTGTTTCTTCTGCTGCAGCCTTAACCATAGCTACAAGATAACCGTGAGAAGCATATTTTCTTGCACCTGCGGAAACCTGAAGAATAACGGGTGAGTTGTGTTTTTTTGCTGCTCTTGTGATGCCCTGGATAATTTCCATGTTGTTTACATTGAATGCACCGATAGCGTAGCCGCCTTTGTATGCATCCTCAAACATTTTTTTGGTTGTTACTAATGGCATAGTTAACTACTCCTTTATTTGAAATTTGTTTATTATTTTAACAGGTAAAGTATACTCTGTTATTTTTTAGTTGTCAAGCGTTGGGGGTGTAAGTGAAAGCAAAGCAGTGTGAACGGATTCTGCCGCCCATGACTTTGATTCTGAAATCGTTACCGGTGATGACATTTCCGCCTACGTTAATTGAAGAAACATAACCGATATCATCTCTTACGGCGCTGTCATGGGTGATAATGCTGAGCCATGTTGAGGGATCGCCGGAAAGAGCGATTTGAGCGTTTTCTTTTACAAGTGCTTTCAGGTCATCGCTGGAAATGGTGTAGGTTGATTTGAAGTTAGCATCAAGATAGTCGCCGTAACTCTTTCTGCCGCCGCTGAGATAGGGAACAGAAGCACCTATACCCTTGCCCCATACATTATAGTAAGAGGTGGTCACACCGGCGCTCATTGAATGGAAAGGTGTAACAGCAACATCAGAACCGTTTGCGATATAGAAGCCGCCGGAAATAACTGAGTCAACAATAGAATAAACTGTCTGTGAGGGTGTTTTACCGAAAGCGGTTGCATCAACTGAGAGATTATAGCCGTTATACTTTGCAAAGGTGTAGATGGCAATTGTCTGAGCCTTAAGAGCTTCGGGATGGAAACTGCTGCCCATTTCAGATTCAACAGCAGAGGCGAGGAAATCTCTTGTGTTGTATTCGGTATTTGCATATTTGATTTTTTCGGGGTATTTGTCGCCTGTCACTATTTTTGTGTTCTGACTTGCATCATAGTAATAATGGGCGAGAATCTGCCAGGCATCCCAACCCTGACTTGCAAGATAGTTGGCACCAATCTGACTCATACCTACACCGTGACCGTGACCGAAAACATAGAAGGTGAATACACCTTTTTCGGAAGCGATGGGCGTGGAAGTTGACGGAATGGCTGAAACATCGGGTGCAGAGGGTTCTGTAGCCACAAGACCGGGAATGTCTGCTCCGGGGATACTGGTACCGGGATTGGTTATACCGGGAGTACCCACGTCGGGTGTGCTTACACCGGGAAGGTAATTGCCGGGCAAGGTGGTGGGCTGAGTGGTTACAAAGGGATTTATGGTTGTGGGCGCTGTGGTGGAAGGTTCTGTGGAAGCAGTGGGTGCTGCTGTTGATTCGTAGTAGGGGTTGTTTACGGGAACGTCAGTAGGTGCCGTGGTACTTAACTGAGGCTTAAGCATAAAGTAAGTCATTATCATTGGGCTTACAAGGGCAAAAACAAGAACCGCGGCAGCAAAAGCGACCATACCCTTTGACAAGGTAATGAAACCTTCCTTGGTTGCGGGGGCTGAGTTTGTTTTCTTTTCCTCTTTTTCCTCATCTTCATCATAGCCGATTTTTGCGATAGCGGTGTTTATTACTTCCGCTTTCTGACAAACTACCTCAGAAAGAATAGTTACTGCGTGAGGAAGAATAAGGGGAATATCGTCAGGGTTTACAGTATTGATTTTCTTAGCCTTCGCAGTGCTTCTGTCAACAACGGCAATATAGGCATAGTAAGCAGTCTGTCCGTTTTCGTTCTGTCCGGTATAAACCTTGGAAATAGAAGCGCCGAAGTCGCTGTTTGTGTTGTACATCGCTTCTCTTGCATGGCGGATAACTCTCATAGATTCGCTTTCTTTTTCTATGCCTGCATCCTTATTCTGAAGAGATTTTTCAAAAGCGGCTTCCTGGTTTGCCTCTTCTGTTGAGTCCTCTTCGGGATCGGAGATTTCAACGAAGTTTACTGTTTCTGCAAGACCGCTGATTTTATCGTAAAGATTGTAAACCCACATAGTTGCCTCACTTGTGGTAAGAGCAACCTTTTTGTTGAGTTGCATAAGGGAAAGAATCATTTCTCTTACAGATGAAGAAATATCATATTCGGGAACAGGAACATCCTTGGTGGTGAAGGAGGAGAAGGCGGGAGCGTTTTCCTCCTTTTTCATAAGAGTAAGAACTGTTTCTTCGTTTTTTGCGATGCTGGAAAGGATCTCATCAAGACGCATAAAGTCAAGAGGGATAAAGGTAAGTCTGCCCGAAAGAACATCACAGGTGAAACCACTGTAAAGACCGTCGGTAGTAATGTGCAGAACACTGTTTTCGGGAACGAGACAATGACTGTCAAGATCAATTTCGGAAACATCGTCACCTGCATTCAGAGTTATGAAGTCAGAAATTTCCGTTGAGGAAGAACTTTCAAGAATGAGTTTTGCAATAAGGTCTTTTTTTGTTTTGATGAAGTCGGTGTGCTCTGCAGCGATAATGATATGCTTTCCCTGTTCAAGAGCAGTTATTGCCGATGTGAACATATCATCATAGTTATCAAAGTCACGGATAGTATCTTCTGAAAGTCCGAACTTGTCAAGGGCAAGACAGATTTTATAAATGGAATCAGAAGAAAAGGCAGAAATGTTTTTTAATGTGTATAAACGTATCATTATATTTTTAACCTCCATATAAGTGGTCGTTATTCTGAATTTTATCAGCCAACTTCCCAGCGGCTTGCGTTTTTATAGGGATTTTTCTGTTTCTTTTTATCGTAAAAAGCCTGCGGATATCTGGGACTGGGATTGACAGTTGCTTTAGAAATATCAACATCGGTGCTTTCGCCGGGTCTGACTAATCTTGCCACAACAACAAATCTGGCATCTTCAAACTCATGTGAACACGTTGAAAGGGTGAGAAGTTTGTCTGTGGGTAAAACGTCTACGCCTGTATCGTAAAGAGAACGCTGACTCATTTCATTGAGGTATGCGGCAAATCTGTCCTGAGTAGTGAGAGAAGCGAAATAATATCTGAACACATAACCGTTGTCATCTTTTTCATAGGCATTGGTAACAAAGGCTGCCACGACTTTCCATGAATAATCTTTGTAAAGAGTATTGAAATTTATAACGGGGGCGGCTTTAAAGCCGTCTATGGTTTTGTACTTGTCCAAAGCACCGAAAACAGTACCGTTGTTCATATGGTGACCGAAAATAATAGTATTCATATCAAGGTCAACAATATTATTAACATGTGTAACAAAAGGACAACCGTATTTCGTACTCTTACCGTAGAAATTCTTTTCCATATAGTCGGAGTCATTATCTGTCTGCACAATCGGAAGACTCAGACCGACGCCGTCTGCTTCAAGATAGCCCACAAAATCGCGGTTAGTTGCATAAAGTTTGGCGTATTTGAGTTGTATTCCCACAGGAAAAACAACATCGGGATGTTCTGCCTGGATTTGCGCCCATTGCTGTTCAGGTGTGAGAGGAGCAGTTGTTGCCTTGTTTTCGTCTTCTTTGTTTTCTTTGGTTGTAGTTGTTTTGTCGCCTTTTTTAGTGGTTTCCGTTTCCGGAACGGAAATAATCAAATCAGAAAAACCTTCCTCGGCTTTGTTGTTTTCTTTTGAAAGACGGTATTCATTCAAAAGCATTCCTGCGGAAATTACTATTGCAAAGAGGGAAATGCCGAGAATACAGCGACGAATTATTTCGCTGACGGGAAGTTTTTTCTTTCCGTCCTTTTTCTGAGCATCTGAACTTATGTCTATAATAGTTTCATCTATTGTGTCTTCAACTTCGAACCCGCCGCCGAGATTAAGAGGAATGTCTTTATTCTTTCCTAGTGGTTCTTCACTGAAAACTTTAGTTGTACTGTATCCCTGTTTCTTTAAAATGGAGTTAAGTTCAAAGGTGCTCATTTCCATTTCTTCAATTTTCATCGTTGACCTTTTTGTAGGGCTGGTATTTGAAGAAATGTTTATGGTTTCTTCTTCAATTTCAATTTCTTCGGTTACAAGGGGAGGTGTTTGTGAAGAAGTTTTTTCGGGAGAGGATGTACGGTTGTAGTCAGGAGTATTTTCACTCTTCTGTACCTGTTCCGCATTTTCTTCATGAAGTTCTTCGGTTATTTCTTCGGATTCTCTTACGGGTGTATCAAAATCTTCACTTTGATAAAGAACTCTCATTCCCGAATCAACCTGATTCTGTTGGGGTTGAGGCTGTGTGGGCTGCGGCTGCACGAACTGCGGCTGTACAAATTGAGGGGGCATAAACTGAGGCGGAACTCCGTACTGCTTAGCAAGTGAATCAAGTTGCTCCTGAGTAAAGGGCGATTGCTGCACAGGATAGCCGTAAGGCACCTGACCGACGGGAATATAATAGACAGGTTGTCCGTAAGGTCCCGGCTGAACATATACGGGTTGTTGGTAAGGTATCTGTCCGGGCGGTGACTGATTTGCTGAAGCAGGATTCTGTCCTGCGTTCTGCGGTGTCCCTGACGGAGCATTACCTTCCCGGGAAGGTATATTATTGTCTTGGTAAAAGTTGTTCATAGTTACTTCCTCGGATAAGATTTGATAAATTCTTTGATGTTTTTGCCTTCTGACCTTAATTCAAGGCTGTTTGTTATACAAAGTCTGAGTAGGTTTATTGCATTTGAGGCAGAGACATAACGGTTATAGTCTCTGCAGTTGTCTCCGCTTTTGCGACCGTGAAATTCCTTAAGGAAAAGTTTTTCACCGTCTGTAACGGCAATATATATAAGTCCGACTTCTTTTTCGGGATCATCACTGGTAGGTCCTGCCATACCCGTGACAGCGACACCGAAATGAGCACCTGAAAGATTTTTAATGCCCAGAGCCATCTGTGCGGCAACAATGTCGCTGACAGCACCGAACTGCTCTAAATCATCAGGGTTTACGGACAGAATTTTCGATTTTATATCATTTGAATAAGAAACAACACCGCAATGGAAAACCTCCGATGCACCGCTTATATCTGTTATTCTTTTGGCGCAAAGGCCGGCAGTGCAACTTTCGGCAAAGGCTGCAGTAACTTTCTTTTCTTTCATAAGAGCGACTGTAGTTTCCTCGATGCTTGATACATCAACGCCGTAAATAAAGTTTTCAAGTCTTTTATATATTTCTTCAATGACAGGTGAGATGAGTTTTTCAGCCTTGGATTCGTTTTCTGCTTTTGCTGTAATCCTTAAAAGTGCCTCGCCGTCTTTTGCATAGGGGGCAACGGTGGGGTTTTCCATTTCCAGGAGATCCGCTACCTTTTCACTCATGGCACTTTCACCGATTCCGAAAGTACGGATTGTGTGAGATTTTATAACTGCCTGAGAAAAGTTTCTGAGATAAGGAATAACATATTCTTTAAACATCGGCTCCATTTCTCCGGGAGGACCGGGGAGTATGATGATTTTCCTGTTATCTCTTTCCATTATGAACCCCGGTGCTGTTCCGTTTCTGTTAGGAAGGACAGTACTGCCTTCGGGAACAAGCGCTTGCTTTTTATTGCTTTCGGGCATCGGGATGCCTTTATATGAAAAGTAGGATTCAATGTTTTTGAGTATATCTTCTTTTAAAACAAGTTCCTTTTCAAAGTATGCGGCACATACTTCTTTGGTAAGATCGTCGGGAGTCGGACCGAGACCGCCAGTGAGGATAACTGTGTCTGCTCTGGAAAAAGCAGTGTCGAGGCATGAGGCAAGTCTTTTTTCATTATCGCCGACAGTTGTGTGATACATAAGGGAAATACCCAGAGAAGCAAGTTCTTTAGAAAGAAAACGGGTGTTGGTGTTGAGAATATCTCCTAAAAGGATTTCTGTGCCAACACTTATAAGTTCACATTTCATAAGACTCACTCCTTTATGATACAGTAAAATTTTAAGTTTTACTTAAATATCAGTCTACAAATTCATATCGTACTGTTTCAACGGCTCTGTCAATCATTTCACTGAAATCAAAGACGCTTTCTGCTTTTTCGATAAGTTCAATGGTAGGTCTTGTTCTGGGATGTTTGGGAGTAAAGACAGTACAGCAGTCTTCATAGGGGAGAATAGATGTTTCAAAAGCGCCTATATTGCGTGAAATGGTGATGATTTCATTTTTATCCATACCGATAAGAGGACGGAAGACAGGCATATTCACCGCTGCGTCGGTACAGGCAATTGCACCTAAGGTCTGGGATGCAACCTGACCTAAACTTTCACCTGTTACAAGAGCACCGCAGGCATCCTTTTCTGCAAGGCGTACTGAAATTTTCATCATCATACGGCGCATAATAATTGTGAAGAGTTCTTCGGGGCAGTGCTCTTTAATGGCTTCCTGTATTTCGGTGAAGTTGACGACGGCAAAGTTTACTCTGCCGCTGTATTTTGCAACTATTGAAACAAGGTCGCGTACTTTCATTTCTGCTCTTTTACTTGTGTAAGGCGGTGCTGCAAAATGAATTGCATCAAGCTGAAGACCTCTTTTTGCCATCATCCAGCCTGCTACCGGGCTGTCTATACCGCCGGAAACGAGAAGAGCAACTCTGCCCGCTGTTCCTACGGGCATACCGCCGGCACCTTTTATCTGATTGCCGTGAATGAAGACATTTTTGTCTCTTACTTCAACGGTAACGGTTATATCGGGATTATGAACGTCAACCTTAAGAGAAGGGATGTTTCTTAAAAGATGTGCACCTACCTCACGGCAGATTTCGGGGGAAGTAAGCGGGAAACGTTTATCGCTTCTTTTTGCATTTACCTTGAAAGTTTTAACGCTTCTCAGGTCGTCGCCCAGGTAAGAAAGAGCCGTATCTTTCATACACTGAAGATCCTTTTCCGTGACGGCAGCTTTGGAAAATGCAACAATACCGAAAACTTTTTTTATGGTTTCAACTGCCGCGTCAAAATCAACATCTTCGTCTACGGGTTCGGCAACAATGGTTGACTGTGATTTTGTGAAGGTGAATTTGCCTGCAGATTTAAGCAGACGGCGTTTCATATTTTTTACAAGAACATCCTCAAAGGTACTTCTGTTGAGACCTTTAAGAGCGAGTTCTCCGTTTTTTATGAGCAATACTTCTTTCATTTGCTACCTCTTATTTTTTTATGATTACTTTCATAGCCTTGTCGATTGTTTCAAGAAAAAGATTCAGTTCTTCTTCTGTGGTGAAACGGGAAAGACTTATTCTTAAGGATGAGTCAATTAAACTGTCGGAAAGTCCCATAGCCGTAAGTACATGGCTTTTGTGTCCTTTTGCGCATGCTGAGCCCGACGAAACATATATTCCGCTGTCGGAAAGGAAGTTGAGCAAAGTTTCACTGCGATATCCCGGCACAGAGATGTTTACGATATAGGGTAAAGCGTTTTTGGGACTGTTGATAACAATTCCTTCTCTTTTTCTGATTTCCTGAATAAAACTGTCACGCAAAGAGGTGACTTTTTCAAGGGAAGATTTTACGGTCAGTTCTTCGACGGCACCCATAAAGCCTGCTATTGCCGGCATAGGTTCCGTGCCCGGACGGATATCCTTTTCCTGTCCGCCTCCTACAGCAACGGGAGTAAGTTTTGTGCCTTTTTTTATAAAGAGGGCGCCCACACCTTTGGGACCGTGTATTTTGTGAGAACTGACTGTAATGAGGTCTGCTCCGAGTTTTTTCGCATTGAGAGGTATTTTACCGAAAGCCTGTACGGCATCGATATGGAAAATCGCAGGAGAATTTTTTAGTTTTATCATCGAAGCGATTCTGTCAACGGGTTCTATTGCACCCACCTCGTTATTGACCGCCATAACACTTACAAGCACAGTCTTTTCGTCGATTGCTTCCGTGAGGGCTTCGGTATCAAGAGTTCCTTTCAAGTCGGTTCCTATGCGGATTACTTCAAAGCCTTCCTTTTCGAGTCGGTCAAAAGCCTTCTGTACGCTTGGGTGTTCCACGGCAGAAGTGATAACCCGATTACCCTTTCTTCTGTTGGCATAAGCGGTACCGAAAATGGCAAGATTGTTGCTTTCCGTGCCACCGCTTGTAAAGATGATTTCTTCTTTTTCACAGCATAACATTTTTGCAACGGTTACTCTTGCCTTTAAAAGAAGAGTGTCAGCCTCAATGCCTTTATCGTGGAGAGAAGAAGGGTTGCCCCAACAGTTTTCAAGGGCGAAAAGCATATTCTTTTTTGCAGTTTCACACACTTTTGTGGTGGCACTGTTATCAAGATAAGCGCCCATAGGACATACCTCCTCATCATAATCCTGTCTATTATACTATAAATAAGAAAAATATTCAATGGTACATTAACTAAATAAAGGGATATTTTTGTTAATTTTTCGTAAAATACTTTTATAAAATACTAATAATGTTTCGGAGGAAATAAAATGAAAGCGAAAAACAGTCAGATAAAAAGTAAGACAATATGGGTTTTATCCGCTTTGTGCGGTGCTCTGGTTCTTCTGATGGTAATGAATACAGCAAAGATAAAAAGCCTTGAAAGGGAGTATGAAGTCCAGCAACAGAAATATCTGTCAGAATTTTGTGAAAGTCTTGACAGTATGACTGTAAGTTTGTGTAAAAGTCTCTATACATCTACAGCAGAAATGTTTCATAAAAACGGTAACGACCTTTCAAAGCAGGCGGCTGTTGCAAAGGTGAGCCTGTCCGGCATAACCGACGAGAGTATTATAACTGACGAGATATATAAATTTTTGTCGCAGGCAGGAGATTATGCTTTGTATCTTTCAAAAAAAGATAAGTTTTCTCTATCGGAAAAAGAAGTAGAAAAATTGCGTTCTTTATATGAATATTCGAAGTATCTGTCGGAATCATTTGAAGAAATAAGCAACGATTATTATTCCGGAAGAGTGGCATTTACCGAAAAAGTGAACAATCTTATGACCGGTACGGAAACGGAAGAAATGTTGTTTTCCGATTCATTTTCTGATGTGCAGCAGACTATGGGCGATTATCCCACTCTTTTATATGACGGCCCTTTCGCCGATACAGTGCTTAACAAAAAGGCGTCAGGACTTCGCGGGGACGGAATAACGGCAAGCGAAGCAAGAAAGAAGGCGGCTCAAATTCTGGAGTGCGAGGAAAGCAAACTGAAACGGGAAGCGGATATAGAGTCGGCTATTGATTTGTATTGTTTTTCATTTGGTGAAATGAATGTTGGTATAACCAAAAAAGGCGGTATGCTTTGTTATATGACCTGCTCTTCTTATGCCGGAGAAGCCACAATCAGTGAAGAAGAGGCAATAAAAAGAGGGGTAAAATACATTGAGGCAGTTGGTTTTACGGATAAAATGGCAGAGACCTATTACAGCACCTATGACGGTATCTGTACGGTTAACTATGCCGCCCAAAATGACGGGGCCGTATGCTACAGCGACCTCATAAAAGTAAGTGTATCCCTTGAAACGGGTGAAGCAGTGGCTTTTGACAGCAGTGGATATCTGATGAATCACACAGAACGGAAGGTTCCCGAAAATCTTTTGCCTTTGGAAAAATGCAAAGACACCCTTTCGCCTTATCTTACTGTGATATCGTCAAAAAAGGCTTTTATTCCTCTGGAAACGGGCAAAGAAGTGTTTTGCTATGAGTTTCACTGTAAAGACAGCAGCGGACAGGAAGCGCTTGTGTATATAAATGCAGAAAACGGAAAAGAGGAAAATGTTCTCTTACTTCTTTACAGTGACGAAGGAGTGCTTACAAAGTAAAATTTTGAGAATGAAAAAATATACACTCTGAATTTCAGAGATATTTGTTGTAGCAGGTTGCTGACAGAAAGAAACTTAAAACAAATCTTAAAAATATTGTTAACTTAAAGTAAACAAAACTGACAAACTATTGCGTGATTAATATGAAAGTTGTAATATTATTACGCAAAAAACAATTTTAGATTGATAGTTTTTTCATTTTCATAGTTACCTCAATCAAATTCCCAACAAAAAATCCCCGGTTGTGATCCGGGGATTTTTTGTTGGGAATTATTGCATAATTATAAAATTTTTAATCGGTTGTTTTTACGCTGATTTCACCGCTGTTCAGTGTTATTGTTTCGCCGTTTTCCTTTTGCACCTTAAGACGGCACATACTGTCAATGTCAGTAGCGATTGCTCTGTATTCTTCCTGAGGCGAAATTACGGTTATTTCCTGTCCTAAAAAGAAAAGTCTCCTCTTATAAACTTCCAGAAAATCTCTGCTTTCGATTTTGGATAAATGATACATAAGGCGATTAACGGTTTCGGCGATAAGTTGATTTTTTATATCTGCGGATTTTTCCGTAAGCGCACCGGCTATACCGGTCAGTTCTTCAGGGAAACCTCCTGTCGGACGGGAAAGATTTATACCGATGCCGACAATGATATATTCAACTCTTTTTTCTGAAAAAGAGCCTTCGGTAAGTATGCCGGCAACCTTTCTTCCTTTGACAAAAATGTCGTTTACCCATTTTATATCGGCTTTTATGCCCGTAATGTTTTCAATGGCTTCGGTTACGGCAACAGCACAAAGGGGAGTTATCAATGTGCATAGGTTCGGTGATATTTCCGGGATAAGAAGAATACTCATATATATTCCTGTTTCTGCCGGCGAGAAAAAACTTCTGCCCTTTCTGCCTTTGCCGGCACTTTGACTTTCCGCTATATAGAGAACAGTATTCTTTTCTCCGGACAGAGCAAGTTTTTTGAGTTCGTCATTAGTGGAGGTTGTTTCTTTTACACAGATAATCCTTATATGTCGGTTTTCTTTTTCTAAAAACGGTTTTATCTGTTCTTCGTCATGTAACATATCATAACCTCATTTTTAATAAATTTTCATATTTTTGCATATCTATTCTACCATTTCTATGCCTGCAATTGCAATAGGAAGGCTTATTTAAAGAAAAAAAAGCACAGATTGTTAACATTTTAGCGTAGTACTTGACAAAAGGGGTGCAAATATATTAAAATGATTGTCGAGTTATAATCGTAAAATGAATAGAGGTTATATTTATTCATTTTATGCGATTATCTGAAAAAGGGCGATGCCCGAAAAATATTATCCACAGGAGGAACATTATTATGAAAAAAATTCTCGCAGTTCTCCTCGCAGTTCTCATGCTCTTCACACTTGCAGCATGCGGCGGCAACAGCGATGCAGGAGAAGAAACAACAGCAGGCACAGAAGTAACAGCAGGTGATGAAACAACTGCCGCAGCAAATGATGAAATCATCAAAACCATCACTACCGGTACAGGCGGTAACACAGGTACATATTATGCTTTCACCACAGCAGTAGGCCAGGTTCTCGGTACAGATGCTTACAAGTTTAACGTTATTTCAACCGGCGGCTCTCAGGCTAATATCGAAATGATCGCTGACGGTGAAGCACAGTTTGCTATCGTTCAGAACGACGTTATGAACTACGCTTACGAAGGCACAAACGGCTTTGCAGAAGCCATCACAGACTTCAAGGCTGTTGCTTGTGTATATTCAGAAGTTTGCCAGCTCGTTGCCACAAAGACTTCAGGCATCACTTCTCTTGCTGACCTTAAGGGCAAGACAGTAGCAGTCGGTGACGTTGGTTCAGGCGTTTACTACAATGCAGTTCAGATTCTCGAAGCAGCAGGTCTTGATATTGACAAGGACATCAACAAGGTTACTGCTTCCTTCGGCGATTCAGCAACACAGCTTAAGGACGGCTCCATCGACGCAGCATTCATCACAGCAGGTGCTCCCACCACAGCAATCACAGACCTTGCTACTACTACAGATGTAGTTCTCGTTGATCTTGGCGACGATATCATCAACAGCCTCATCGAAAAGTATCCCTTCTATGAAAAGTTTGAAGCAACTGCTGATAACACCAAGTATGACTTTGTAACAGATACAGTAAACACTGTTGCTATCAAGGCTACTTTCGTTGTAACCGAAAAAATGAGCGACGATCAGGTTTACGAAATCACAAAGAACCTTTGGGAAAAGCAGGAAGAAATTGCAGTTGCACACGCAAAGGGTAACGAAATGGTTAAGGAAAATGCAGTAGCCGCAGTTGGTAAGGTTCCTGTACATCCCGGTGCAGAAAAGTACTACAAGGAAATCGGCGTTATTAAATAAATTCCTTTAAACAAAAACTTAATCAGTTTAATGAATAAATGCTGCACTTCAAACCTGCAGCATTTATTTGACTAATATAATGCAAAGGAGGAGGATTCATGGACGAAAATAAAGTTCTCGATGTTGACGAGGTGGTTGATGCCGATGCGATTATGCAGGAGTTTGACCGTGAAAGTAATGTCCGTGTATTCACCGGTTGGAGAAAGAAAGTCATAACAGGTCTTATGGCGGCTTTCAGCGTTTATGTAGTGCTTATGGCTCTTGTTTTGCAGAATGCCACTAAGCATACGAAACTGACAACCTTTATGGCTTTTGTTATGTTTATGGGTTATATCATTTTCCCGGCATATAAAAAGCAGACCAAAAAAATCAATCATGTTCCCTTCTACGATATAATTCTTGCCGTAGTCGGTGCAGGCTCATTCCTCTACTACACATTTTTTCAGGATGAAATTATTCTTATGTCAAGAAGAATAGGCACTCTCCAGATTGCTGTTGCACTTATTGCGATTATTCTTATGGTAGAGTTGTGCCGAAGGGCGGTAGGCTTGCCGATTATCTTCGTTGTAGGTGCCTTTGTGGCTTATGCGGCAGTCAAAGCCTTTACGGCTAATCCGGATATAGCATTGAGAAGCCTTATGTACAGCCTTTTCTATGATGTGGCAAACGGACTTTTCTCAACTCCCGTGTATGTCTGCACAACCTTTATTGTACTGTTTATTATTCTCGGTGCCCTTCTTGAAAGAACGGGTATCGGCACATTCTTTGTTGACCTTGCAAACTCTGTTGCAGGTTCATCTATCGGCGGTCCCGCAAAGGTTGCCGTTATTTCAAGTGCCCTTGAGGGTATGTATTCAGGTTCTTCCGTTGCTAACACCGTAGGCAGCGGCTCAATCACAATTCCTATGATGAAAAAGACAGGCTATAAGCCCGAATTTGCAGCAGCAGTTGAAGCGGCGGCTTCCACCGGCGGACAGATTATGCCTCCCATTATGGGTGCGGCGGCTTTCCTTATGGCTGAAATGACAGAAATGCCTTACTCAAAAATTGCAGTAACTGCCATTCTTCCTGCTGTACTTTATTTCATGGGCATCTTTATGATGATTCATTTCGAGGCAAAGAAGTTAGGTCTTAAGGGTCTTCCAAAGGACGCACTTCCCAATTTCTTCAAACTTATGATGAAAAACGGATATCTTCTTATTCCCATTGTTATGCTTGTTCTTGCTATGAACAAGTTCAGTGCAGGTATCTCTGCTTGTATTGCCATTATGGGTGCTCTTATAGTTTCACTTGTCCCCAAAAAACTGAACAGCAAAAGCGTATGGAGACTTATTTTCCCGGCTCTTCCTACTCTCGCCTTCCTTATTATATGGCTTGTAGGTGGTCAGGTAAGTGCAGCCATTCTTGTAGGTATGGTTTTATCCGTGGCACTTTCTTTCGTTACAAAGGATACCGCAATCCTCACTCCGAAGGTTGTTGTTGAGTCTCTCGAAAACGGAGCCAAAAATACCATCGGTGTTTCAGTTGCCTGCGGTATGGCAGGGCTTATTTCCGGTGTAGTTACAATGACTGCTCTCGGTCAACTTCTTATCAGCACTCTCGTTCCCATTGCCGAAAACAGTATGTTCCTTGCCCTCTTCCTTACAATGGTATGCTGTATCGTTCTGGGTATGGGTGTTCCCACCACAGCAAACTATGTTATTATGGCGACGATTACGGCTCCCATTCTTATCAAGATGGGACTTCCCGTTCTGGCGGCTCACATGTTCGTGTTCTATTTCGGTATCGTGGCGGACATTACACCTCCCGTTGCTTTGGCTGCATATGCCGGTTCGGCTATTGCCAAATCCAATCCGATGAAAACCGGTGTCACGGCAACGCGACTTGCAATCACAGCATTTATCGTTCCTTACATTTTCGCCTATAGCCCCAAAATGCTTTTCATTGACAGTGTGTGGTATGAGGTGCTTCTTATCGTTGCGACATCAGTTATAGGTATCTATGCTGTTTCGGCAGGTATGGAAGGGTATATGTTCAGCAAATGTCCCTGGTGGCAGAGACTTATGCTTTTAGGCGGCGGTCTTCTTCTCATCATTCCGGGTGTTGTTACTGACCTTGCAGGTATTACACTTACAGCGCTTGTAATAGTGATTCAGAAACTTTCCGAAGAGAAAAGAAACGGCGGCGCTCCTGCTGAGAAAATCAGTGATGCTGCCTGATTTAAAAGATGCTTTTATCCTCCCGTAATCAGGGAGGATAATCTTTTGTATCCTTATTCACGAAATATTTATTATTATATTTCCTCTCTTTCTATTGACAAAAACGGGAAAAATGAGTAAATTATAAGTAATACTTATTTATTGTGGCTAAACTTGTAATTAAGTAATAAATTCCGGTAAAGGAGAAAATTGACAATGATGAAAAAAGAAATTAAAATTGCTGTTGCAATTATTCTTAGCATTTGGTTTTTTGTAATGGGTTTCGAACTCGGCGTTTACAAAGAAAAAAAAGCCAATATACAGGCAGGCAATGAAGTGATTAATACCGTAAGTCCTACAACGGAGCCTACTACAGTTCCTACTACGGTACTCACAACAGTTCCTACTACGGTACCTACCACGGTTCCCACAACGGTGCCTACAACACTTCCTCCTGTGGTAGATCCGACAGTACCCACAGTAAATGAAAATCCCACAGAACTTCCCACTGAAACTCCCTCCGTTCCTTCAGTAAACAGTGATCCTTCTGCTCTTTCAAAACAGGAGATTATCGAAAAGATGAACGGTTATATGAAGGATCTTAAGGCAGAACAGAACGTTCAGGCTCATAAGACGGAAAATATAACTGTTGAAGTTACTGACTGCTCTGTTCCGGCAGCTGTAAGCCTTATAAATAACCTTGTCAAAAATCTTGCAGGTTCAGAAGAACTTGATTATACGATTGCTAACGGCACATCAACAGCCGGAGAAACAATGTACGGTATCATTCCTCCCACAAACAAGGATTTCCTTCTTACAGATGAAGCTGTTTTCTCTGCCGAAGCAAAGACGTCAGGAACTGACACAGTTTATACTGTTGTTCTTGTAGAAGAAAATACTACCGTCAGTTCACCCGTTCCCACATATAACTCCACAGCAATCGGTTATCTTGACATTGCTTCTCTTGACCTTCCCGGTGTAACAATTTCAGAGGCTGATATGAAGTATCCCGGTTCAACTGTTGAAATTACTGTTAATGCAGACGGTAAGGTTACAAAACTTGTGAACAAACTTCCCATGTCCGGTTACGGTCAGGCACAGATTTCCTTCTTCAATCCCAATGCAACCTTCCAGGGTGCACTTGATGAAAGTTGGACATTCACTTATTGATAATTTAAAAGAGCAACCGCGACGGTTGCTCTTTTTTATATCTGACTGATCGGTTGCAAGTGAATGAATTGATTTATTATTCAAAAACCTTTTTGAAAAGATCCAACCCGGAAACTTTCATAACGGCACTGCTCGCGTGTGAACAGGCTGTACCGAGAAGTTTGTTGCCGACACTCATAAGGTGAGCATCAACGCCGAAGACCATATCTTCTCTCTTGTTTTTAATGCCCTTAAGTATATAATCGCACATTTTTTCACAGTCGGTGCTTATAAAATCCATAGCCTTCTGTGCTTTGCTTTCTACTGTGGTGCCCTGATTGCAGAAAATGTTTGTCTTTGTGAATCCGGGACAGACAAGACCTATGTAGCATTCCTTTCTGTATTCCTCTCTGACTGCATCGGTGAGACTTTTAAGTGCAGCCTTACTTGCCGAATAAACGGATGTTCCGGCAAGGGAACAAAGAGCAGCGGAAGAAGCAATATTTATGACTGCGGCACTGTTCGATTCAAGAATAATAGGCATAAGACAGTTCATTGAATAAAGGCATGAATAAAAGTTTATATGCATAGCCTTGTCGAGTTCTTCCGGCGTGTAGTTGAGAAAGCGGTCGAACTTCGGAAGAATACCGGCATTGTTGATAAGTATATCGGGATTGAGATTGTCTTCTTTTATGGTTATAGCGAATTTTTCCCAGTTTTCTTTTACTGAAACGTCAAAAGTATAGTAAGTGAAATATCCGCTTTGATTTCCAAGGGAGTTTTTGAGATTCAGAAGTCTTTCTTCGTTACGTGCAATACCGATTACTTTGCAGTTGTGTTCTTTAATAAGTCTTATTGTTATATCTTTACCGATGCCGCTTGAAGCACCTGTAAGAATAACGGTTTTGTTGTCAAACCAGCAACTTTTCATTTATACACCTTTATTCTTTTTAAGATTTTTTAATATGATATCATTCAAGAAATATATATATGTTAAGACGTTGTTAACAAATAACAAACTAAGGTTGAGTTGTTGTTGCATTTGAATAAAAAGATTAAAGATGTTTCCTAAATATTGACAAAAGGATTTTTTTGGGATATAATCAACTCGTATAGGTATCATCGGATACAAAATAACTTAATTAAATTGGAGGAATCCTTATGAAAAAAGCATTATCAATCATTCTTTCTGTGCTTGTAATATTCTCTGTGTTCAGCATGGCAGTATCAGCGGCAGACAGCGAAATCGTTACTGTTAAGTTTATGGTGGACGATGTGGTATATTATGAGATCGAAGTTGAAGCCGGAAAAAATTTTGTTCACCGTTTACAGCAGGGTGAAACAAAACTCGAAGCTCCCACAAAGGAGTCAACAGAAGCAACAGAATATATTTTTGAACATTGGGTAAACGAAGCAACCGGTGAAACCACACTTACCGCTAATGTTCCTGCTGCTTATGAGGATACAGTATATGTTGCTGTTTTTGCTGAAAAAGATATTATTGAAACTCAGTCACTTTGGGCTTTCATCAGATCTATCTTCGAAAGAATCAATATGATTTTTGAATACTTCGCAAAGGTGTTTGAAGGCGTATTTGATTTCTGATGATAAAATAATACTGTTGCCGCATTAATTTGCGGCAATTTTTTTGTTTGTGAAAATATTTCTATGAGCCATTTTTCATTGACAAACAATCTTATAAATGGTATATTTATTAATAGTCAGAATTTTATCCCCGTGAAAGTGAGAGGTATGTTATGAGTATTTATACAAAGGAAGATATAATCCGCATAACAAAAGAAGAAAAGGTAAACTTTATCAATCTGCAGTTTACTGATATTCTCGGTACACTCAAAAGTGTTTCCGTAACCACAAGCCAGTTGGAAAAGGCACTGGATAACCGTTGTATGTTTGACGGCTCATCCATTGACGGCTTTGTCAGAATTGAAGAGAGCGATATGTGTCTTTATCCCGACCTCGACTCTTTTGTAATCCTACCATGGGATGAAAGTACGGGAAAAACTGCAAGGCTTATCTGTGATGTTTATAACTCCGACGGTACACCCTTTGAAGGCGACCCACGTTATGTTCTTCGCAGAGCAATTGCCAGAGCAGCAAAGATGGGTTACACTTGTAACATAGGTCCCGAATGTGAATTTTTCCTTTTCCATAAAGATGAACAGGACAAGCCCACTACCAGAAGTTATGATAAGGGCGGTTATTTCGATTTAGGTCCCGTAGACCGCGGTGAAGGTTGCCGTAGAGATATCTGTCTTTGCCTTGAAAAGATGGGCTTCGAAATTGAAGCATCCCACCATGAAAATGCTCCCGCACAGCATGAGATAGATTTTAAATATGATGAGATTTTAAGAACAGCCGACAATGTTATGACTTTCAAGTATGTTGTTAAAAATCTTGCAAATCAGCATAACCTTTATGCTACCTTTATGCCTAAGCCCATTTACGGTATCTGCGGATCAGGTATGCATATTAATCTTTCTCTTTTCAACGGAGAGAAAAATGTTTTCTGTGACGAAAAGGATGAAAGAGGTCTAAGTGAGGTTGCATATAACTTTATCGCAGGTGTTATGCATCACATCAAGGCTATTACCGTTCTTACCAATCCCATTGTAAACTCATATAAGAGACTTGTTCCCGGTTATGAGGCTCCCGTTTATATCGCATGGAGCGCCAAGAACAGAAGTCCTCTCATCCGTATTCCTACAGCAAGAGGTACAGGAACACGAATTGAACTTCGTAACCCCGACCCTGCCGCTAACCCTTATCTTGTTATGGCGGCTATTCTTCAGGCAGGTCTTGACGGTGTGGAAAAGAAAATGACGCCTCCTGCTCCCGAAGATTCAAATATTTTCAAACTCACGGCTGATGAAAGAAGAGAAGCAGGTATTCATTCACTTCCCAAAACTCTCTACGATGCAGTAAGAGAATTCAGAAAGAGCGACTTTGCAAAGGAAGCAGTGGGCGCTCATGTATGGAAAAAATATATCGAAGCTAAAGAAGAGGAATGGCGCGAATACAGTACAAGAGTTTCTCAGTGGGAAATCGATAAATATTTAGGTAAGTATTAATAATTTCAGGGCAACGGCAAAGTGCTGATTGCCCTGTTTTATCCCTGAAAGGTGTTTAAATAAATGGAATACAAAATTAATCCGATGGCTTTTGCAGGAATTTTTCCCGTACCTAATTCATTGGTTGACGAAAACATAAGACTTGCCAGCGTGGTACAGTTGAAGGTTCTTTTATATTTGCTTCGCCACAGCAGTGACGGTATGGCAGAAACAGAAAACATAGCCGAGGCTCTTTCTCTTGATGTGGATGATATAAAGGATGCTATGATTTTTTGGGCAGAAAGAGGACTTCTTATAAAAGACGGACAGTCGCCGACAGTTATGAAAGTCACCGAAAAGAAAAAGTCCGAGCCTGTAAAGGAAGAAAAAAAGGTGGCAGATATCCCAATTTCCCGCCCTTCCTTTGAACAGGTTGCCGCAAGACTCAAAGAAAGCGATGAAATCACTGTTCTTTTTCAGGAGGCACAGACGGTTTTGGGTAAGACTATCGGCTATGACGGACAGTCGGTGCTTTTAATGCTTTATGACAGTTACGGTCTTCCTACAGAGGTTATTCTTATGGCTATTGAATATGCTGTGTCTTTGAAAAAGACAAGTTACGCCAATATTGCCCGTATAGGTAAAAGATGGAGTGAGATGGAGATTGATACTCTTGAAGGTGCTATTCAGTATATTGAGGAGCATAACATTGTCGACGAAACCTGGGCAAAACTGCGCGAACTTACGGAAATTTCTAACCGTAATCCTACGGAGAAACAAAGAAAATATATGGTTGCCTGGGTGAAAGAATACGGCTACAGTGTGGATATAATCTACTGTGCATATGAGGAAAGTATAGATAATACGGGCAAAATGAGTATGCCTTATATGGACAAGATTATCCGTTCCTGGCATGAAAAGGGTGTAAAGACTCTTGCTGATATACAGAATGAAAGAGTGAAATGGGAAACAGAAAAGAAAAAGCGTTTTTCAAAGGATAATAAAAAGTCAGACAAGACTGAGGGTAACCCCTCATATGATATTGACGAATATATGAAAAAATCCCTTAGTTTGAAATATGTAAAAAATGACACTGAAAGCGGGGTGTGATTATGGCTTACAAAAGAAGCGTATATCAGAGAGCAAAGGAAATTTTAGACGAAAGAAAAAAGACTGCTGAAGCACAGGCTGAACTGCGCCATTCGGAGGTTATGATGAAGTGTCCGGAACTGTTTGATATTGAAAGAGAAATGGCTCAGTATGGAGCAGATGTGGTAAAGGCTGTCGGAATGGGCGGAGATGTGGCAGAATATGTACGTAATCTTGCCGTGAAAAATCTTGCTGCACAGGACAAAAGAAAGGCCCTTCTTAAAAATGCAGGCTTCCCCGAAGATTATCTTGAAGTGAAGTATAACTGTATCGTTTGTAAGGATACAGGCTCTCATGACGGCTACTACTGCCCCTGCTATAAGAAACTTATCCGTGATGTGGCAAGAGATGACCTCGATGCCAATTCTCCCATCAAAAAATGCACCTTTGATAATTTTCTCACACAGTATTATCCTGATGTAAAGGATTCTCTTTTAGGGATAAATCAGAGGGAACATATGGTAAATACTCTTAATTTCTGCAGAGCATATGCAGAGGACTTCTCTCTTAAGTCAAAGGGTATAATAATGATAGGCAAAACAGGTCTTGGTAAAACCCATCTTTCCCTTGCTATCGCAAACCGTGTTCTGGAAAAGGGTTACGATGTTTATTATGACAGCATCCAGACTATTATGTATAAACTGGAAAAGGAGCATTTCGGAAGAATTGCCCCTGAAGAAGGTATCAAGGATGATATACTGAACTGTGATCTTCTCATTATTGATGATCTTGGCGTGGAATTTTCCACACAGTTTACCGTCAGTGAACTGCATAACATCATAAACACCCGTATGCTCCGTTCATTACCAACTATTATCAGTACCAACCTTGAACTTTCCGAATTAGAGGAAAGATATACTCAGAGAATTGCATCGAGAATAATGGGCAGTTGTTACCCGCTGAGATTTTGCGGTAAGGATATAAGACAGATGAAATAAAATAAAACAAAAACAGAAAGCAAAATAAAATGCTTTCTGTTTTTGCAATAAATAAGAAAGAAAGGAGTATTAATTGAGGTTTTCTTCTTTTGGTTTTTCATCGCAGTCGATTTCGACTTCTTCAGGCGAAACAACAACTGCGATAATACTTGAATGGGTGATGAACAGAGTGTGTGCATAGGCGTAGTCGCCGATTTTGTCATACAGTCTTCCGGCACTTACCGTACCGTCATAAACCGTATGTACACTGTTAGCCACATAACCGATGGTATCGATAAAGGGAAGTTCAGCGACGATGGCTTCGCTGTCATAAGTGTTTTCGAATTCTTTACTGATTTTAAAAAGTTTGCCTATTTCAAAAGGTTTGAAGCCGTAATAATTTTTTATACCTGTTATTGTAATGAAGTAACTTTCCATACCGTTCATCTCCTTTTTTAATGTGACTTCATTATAACATATACACAGTCCCGATAATTGGAATTTGGTCGCAAATAAAAATTTTTTCTTTTTTTATTGAAAACCCTTGATTAAACGGGGCACTTTTAGTATAATCTTAAAAGCAAAGTTAATATGCTGGAATAGCTCAGTTGGTAGAGCAGCGCATTCGTAATGCGCAGGTCGTCGGTTCGAGTCCGACTACCAGCTCCAGAAAAGCAAGTCTTCCGACTTGCTTTTTTTCTTTTGCAAAAATGTACAAATATTCGCTGAATTATTCTCTTAATTCACAAATAAAACTTTTGCTAATCTTCTCGACATAGTGTTTTATATATGTTAAAATCTACTAAATCCACCTTGGAAAAGGAGCGTATTTTTATGGTTAAAAGATTTCACAGAATGCTTGAACATCTTCATGTCGGTTGCGAAGCTCCCAGAGCATATTTCGTGCCGTTTGAGTCAGCAGAAAAATCTGCTCTCACACGTGAAAATTCAGCATTTTTAACACTTCTGAACGGCGAATGGGATTTCGCTTTCTTCAAGAATGTTGAGGAGCTTGATATTGAGGCTGAGGGCTTTTCTTCATCCGTTGTCTGCCCTGACAAGATGACAGTACCTTTCTGTTGGCAGATGAAACTTGATAAGGGTTACGACGTACCGAATTACATCAATCAGGACTACCCCTACCCTGTTGACCCGCCTCACCTTCCCGACGTCATCCCCTGCGGCTTCTACCGCCGTAAGGTTGATTTCACAAAAACAGAGGGCAAAAAGTATTTCATTAACTTCGAAGGTGTTGCACCCTGCTTCTACCTCTGGGTTAACGGCGACTTCGTCGGCTACAGCCAGGTAAGCCACAACACAAGCGAGCTTGAAATCACAGACAAGCTCGTAAACGGCGAAAACACATTTGAAGTTCTTGTTGTTAAATGGTGTGACGGTTCATATCTTGAAGACCAGGATTTCTTCCGTCTTTCAGGTATCTTCCGCGACGTTTACATTCTTGAACGTGACGAAGCTTATCTTAAGGATATCTTTATCGAATACAGCTTTGCTGACGATTTTTCACACGTTGATATCAATGCTGACGTTACTCTTTCTTCTGATGCTTCAATCGATTGGGTACTCACCTCTCCCTGCGGCTGTAAGGTTGCTGAAGGCAAGGCTGACGGCTCATTCGTAATCGGTGTTGATTCACCTGTTCTCTGGAACACAGAAAATCCGAAGCTTTACAATCTTACACTTAACATCGGCAACGAGTGGATTAACTTCCCTCTCGCCGTAAGAAAAGCTGAAATCAAAGACCGTTGTTTCCTTTTCAACGGAAAGCTTGTTAAAATCCGCGGTATCAACCGTCACGACAGTAATCCCGAAACGGGATATGCCGTTGATATGGCACATATGACACGTGACCTTTACATTCTCAAACAGGGTAACGTAAACGCAATCCGTACATCCCACTATCCCAACGACCCGCGTTTCCTTGAGCTTTGCGACAAGCTCGGATTTATGGTTATCGACGAGGCTGACATTGAAACTCACGGTATGGGTTACAACTACGGTGACTGGTACTGGGACTACTGGGCATTCCTTTCAGACACTCCCGAATGGAGAGAAGCTTACATCGACAGAGCAAAGCGTCTTTTCGAGCGTGACAAAAACCACGGTTGCGTAATTATGTGGTCACTCGGCAACGAATCGGGTTGCGGTGAAAACCACAGACAGATGGCAAATTACATCCGTTCACGTAAGCCTGATGCAATCATCCACTACGAGAACGCTCACCTTGAATATCAGTCAAGACTTTGCAAGGACTTCAGCGACATTTCAGACGTTGAAAGCCGTATGTATGCTCCGCTTGATTACCTTGAGTCTTACCTCAAAAATCTTGAAAATCATAAGCCCTTCTATTACTGCGAATATGTTGCAGCATGGAGCACAGGCGATATTCCTCTTCACTGGGGCAAATTCGAAGAATTTGACAATTATATGGGCGGTTGCATCTGGGAATACTGCGACCACGCGGTTAATATCGGCACACGCGAAAATCCGAAATACCGTTACGGCGGTGACTTTGGCGACCTTCCGAACGACCATATCTGCTGTATTGACGGTCTTGTTTATCCCGACAGACGTCTTCGTCCCGGCTTCCATGATATGAAGATTACATATCAGCCATTCACCGTTACTTATGACAACGGCACAATCACCGTTATGAACAAACGCTACTTTGAGGCACTTGACGACCTCGGATTCAAGTGGACAATTGAAAAGAACGGTAAAATTGTTAGCGAGGGCATTATCGAAAAAGCTGGAATTGCTCCACGCGAAAAGGTTGAATATAAGCTCTTTGACAATATCGACACAGACGAGCTTACAACACTCAACATTCATTTCTTCCAGAACAGCGATACACTCTGGGCTGAAAAAGGATTTGAGGTGGGTTATACACAGTTTATACTCTCCGATTCAGCAATCAGTATCGAAACAAATAAAACTAATGCCGTAAACTTTGAAGAAAGCAGAACAGCTATCACAATCAACTGTGGTGAAACAACATATACATTCGACAAGATTCTCGGCAAGGTTGTTTCAATCAACAACGGTAAAGAGCTTCTCTCTGCACCGATTGAATTCAACGTAAACCGCAGTTACCATATCAGCAACGGCTTCGCTGACGAATGGAAACGTGCAAGATACGAGCAGGTAAAGCAGAAGACATATTCAAGCGAAATTACAGAAGCAACAGCTGAAAAGGTTGTTATCACAACAAAAACATCTTTCGCAGCAGCAGCTATGCCTCCCGCAATCCGTGCAGATATCGTTTACACATTCACAGCTGACGGAAAGCTCAATATCAGTGTAAAGTCAGTTGTTACTTACAACGCACCTGCACTCCCGAAATTCGGAATCAAGCTCGTTATGCCTGAAGGCTTTGAAAACGTTACATACCTCGGCTACGGCCCTGTTGAAACTTATGCTGACCGATTCGTAAGCCAGTTGATTTCCGAATACAGCACAACTGCAACTGATGCATATGAACATTACATCAGACCGCAGGAATGCTCATCACACTATAAGACAAAGACTGCAAGCGTTAAGGACGCTGACGGCAACGGACTTTCTTTTGCGGACACAAGTGCAGAAGGATTCTGCTTCAAGGCGATTCATTACGACGACGAGCAGATTCACGCAACACGTCACGACGATGAACTGACAGCACTCGCAGAAACAATCGTTTCACTTGACTACAAGATGCACTGTGACAATCTGGAATATGCAAACCTTGAACCGTGGAGAAAATTTGAAGAAAAAGAATTTGCATTTTCTTACGACATCATTCCCGAATAATGAGGTGAATTTCAATGAAAACATTTATGGATAAGGATTTCCTGCTTTTTAACGATACAGCGAAAAAGCTTTACCACGACCATGCGGCAACCATGCCTATTTTCGATTGGCACTGTCACCTTTCACCCAAAGAAATTTACGAAAACAAACAGCCTGCCGATATTGCAGAGCTCTGGCTCAGCGGTGACCATTACAAATGGCGTGCAATGAGAAGCTGCGGAATTGATGAGAAATACATCACAGGTGATGCGTCTTCCTATGAAAAGTTCAAAGCGTGGGCAAAGGCTATGCCGTATTGTATCGGCAATCCTCTCTATCATTGGACTCACCTTGAATTGCAGAGATATTTCGATATCTACGAGCCGTTGAGCGAAAAGACGGCAGATGCAATTTGGGAAAAATCGAACAAAAAAATAGCTGACGGCGGATTCACTCCGCGTCAGCTTATCGAAAAATCAAATGTTACCTGCGTCTGCACGACTGATGATGCGGCAGACAGCCTTGAATATCACAAGCTGATTGCAGAAGATGCATCCTTCAAGTGTAAGGTACTCCCCGCTTTCCGTCCCGACAAAGCACTCGGAATTGAACTTCCGACCTACCTTCCCTGGCTCGCTGACCTTGAGAAAATCAGCGGAGAAAAAATCGAAACCTACAAAAAGCTTGTTGAGGTACTTAAGACAAGAATTGATTTCTTTGAAGAAATGGGTTGTAAGGCAAGCGACCACGGATTCCTTTATGTGCCGTACAACAGAGCAATGGAAGATGAGCTTGAAGCAATCTTCAAAAAAGCATTGGATGGTGAAACACTCACCGTAGATGAGCAGGATAAATACAAGACAGAGCTTTTCCGTTTCTTTGCAAAGGAATACGCAAAGAAGGGTTGGGGTTGTGAAATTCACATCGGTCCGATGAGAAACAACAACACGGCGATGTTCAGAAAAATCGGTCCCGACACAGGCTTTGATTCAATCTGCGACCGTAACATTGCAGAAGACCTTTCAAGAATGCTTGATTCACTCGATGTTGAAGGTAATCTTCCGAAGACAATCCTCTTCTGCCTTAATCCGAAGGATAATTATGTACTCGGCACAATGCTCGGCAACTTCCAGTCAAGCGAAGCTGAGTCAAAAATTCAGTTCGGCTCGGGCTGGTGGTTCAACGACAACATCGACGGTATGCGTGAGCAGATGAGAACCCTCGGCAACCTCGGTGTACTCGGAAAGTTTGTCGGAATGGTTACGGATTCAAGAAGCTTCCTTTCATATCCGCGCCACGAATATTTCCGCCGTATCCTCTGCGGTATCGTCGGCGAAATGGTTGAAAACGGGCTTTATCCGTACACGGATGAGCTTGAAGATATTATCAAGGATATCTCATACAATAACGCTAAAAATTATTTCGGAATATAAAAAGGAAGAGCTGAGTTTAAAACTCAGCTCTTGTGTTTTTTCAGGAAATTATTTTGTTTCCTTGTTGCCCTTCTTGTAGAAGAATGCGCCGATAATCATAATCACTGCGAAAACGATAAGATAGAAGAGAACAGGGAATGAGAATTCGCCATTTGCTTTTGCATTGAGATACGGTGTGATACCGTGCGCATAAACAGCTGCAAACACCATAAATGCTGATGCAATGATACCGATAAGAGGCATAACAATATTCTTGAAGATGCTTTCCTTACCGTGCTTAATCATAAACATAAGGAAAATCGGAATGTAAAGAGCATAGATTGTGATAATCGGAAGCTCTGATGAGTCAAAGCTGAAAATGCCGAAGAGTGGCTTTCCTGTTTCAGGATTGCCCCAAAGGTTTGCACCGTAGAAGTAGAAGAGCCATGCTGCACAGATAAGAAGGCCAAAAACAGATGCGTTTGTGGGCATATTTGTTTCTTCGCTTACTTCCTTGAACATCTTCACCTTCGGTCCCTGATTTCTTGCTGAAAGAGCATAGAGGCTACGTGTGCTTGCAACCATAAGTCCGTTGAGTGTACCAAGGCAGGAAACAACGATCATAGCGTTGAGTGCTGTACCGCCGACAGAGCCGAAGATATTAAGGAATGCTGTGGGTGCGCCTGCGCCGTCCTTAAGGTCAGCAATTTCTGCACCGCCTGCAAGACCGATGTAGTAGCAGATATAAACTGCAACGATGATGATAGCACCTACCACGAGAGCGATCGGAAGATTCTTCTTTGAATTCTTAAGCTCAGCGTTGATTGATGTTGCGATAATCCAACCTTCGTATGCGAATGCTGTTGCAACAACGGCTGCAAACAACGGAGCACCTACACCTGTCTGCTCAACAAGGTTCCATGTCTGGAAAGCTGCTACTGTGTTACCGTTTTTAAGACCAACGATTGTACCGACGATAGCCATAATTACAAGCGGAACGAGCTTGACAGCTGTTGAAGCAACCTGGAATTTACCTGCGATAATCGGAGAAAGTGCGTTGATTGCATAGCTCAGGCAAAGATAGAAGCAGGAAAGTGCAAGGCAAAGACCGCCTGTGATATCATCTGAGCCGAACAACACAAGAGTATAACGTGCTGAAACCCATGCAAGAACACTTGTCATACCCGGATAGTAGATTGTTGTTGCGAACCAACCGAGCATATAAGCATACCTTGAGCCAAGTGTTGCCTCTGCATAGTCAACAAGACCGTTAACCTTTTCATATTTGTTTGCGAGTGTTGCGAAGTTATAGGAACAAACGATGATAACAATACCGCCGATAACCCAAGCAAGAATACCGAGAGGCATGTTACCCTGTGTGTACTGAAGTACGTTCTGCGCTTTGAAGAAAACACCACTACCGATAACGATACCGACAACCATACAGATTGCAGTAATCAGACCGTACTTTTTCTTAAGTTCTGTACCCATTTTTAAAACCCCTTTCTTTTAGTTAAAAACCTATAATTAGGATAAATTAAATTATAAAATATATCTTGAAAAATGTAAATTTGCATATTATAATATATATATTACATTCTGTAATGTCAGGAGGATTTTTATGGATTCTTCAAAGTTTTTTGCCTTGCTCAAAGCCGTTGAATACGGCAGCCTTACAAAAGCCGCAGACGAGCTTGGCTACACTCAGGCAGGACTTACCCATATGATGAACCGACTTGAAAAAGAAATCGGCATAACGCTTCTTCAAAGAACCAAAACCGGCGTTTCCCTTACCTCTGACGGAGAGGAGCTTCTCCCACTTATTCAGAGTTTTACAGAACAGGGACTCGAGCTTGAAAAAGCAATCAGAAGCGTTAAGGAAAGCAACGATGCCGTTATCCGCATCGCTTCGTATGCAAGTGTTACTAACCACTGGCTGCCCATTGTCATCAGCAAGTTTCAAAAGGATTTTCCGAAGGTGCGTTTTGAGCTTAATGTAGGAAACCTTGACGAAATCTGCCGTCTTGTTTCAAACAGCGAAATTGACCTTGGCTTTACAAGCAAGCAGGACATCCTTCACGGAGATTGGATTCATCTGCAGAATGACAGACTTTATGCTGTCTTGCCTCCCGACTGTAACGTTGAGGAAGAAACTGTGCCTGTTTCTATTTTTAACAATAAACCTTTTTTTATGCCGACTTACGGATTTGACTACGATATTATGAACACTCTCAGGCAAAATAATGTCAACCCGTTAATCAACCGCACGGCACTTGACGATGCGACGATTGTTTCAATGGTCAGCCACGGACTCGGTTATTCTATTCTTCCCGAGCTTGTGCTTAAAGGAATGTCAGGCTCGTTTATTGCAAAACCGATTGAACCTCACTCATTCCGTGAGCTTGGTATTCTTATCAAATCCAAAAACACACTTTCGCCCACGGCGCACAAATTCATCAACTACTGTAAGCAGGTTATAAAATAATTTTCAAATTCTGTTGAAAAACATTTTTCATAATGTTAGAATGAGACAAAATTTCAAGAAGGAGAACTGAAATGACAAAAAACGAAGCAAAAATCAAAGCAAAAGAACTTGTTTCAAAAATGACTGTTGAGGAGAAAATCTCTCAGCTTCTTTATACATCTGCACCGATTGAAAGACTCAGAATCAAGGCTTATAACTGGTGGAACGAAGGCTCACACGGCGTTGCCCGTTCAGGAACAGCGACTGTTTTCCCGCATGCAATTGCCATGGCTGCAACTTTCGACCCCGAGCTTGTTAATACCGTTGCTGACGTTATATCTACAGAAGGCAGAGTTAAGTACAATCAGCACGTAAAGTACAATGACTTTGATATTTTTAAGGGCATCACATTCTGGGCACCGAACATCAACATCTTCCGTGATCCGCGTTGGGGCAGAGGCCAGGAAACATTCGGTGAGGATCCGTTCCTCACAGCTGAACTCGGCGTTTCATTTATAAAAGGTATTCAGGGCGAAGGTGAATTCTATAAAGCAACAGCTTGTTCAAAGCACTATGCCGTTCATTCAGGTCCCGAAAAAGACCGTCACGGTTTTGATGCTATAGCTTCAATGCACGATATGTACGAAACATATCTGCCTGCTTTTGAAAAAACCGTTAAAGCAGGGGTTGCAGGCGTTATGGGCGCTTACAACCGTACTAACGGACACCCCTGCTGTGCTCATCCGTATCTTCTTAAGGAAGTTCTCCGTAAAAACTGGAACTTTGACGGTTACGTAGTTTCTGACTGCGGTGCACTCAACGATATCTACGAGCATCACAAGTACGTAAACACAAAGGCTGAAGCTGCTGCTGTTTCTCTTAAAAACACTTGTGACCTCAACTGCGGTGAACTCTATCAGCACCTTATCGATGCTTACGAAGAAGACCTCATTACAGAAGAAGACCTCACAGCCGCAGCAGAAAGACTTTATACAATCCGTTTCCTTCTCGGAGAATTTGAAGAAATAAGACCTTACTCAGATATCAGCTACGACAAACTCGATTGCAAAGAGCACAGAGAGCTTAACCTCAAAGCTGCCGAGGAATGTATTGTTCTTCTTCACAACAAGGATAACTTCCTTCCGCTTGACAAGAATATTCAGAAGAAGATTGCAGTTGTCGGTCCGAACTCAATGTCAGTTACGGCACTTGAGGGTAACTACAACGCTTACGCTTCCGAATACATCACAGTCGCAGACGGTATGCGCCGTGTGTTCAAGGATTCACACATCACAGTTGAAAAAGGTACAAACTACTGCCTTGAAAAGCAGAACGACTGGGGTGGCTTCGGCAACCTCATCAGCGACGGTGTTGCAGCAGCTGCACAGGCTGACATCACTGTTCTTGCGCTCGGCCTTGACTGTTCAATTGAAGGTGAAGACACAGGCTACGACAACGATTATACAGCTTGCGGTGACAAGAAATACGTCACACTTCCCGCAACACAGCAGAAGCTCGCAGAAGCTGTTTGTGATGAATGTGAGAACGTTATCGTTGTTCTTATGTGCGGCAGTTCAATCGATGTTGGTGAAAAGGTAAGAAGCAAGGCAAAGGCAATCATTCATGCCTGGTATCCCGGTTCAACAGGCGGACTTGCAATCGCAAATCTTCTTGCAGGTAAATTTTCACCATGCGGTAAGTTGCCTGTTACAATCTATAACGAGAAGCACAACCTTCCTAGCTTCCTTGATTATAGTATGCAGGGTAAGACATACCGTTACATTGACGGTGATGCTCTTTATCCGTTCGGTTACGGTCTTTCATATACAAGCTTCGCTTACAGCAACGCAAAGCTCCTTGAAAACAGCGAGGACTGCGTAAAGTTAAGCGTAGACATCACAAACACAGGCGATTTCAAAGGCATTGAAAAAGCTCAGGTTTATGCAAAGTTTACTGACAGCAGAACATACACACCGCACTTCCAGCTTTGCGGTGTTGCAAAGGCTGAGCTTGACAAAAATGAAACCGCAACCGTAACGTTCGACATTGACACTTACTGGCTCAAGGCTGTTGATGAAAACGGCGAAAGAATCACTCCTGACGGAGAATTGAAGCTCTATGTCGGCGGACATCAGCCCGACACAGTCAGCAACAAGCTTCTCGGCTATGAGTGTATTGAAATCAATCTTAAATAATTTTACATAACGAAAAAACCGGAGAGCAAACGCTCTCCGGTTCAATTTTATTCAATTTTTATTGTAACGGAAAGAGAGTGAATCTGCCGATACTCGGCATAAGAAGAGTTGAAATCATATTTCCGAGATCCTTTGCAGACATACGGTTTTCTGTGTTGAGCCATTTCCACACAACGGATGTCATACCTGCCGTCGCAAACTGTGCACAGTAATTGGCAATTTCACTTGAAGATTCCGAGGTTGTGTTAACAAAACGCTCAACGTAAGATGTGAGTGTTTCACCGACGCTGAAACCGCTGTTTTCGCTCAGAAGAACAATGAACATTTCACGTCTGTTTTCAATATAAGTGAAAGCATCAACGAGAATGTTGTTCATCCAATTGGGACTTGAATTGTGCTTCTTCACCATTTCCGTGATGTCATTACCGATATCGTTAAGAATGTCGTTGAAAAGCTCATACTGCGAATCATAGTGGTGATAAAAAGTACTGCGGTTGATGTCTGCTGTTTCACAGATTTTCTTAATACTTATTTCGTGAATCGGTCTGTCCTTCATCAGTTCAACAAGGCTTTGTTTAAGGAGCTCACGAGTCATTTTTGCACGTCTGTCAAGTGACTTTACAGGCATTTTACATCCCTCCGAAAAATTATAGGCTTATTTTACCACAAAACCTTATAAAAAGTCAACACTGTGTATAATAAATATATTTGTGACGATTAATTCTCAATGCGAACAAAAAAGCACAGTGTGTAAATTCTAACACACTGTGCTTTGGGCTTAAATCAAATCCCAGATTGATTTCTTTTCTGTTGAAATCTGGAGGATTGTAAGAGCATCTACAGAGTTTACTTTGCCGTCACCGTTGACGTCAGCTACATCAAAAGTATCACCTGTAAGTGTAATTTTTTCTACACTGTGCTGAAGAACACTTAATGCATCTAATGAGTTGATTTTTCCGTCCGCATTAATGTCTGCCAAACGGGGACCGCCTCCGACATAAACATAAATTGTTTCACTGTAAAGCTTATTGTCGCTGTAAAGGTTAAGCTTTGCATATCCGGGTTTAAGAGCTGTAACAGTCTTTCCGTCAAAGCTGATTACGCTTTCGTCGAAGTCATAATTGAGGTTGAAATCCTTCGGAAGATAAGGTGTAGCTGTAATTTCAACTTCAAAGCTTTCTCCGCTGTCAATTATGATCTCGGAAACATTTGCTTTGATTTCAAAGGTTTCAAATTCGATTCCGTTTTCCGTTGCAAATTCTTCTGCAACAGAACCAGGATAGCAGATAATTTTACCTTCGAATCCGTCAAAAGCATCGTCAGCAATTCCTGTTATATTTTCGGGGATTTCAGCTGTTTCTGTATCGGCAAGGAATTTAACAATCTTCGTTCCTTCAATCTCAAATGAGTCAAGGAACTTCGGTGCAATAACCGTCATTGTTTCCTGTGAATTGAGATAAAGTGTATATTCCTTGTTATCTGTGATGTCAATTTCTGCCGTCCAGAAATTAAGGTCATCAACAGTTTTGGCTGTCATCGGAATCTTTGCTTCACCGCATACGAGCTCAAGCTTTTCAACATCAGCTGATGTCGTTATATTCACTTCGACTGCTTCTTTATAACTTTCAGCGGGATAATCGATGCTGATTATACGGTTTGTTTCTTCTTTATATTCGCGTACAAAAATGTCAAGGTATCCGTAGTCAAGAGTACTGTTTCCGTAAGAATAGCGGAACAATACTGTGTGCTTGCCGGGCGTTTTAATATTAGGAATGATGGTTGTAATGTTTGCGGTATCTTTAGCTGAAAAACTGACGGTCTGTCCGTTTTCATAAATTGAGAAAAAGTGAACTCCCGGGTCTCTGTCTACGGTAATTTTGAACGTATCCCCTTCGTTAAACCATTTTGCATAACGAACGCTGTTGAGGGCTTTTGTTTCATTTGAAATTTCCGAAGAAAGTATTTTGAACTCTTCTGTTTTGTGAGAATCACTATATACTGATCTGATAAGAAACTCATGATTTATATCATTAGGTATCAGGTGCTTGATTGTTGAAACAGTATAATCTCCGACAGTCTTTTTATAAAGATAGGCTGAGGATGCTGTTGTATAAGTTGACGTTGTTCCTTCAGAAGGGTTAACAAACATAATCTTGTTAGGATTGCCCTTAGAAACAACGATAAGACTGCTTCTTGCATTGATTCGGAATACTCCGTCTGCGGTACAGGCAATAACACCGGTAGTTTCAGATTCATTTTCTGCTAAATCTGTCATAAGCGAGTTGAGCTTACTGATATTTGTAACCTTTGACTTTGCGGATTCACTCAGTGCATCATAAGCAATCTGTGCTTCAAAAAGATTACGAACAAAACGATTATCAATGATTTCCTTAGGAAGCTTTTTGATCATATCGACAACATCCGAATAATTTTCTTTCGGATTGACTTGGATTTCATATTCCTTGGAAACATTACCGTAACGAAGAACGATAAAGGTTTTTCCTATTTCTTGAGTAACTTTGTCGTAAGAGAAAAACTGTTCTCCGAGTGAATCTTTAACATATGTATAAGCAAGCTGGTAATTAACCTTTTCTTCTGTACCGTCGCTGTATCTTGCTGTAAGTTCAATATCGCTAAGATCAAGCATCTCACCTGCATCATAGTTAAATTTTGTAATATGCGATGAAACGAAAAGCTTGATGATTTCTTTTTCGGTTATGCAATATGAGCCGAAAATTACATTGGAGTTTTCATCGTAGCAAACAGCTGTTATGACTGCGCCTTCCCTGATTTTCGGAAGAGTAAATTCAGTGACTGAGCCTGACGGAATAAACTCTCCGCAGTATTTTCCGTCAGCAAAAACTTTTACGAAAGACGGTACCGCTATGTCAAACTCAACATTCAAAGAATTTTTTTCTTGATCAAAAGAAAGCGAAAGTGCATCCGAATTAACGTATTCCATATTTGAAATACCAGTTGCCATAGAAGCATAAGCGGAAGGCATATTTGTCAAGACAGAATCTAACCAATTGATTTTTGACTGTAATCTGAGCTTTAAATCAACAGCACTTTCTTCTGCACTGATATCATTCTGCCAGATATAGTCATTGTTCTTTGCGGAAGCAGAAATCTTTTCCATTGCAGAGTCGATGTCACCGCCGTCACTAATGAGATCCTGAATTGCAGTGTATCTGTATTCAAAGTAAGTTTTTCTTAATTCCTGAAGGAAAACAGGGTCTGAAAGAAGTCTTTTAAGCCAAGATATATTAAGGGCAGTCCATCTGTGGGTTATTGACGGAGTAGTATAATCCATATCCCATACAGGACCGTAAACAAGCTTGCCGTCTACATCTTTACTCATCCAGGTGCTTGTACGACCGAAATCATAATTTTCAAAAAGCTCATTGAGAAGGAATCCTTTTGCAAAAGATTCTAGATCAATGAAATCCGTATATCGCTTTGTTTCACCGCTGTATGTAGTACAGAAATCTTCTGAGAATAAAGCATTCTCAAAAGCCTGATAATAACCCTGAATGGATTTCAGCATATCTTTACTCAGAACCTCCGGGGTATCAACACAAACATATGAACCGTTTTCGGTTGCGAATGTATATTCCTCACTCTTTTTTACGACCTCAAGAAGATATCCTCCATTGATATCGGGAATTTCGATGTAATCAGAAACTGTATAAGTAACGCCGTTGTATTCAACAGTATCACTTGTTGTCCAACTCATATCCTCAGACATAATTTCTATAAGTTCGTCACGCTGATCTTTAGTCATTGTTGCTTTGTTGGCATCGTAAATTGCCTTTGCTGCATCTTCTGCAAGATCTTCCCAATTTGTGATGTCAACACGGTTATCGTCAACACGAATATGCTCGCAAAGCTGATAGTTACCAACAACTTTACCATTAAACACAAGATCAACCCAGACAATTTTCTGATATCCTAAGCCCATATCAGCAGCAAGGTTGTATGAAAGGTGGTTTCTCAAAAGGCTTGTGTCAAACGGGTTCGAAAGGAGCACCCAGTGTTTGTTTTTGCCCATTCCGAAAAGGTCTGCCTTTGAATCAAGCTTGAGTTTGTAAGGCTTTTTGTCCGCATTCCACGTTGAGTTTCCGCGTCCGCGGATTTCGGTTTTACCTTCGTAAAGGACACTGTCAGAATTATATTCTGTATTGCCCTGAATTTTTATGTCAGCATCAATATAGTTTTCTTTTGAAACGATAGGCTTTCTGTCCTCTGTTTCGATATAAATAACAGGAAGTTCACTCATAAACATGTTTGTTGAACCTATCACGTTACCTTTAACATCAAAAACCTCAACACTTATCATTGACTGCATATCGCAATCAATGGGAGTGTATGTATCACCGTCGTTATCAATTCTTATTCCGTCTATGTACCAACGGTAAATGAATTTTTTGTCCTCTGCATCGGATACTTCAACCTTGATAGGTACGCCTACCTCGGCAAAGTCAGCATCAAATGAAACTTCGCCAAAATCCTTTTCAACAGTTATAAATGTGTAATTCCCTGCAAGAGCAGAAATACCAGAAGCAGAGACAAGCATAATCGTGCAAAGTAATACGGCAAGAATTTTCCTCATAAAATATACCTCCCGATTAGTATAATTTTTATTATACCTTTTTCGAAAAATAAAATCAAATTTTTCCGTTGACAGATTTCTCTCGGAAATTACTGAAAAAGGCAAATAAAACGCACTTTAGTTGCTTCATAACCTTGACCTGAAGCAAAAAAATTGATATTATATCTATACTTTGATTACCAACAAGCCATAAGGTTTTGGTAATCAAAGTATGCATATATTTCAAGAGAGGCTGTGGCTTTATGATTAAGATTGCACCGTCAATTTTATCCTGCGATTTTTCAAAAATCGGTGAAGAAGTTGCCCGTATGGACGCTTGCGGAGCTGACTATATCCACATTGATGTAATGGACGGACATTTCGTGCCGAACATCACATTCGGTGCGCCCGTTATCAAGTGTTTCAGAAAGAGTACGGATAAGGTTTTTGATTGCCATCTTATGATAAGTGACCCTCTCAGGTACGCAGAGGATTTTGCAAAAGCAGGTGCGGACATAATCAATTTTCACGTTGAGAGCGAGTCACCCGTTAACGAAACGATTGATAAAATACTTTCACTCGGCTGTAAGGCAGGTCTGACTGTTAAACCTGCAACTGCAATTGAGGAAGTATATCCTTATCTCGATAAGCTCTGTATGGTGCTTATTATGACGGTTGAACCCGGCTTCGGCGGTCAGAAGTTTATGGCAGATATGATGCAGAAGGTTTCCTCTCTCCGTGCTGAGGCTGAGAGAAGAGGACTTGACCTCGACATTCAGGTTGACGGCGGGATTTCCCTTGAAACAGCACCCGTTGCGATTGAAGCAGGTGCGAATGTGCTTGTTGCGGGAAGTGCTGTTTTCGGTGCAGATGATCCGTCCACAATGATTGAGGCTTTAAGAGGTTGATTTGCACACCTCTTTCCAATGCTCGTGAGTTGCGGTAACAGTCAGATTGTCGTTGCCGATAAAGATACCGAATTCCTCGATAATATGGCGGTAAATTGCTGCTTTTTCAGCCGGTAATTCCGCACGGAACTTTCTTCCGTCGGTAAAGATTCTGCCCCTGATGCTGTCAGTCCCGACGGCGGACATGGCATCAAGAAGATTGTCGGAATTGCTGAATTCAAAAATCTGTACGGAGTTACTTTTGGAGATAACCGTGCCGATATCTGCGCGCGAAACGGGAACAGTAAACATAAGTATACAACCGCCTGAGCCGTCAGGCGATGCTTCAATCAGAAGATTTCCCGAAGGGTCAATGTCGCGCCCGGTGTTTTTTCTCACGCTGTCAAGAATTGTCCAGATTACGCGCCGTGTTTCTATGTTTGAATAGTCCATAGTGTCGTATGTAATGTCAAGCCGCCGCAAATCCTCGCGGTTCAGACCGACTAAAAATTTATTACTGCCGATTGGCTGAATATCCACAAAAAATCCCCCTAAAGTTTAACTGTACATATAAAGTATATGTCCGTCTTTCTGTGTATTCAACCATCAAATAATGGCAGACAAGGTGATAAAATGGGAAACAATAATTACAACAAACGCAGAAGAAGCTATACGGAATTCCGCACTTCTTACAGCGATAATAAAAAATATTTTATCAGCACGGATAAAAGAGCAAGGTGGCAACCGTTAATCAGCTTTATTGTGATTGCACTTATTTTTGTTTTTATCGCATTCGCGAGTTTTATCATTACGGATGCCCTGCTTGAAATCTCCAAAGCTCCGTATGAGGAAGAGGAGATAACAACTGCGGCGACAACCAATCCTGCAGAAAGTTACTTTGAAAACCAGGTAACGATTCCTGCCGATGAGGTTGACGAAATGCAAAATAACGAGATGAGAGAGTAGTTTCTTAATGTACATTCCCTATAATTCAAGATATGAATATCACAAGAGCATTTACGGGGCAATCGAAACGGGACAGACCGTTGTTTTCAGGATTGTTTTGCCCCGTGATTTTTGCTGTCATCATGCAAGACTCATTGTTAAAAAAGATACCGATGCTTACGAGCGTTTCTTTGAAATGCAATGGGACTGTATGCAGGGTGATTTTGAGGAATGGTGGAAAGTCAGCTTCAGCACGGAAGAAAGCGGACTTTACGAATACAGGTTTGAATATGATACTCCGTGGGGTACAAGCAGGATTTTCAATTTCGGCGACGGAATCGGCAAAATCCGCGAAAGCGGCAACTCGTGGCAGCTCACGGTTTATGACAATAACTTCAAAACTCCCGATTGGCTTAAGGGCGGAATAATTTATCAGATTTTTCCCGAAAGATTTGCTTTTTCGGGTGAAGCAAAGACGAATGTGCCCGATGATCGTGTTATGCGTGATGACCGCGACGGCGAACCGTATTGGCGACCCGACAAAAACGGTAAGGTGCTTAATAACGATTATTTCGGTGGCGACCTTAAAGGCATCTGTGAAAAGCTCGATTACCTTGTAAGCCTTGGTGTCAGCTGTATTTATCTTAATCCGATTTTTGAAGCACACAGTAATCACCGCTACGATACGGGAGATTACACAAAAATTGATCCGCTTCTCGGTACACAGGAAGATTTTGAAAACCTTTGCAAAAAAGCAGATGAAAAAGGCATCAAAATAATCCTCGACGGCGTTTTCAGCCACACGGGATGTGACAGCAAATATTTCAATCAGTACGGAAGATACGATACCGTCGGTGCATATCAGTCGCAGGATTCCGAATACTACGGTTGGTATAAATTCAAAAAATGGCCCGACGATTACCTCAGCTGGTGGGGAATAAAGCTTCTTCCCGAGGTTATTGAAGAAAACCCTGATTTCATCGAATACATCACGGGTGAAAACGGTATAGCAAGAAAGTGGCTGAAGCTTGGCGCGTCAGGCTGGAGACTTGACGTTGCCGATGAATTGCCCGATGTTTTCCTTGATAGCTTCAGAAAAGCGGTCAAGGCAGAAAATCCCGATGCGCTCGTTATGGGCGAGGTATGGGAAGATGCTTCGAATAAATTCAGTTACGGTCAGCGCAGACGTTACCTCACGGGTGACCAGCTTGACAGCGTTATGAATTATCCTTTCGCAGGTGCGGTCATTGACTTTGTCCGTATGGGTCTTGCGGAGCTTTTCTGCTCAAGAGTGATGACGATTACGGAAAATTACCCCAAACAGGTGCTTGATGTGCTGATGAATCATATCTCAACTCACGACACGATGAGAGCAATTACGGCACTTGCAGGCGAAAGCTGCGAATACCGCGACAGATTCTGGCAAAGTACTCATTCGCTTGGCGAAAAGGAATATCACTACGGTGTGCACCTTATGAAAATGGCGACGGCATTACAGTTTACTCTGCCCGGTGTACCGAGTATTTACTACGGCGACGAGGCAGGAATGCAGGGCTATAAAGACCCGTTCAACCGTTGCTGTTATCCTTGGGGAAACGAGAACAAGGATTTAACCCAATGGTACCAAAAACTCGGAGAAATCCGACGCACCAACAAATGCTTTGTTGACGGAAGACTTGAAATACTTTCTGCCGTTGCAGGCTGTGTTGCATATTCAAGAAGAAATGATGACAATGCGGTGCTTGTTATTTCAAACAGCAATCCGCATCCGATAACCTACTACGTAAGGGATGAATGGAGCGATGCCGAAGATTTGCTCGGCAACAGCTACGTCCGCGGAACACTTGTTGACGTGGGTGCGAAATCAACAGTAATTTTAAGAAGAATGTGATTAAATGTCTAAAAACCATGAATTCAAAACAACAAAACAGGATAAGAGAAACGGTATAATGAGATTTGTTGTCTTTTTTCTCATCTGTGCGGTGCTGATAGGCTCAGTTTCAATTGCCGTAATCCTGAAAAATAACAATTCATTGATAAGCGATCTGTTTTCTCCGAAGCCGACAACGGCACAACAGGAAACAACGGACAATCAGCTTGTTGAAATCGACGAGGCGCTTAAGGGAAGGATGAGGATTCTTCTCTATTGCACCGACAGGGAGATAAGCGAAATTTATTTCCTTGCGATGGTCGATGCTAATATGAACAAGGAGATTTTTGAAGTTCATCCGTTAGCTCCCGATAATCCCGATTATATCAAGGCGCTGACATCGGGCGGTGAAAAGGAGCTTGTTTCTGCTGTTGAAAAAGCAGAGAAAATCAAGATTGACAAATACATCGCATCAAATGCAGATACATTTGCTCTTGCGATAAATTCAATGGGCGGACTTGAATACACGGTAGCCGAAAGAATAGAATACAGGGCGGATGATTACACTCTTATTCTCACCAAAGGTGACCAGACAATCAAGGGTGAAACACTTCTTAAATATTTCAGATATTGCAAAACCCTCGGCGGTCAGACAGGGCTTCAGCAGCAGGGTGAAATCCTTTGCAGAATGTTTGACAATTACGTAACAGCGGAAAACGTTGAAAAGGGCGACAAGATTTACGAAAAAGTGCTTTCGAAGCTCAATTCAAAAAGCGATATTTCGTACATCGAAGCATCAAGAGCGATACACAAATTAAAGATCTTCTGTAATTCAGAGGACAGGCAACCCGCAAAGGTTGTTCTGAAATAGGAGGCGTGTTTATGAAAGAAAAGCCGATAAGAGGTTCACAAAAGCAACCTGACCATATTTTTATAAGCATCGCGGACGATGCGAAAACCACGATGAATGTTACGTGGCGCACCTGTACGGATGTTGAAAACGGTTATGTGCTTTACCGTGAAGAAAATTCGCAGGAGTGGCTTCGTTGCGAAGCTGAAACTGACGTTTTTGAAAGCGATATTGACATCAGCAATATGTTCTGGGCAAAGCTCAAGGGACTTAAGCCCGGTACAAAGTATTTCTATACCTGCGGTGATGATGAAAACAGAAGCGAAGAGTTTTACTTTGAAACAGAGCCTGAAAACCTGACAAAGTTCAAGTTTATCTGTGTTTCCGACCAACAGCAGGGTCAGCCGCACGATTGCCCTGATTATTCATATTTCAACTATGTTTTGAAAGAAACACTCAAAAAGCATCCTGATGCACGCTTCATACTTACGGGCGGTGACAACACAGACTGCGGTCAGCACGAGGTTCAATGGAACGGCGCGTTCAGCGGACTTACGGGAGTTGTTGAACACATTCCGTTTATGATGACCCTCGGCAACCACGATAACCGAGGCTTTAAGGATTACAAAAACGGCATCGGAAGATATTATTCCGAACCTGCAGAGTTTTTCGGCAAACAGTTCAAGGGTTCATATGCAGATAACGGCCCCGAAAACTGGAAGACTGAAAACTATACTTTTGATTACGGTAATGCTCACTTTATGGTTATCGGTGTCAACGGTCCTGAAGAAGTTAACGAGTGGATGATAAACGACCTTAAGAACTGTGAAAAGCAGTGGAAAATCGGCTCTTATCATTTCCCGATCTGCTACTCAGGCTCGGACTGTGAAAACGATGACGCTTACCCCGTAATGCGCGAAGGCTTTGAAATGCTTGACCTTTGCTTCTCAGGCCACGAGCATAATTTCTCGCGTAGCTTCCCGATGAAAAACGAGGAGCTTTTTGAACGTCCGTCAATGGGTACGGTTCATTATATGCTCGGCAATTCCTGCAAAAATCCTCCGGGTACAAGAGCACTCGCGAAGGTATGGCACTCCGCTTTTTACACACAGGAGGAGGACGTTTCCGTTATTGCTGTTGTTGAAATCGACGGCGGCAAGATGACACTTACCTCAACAATTTTTGAGGACGGCAGAATTGTTGATAAATGCACAATCGACAAGGATAACGACGAAATCACGCCCTATGCGATTGCACCGAAATATAACCGTACACGAATGATGTACAAAGGTGCGCAGCTCGGACTATGTCAGTCAGCGACACCTTGCCACGAAATCGACGGTGTATGGTATGCGCCTCTCGGTGTGCTTATCGGCTACATAGGCGGTGCTGTTACGAAAGAAAAGGGCAAAATCACCCTTGAAATCTACGGCAGAAAGGCAGAGCTTTTTGAGGACAGCGACGTTGCAGTTACGGCTAACGGCGAAGTGAAGCTTGAAGCTCCCGTAAAGCGTCTTGATGAAGGTCAGCTTTATATGCCTGCAAGTGCCTGTGAGATTTTCGGTATGCGCTGGGCTTGTGCAAGAAGGAATAATTTCCTTTCCTTTGAGCATCCGAGCGAGGATAAGCCCGTTACACCGCAGCCTTAATTGACAAAAGCAAAGTGTTAAGATATAATCTATTCGGAGTTGATGAAAATGGCAAAGAAAGATAAGCAGAAAAAAGAAGGCGAACTTAATCTTAATGACGTGCAGAAGCGAATGGATAAGTATTACAAAGCACGTGAAAGCGAAAAAAAGGGCAAGGCTCTCGTCTTGTCTTTAATCGGCACGTCTGTTTTCATTCTGCTTATGCTTCTGATTATCGTTCTTAAAATGAACGGTGTCGGAAAGACGATTGTTTTTACAACGGACGATAGCGGAAACATCAGCACATCCGTTGCGGATTCCGACGAAGTAAACGGCACAAACGCCCTCGATGCGATTGTTGATGAGGTTACGGATTAACAGCATAAAAAAACACCTTGGAATTTATTTTCCAAGGTGTAATTTTTTATCAATCTACAAGGTCATTCTCTCTGAACTGGAGAGAATAGAGCTTCTTATATGTTCCGTCGGCTTCGATAAGCTCGTCATGTGTTCCGCGTTCGCGGATTTTACCGTCGATAACAACCGCAATCTCGTCAGCGTTGCGGATTGTTGAAAGTCTGTGTGCAACGACGAGAGTTGTTCTGCCCTTACAAAGCTCGTCGAGAGCGTGCTGGATAAGAACTTCCGTTGTATTGTCGAGCGCACTTGTTGCTTCGTCAAGGATAAGGATTGCAGGGTCTTTAAGGAAAACTCTTGCAATGCTCAATCTCTGTTTCTGTCCGCCCGAAAGCTTTACACCGCGTTCGCCGATTTCCGTATCGTAGCCGTTCTCAAGGGTTGTGATGTATTCGTGAATATTTGCGCGTTTTGCAGCTTCCTCGATTTCTTCCTGAGTGGCATCGGGTCTGCCGTAAAGAATATTCTCGCGGATTGTTCCCGCAAAAAGGAAAACATCCTGCTGAACGATACCTATATTCCGGCGGAGCGATTCAAGAGTTATGTCGCGGATATCCGTTCCGTCAATAAGGATTGCTCCGTCTTTTTCTTCGAGTTTGTAGAAGTTCGGAAGAAGATGACAAAGCGTCGTCTTTCCGCCGCCCGAAGGTCCGACAAGCGCAACCTTCCTGCCTTTTTCAATCTTAAGGTTAACGTCGTGAAGAACACCCTTTGATGTCTCGTATGAGTAATTTACATTTTTAAATTCAATTTCGCCTTTTACGTTTTCAAGAGTCTTTGCATCGGGTCTGTCTGTTTCAGGCTCTTCATCCATAATTTCACAAAAACGCTTGAATCCGCTGACACCGTTCTGGAACTGCTCCATAAATCCGATAAGAGTATTTACGGGATTAATGAAGAGGTTAACGGAAACAATGAACGTTGAATAATCGCCGAAAGAAATTCTGCCCGAATAAAGGAAAAGTCCGCCTGCGATGAGGATAAAAACATTGAAAACTTCCGTAATGAAAGTTGTTGACGAATGGAACTTTGCCATTGCATTGTATGCACGGTATGATGAGTCGACAAACTCCTTATCGCCTTTTTCAAACTTTTTGATTTCGGTTTCGTAATTGGTGTAAGCCTTTGTAACGCGGATACCCGTCACACTGCTTTCAACTGCGGCATTGATGACTGCAGTACTTTTTCTTCTGTCCTGAAAAGCTGACTTCATCGCCTTACGGAGCTTGATTGTCACAACAATGAGAATCGGAACACAGGTGAAAATTATAAGAGTAAGAATCCAGTCAATTGTGATAAGGTACCCGAAAGAAAGGACAATCATAATTGAGCTGATAAGAACATTTTCGGGGCCGTGATGTGCAAGCTCAACAACCTCGAAAAGGTCGCTCGTAAGACGTGTCATAATCTTACCTGTTTCGTTGTTGTCAAAGAAAGTGAAAGGAAGCTTTTCAAGGTGAGCGAAAAGATCTTTTCTCATCTGCGACTGCATATGTACGCCGATAACGTGACCGTAGTACTGCACGAAATAGTTGAGTGCCATTCTCGCAAAATAAAGAGCAAGAACAATCGCACCTGCAATAACAATGGTTGTATACATCTTGTTCGGAATGTACTCGTTGAGCATCTTGTTTGTAACAACAGGATATACCATACCGATGACAGAAATCATCAGCGCGGCAAGCATATCAAGAGTCATCATTTTCTTATGCGATTTATAGTAACTTAAAAAACGTTTTAACAAAAACAACACCTCGCTTTTACGAGAAAATATTATACTCTCTTTTGTTTAATTTAGTCAATTAGTAATTCAAAAAATTTGTACAAAAATCACCCTGAGCCGTAACTCAGAGTGATTGATTTTCATTGAATCAGAAACCGCGGATTGCCTTAACAACCTTTGTGCAGTCCTCTTTGTCCATAATCTTCGGAACGGGATAAAGCGGATTACCTTCCTTGAGTGCACGCTCAACGATTGTCGGTATGTCTTCATCCTTGATGAAATCGAAGTGCTCGGGGATATCCATTTCTTCGTTCATTTCCTTGATTTCTTCGATGAACTTCTCTGCTTTTTCCTTGTCGTTGTCACCGTCGATACCTACAATGTCAGCAAGCTCTGCAAGCTTCTTGTGTGCTGTTTCGCCATAGTACTCAAGAACGTGAGGAAGAATTACGGCATTTGCAAGTCCGTGAGGTGTGCCGTACATACCACCGAGGTTATGTGCAATTGCGTGAACGTAACCAACGTAAGCTCTTGTGAAAGCCATACCTGCATAGAAAGAAGCAACAAGCATATTTTCACGTGCTTCGATGTCCTTGCCGTCTTCATAAGCCTTTTCAAGGTTTTCAAAAACGAGCTTTGTTGCCTTTTTAGCGTAATCGTCTGTGCTCTTAACGCCACTCTGACCGATGTAAGCCTCAATTGCGTGAGTGAGAGCGTCCATACCTGTTGTTGAAGTAATCTTCTTGGGAAGACCTGTTGTAAGCTCAGGGTCAAGAACAGCGTACTTCGGGCGGAGCTGCGGGTCATTGATTGCATATTTTTCGTGTGTCTGCATATTTGAAACAACAGCTGCAAGAGTTGTTTCAGAGCCTGTACCTGCTGTTGTGGGAACAGCGAAGAACGGAGGAATCTTACGTACAACCTTAAGAAGACCTCTCATCTGAGAAACAGATTTGTTCGGGTTTGCAATTCTTGCGCCGACAACCTTTGCACAGTCCATAGGTGAACCGCCGCCGAATGCGATTATACCCTGACAGTCGTTCTTGAGGTAAATTCTTCTGCCTTCCTCTATGTTTTCAATTGAGGGATTCGGCTGAACACCGTCATAAACAGTGTACTTGATACCCTGCTTTTCGAGAGCTTCAAAAAGGCTGTCAAGAAGATTAAGGCTCATAAGACCTTTATCTGTAACGATAAGTACATTTGTAATACCCTTTGACTTTACAAGAGCAGGAAGGTCTTTGATTGCGCCGGGTCCCTTAAGAAGTTCAGGTTCATCCCAGTTGAAAACGGGCATAACCATTTTGAATGTTTTCTGATATACTCTGCAAAATGCATTATTAAGGATTGCCATAATTAAGACTCCTTTACGTTTGATAGTAATATTCTAACAGAAACCGCCACTCTTTTACAAGAGGGAAGTTAAATTATTTATGATAAAGCTTCTTTGTCTGGTACTGCGGTTCACAGGTAAGGTTTACACCGAATTTCTTGAACATTGATTCATCACCGCTTGTGAGAATAACTGTTGCGTGAGCCTGCATACCGCGAAGCTTCGGAATCTGTTCGATTGCAAGCTTTGCCCTCGGGTCGGTTGCCGCCGAAATTGAAAGAGCGATAAGCGCTTCATCAACGTGAAGACGTGGGTTATGGTTGCCCATATATTTTACTTTAAGGTCCTGAACGGGCTCAATAACCTCGGGAGCGATGAGAAGTGCATCCTCTTCAATTCCTGCAAGCTTCTTGAGCGCATTAAGCACAGCTGCTGCGCTTGCACCCATCAGAAGCGAAGTTTTACCCGTAACAATATCGTTTTCGCCGATTTCGATTGCAACTGCAGGGCCGCCTGTTTCTTCAGCTCTTTTCAAAGCTTTTCCGATAACAGGACGCTCATCAACCGTGATTCCTGTCTGCTTCATAATGAGCTTGAGTTTTGTAACTGTTTCTTTACTGCCGAGACCTTTCTTAACAGCGCAAAGTTCGGAATAATAACGGCGGATAATTTCCTGACGTGATGCTTCGCAACAGGCGTCGTCGTCAAAAATGCAGTTACCTGCCATGTTGACGCCCATGTCCGTGGGTGACTTGTACGGACATTCGCCGTAAATCTGGTCAAATGTTGCGGCAAGAACGGGGAAAATTTCAACATCGCGGTTGTAGTTGACCGTTGTTTCACCGTATGCTTCAAGGTGGAACGGGTCAATCATATTAACGTCGTTAAGGTCAGCTGTAGCTGCCTCATAAGCAAGGTTTACGGGGTGCTTGAGAGGAAGATTCCAGATCGGGAATGTTTCAAATTTAGCGTAACCTGCGCTGACACCTCTCTTATGCTCGTGGTAAAGCTGAGAAAGGCAGGTTGCCATCTTTCCGCTTCCCGGACCGGGAGCAGTAAGAACAACAAGTGAACGCGAAGTTTCGATATATTCGTTTTTACCAAAGCCTTCATCACTGACGATTTTCTCAACATCTGACGGATATCCCTCAATCGGGTAATGGCGGTACACCTTGATTCCGAGAGAAGAAAGACGTTTACAGAAAGCGTCTGCGGCAGGCTGTCCCTGATAACGTGTCATAACAACACTGCCGACGTAAAGGTCAATGTTTCTGAACGCGTCGATAAGACGAAGTACGTCAAGGTCATAAGTGATGCCGAGATCACCGCGGATTTTATTTTTCTCAATATCCGCAGCGTTGATTACGATAACGACCTCCGCCTGGTCCTTAAGCTGTTCAAGCATCTTTATTTTACTGTCGGGAGCAAAACCCGGCAAAACTCGTGATGCGTGAAAATCATCAAAAAGCTTACCGCCGAATTCGAGGTAGAGCTTACCGCCGAATTGATTGATTCGCTCCTTGATATGCTGAGATTGCAGTTGGAGATATTTTTCGTTGTCAAAACCTTGTCTGGTCATCTGAAAACACCCTCAATTTCAAAATACTTATTTATTATAATATAATAACAGAATTTTTACAACACAATTCCACAAAAATTTACGCGGTTTTTTTATTTGACGAAAACGCATGTTCAATGTATAATAGATGTAATATGTGGCAATTTGCCTTAGGAGGATTTGCTATGAGTACAAAACTGCACAAATGGGAAAACCCTTTATTTTTCAAAGAGAACAAGCTCGACGGGCACAACCTTGCTTTACCTCTTGACGCAAGAGATAAAGCTGCGTTTGACGAGTCAAAATATAAGCTCAGCCTTAACGGTATCTGGAAGTTTTATTGGCAGATGGGAATAAAGGATGTTCCTGCCTGCTTTGAACAGCCGGGTTTTTACGATGATGAGTGGGATGAAATTCCCGTTCCTTCAGTATGGCAGAGCTTTGGCTACGGCAAACCGATTTACCTTTGTTCTTTTATGCCCCCTCAGGTTTCAACGGTTGAATGTGAAATCCCGAAGGTAAGCCATTGCAGAAACGAAATCGGTCTTTACAGAAAGACTTTCACAATACCCGAAAACTTTGACGGCAGAAGACTCATTCTCCACTTCGGTGCGGCTAAGTCTGCTCTCTACGTTTATGTTAACGGAAAATATGTCGGTTATTCGCAGGGTTCAATGACGCCCGCTGAGTTTGATATTACGGACTTTGTTGTTGACGGCGAAAACATCCTTGCCGCAAAAGTTATGCGTTTCAGCGATGCTACCTATCTTGAAAATCAGGATATGTGGCAGCTTTCAGGTATTTACCGTGACGTTTATATCGTCGCTGAGCCTGAAACAACAATTGAGGATATTTATGCCGCCGCAACTCTTGACGAAACAATCACAGACGGTATCCTTGACCTTACGGTTACGCTTAACAAAGAGGCAAATGTTACTTGTAAAGTAAGCCTTGACGGCAAAGTGATTTATGAGAAAAAGTCAGACGGAAAAATAATCAAGATTAATCATATTGAAAAGAATGCACGTAAATGGTCCGCAGAAACTCCTGAGCTTTACAAGCTTGAGGTTGCGATTTACGATTCAAGAAAGTGCATTGTCAAAAAGCAGATAAGAATCGGCTTCAAGAGAGTTGAGATTATCGGTAACGTTTATTATGTCAACGGACAGAAGGTTATCATCAAGGGTGTAAACCGTCACGATTTCCATCCCGATAAGGGCTGGACAGTGCCGAAGAAAACATTCATTACTGACCTTCACCTTATGAAAAAAGCAAACATCAATGCTATCAGAACGAGCCATTATCCCGATGACCCGTTCTTCTATGAGCTTTGTGACGAACTCGGCTTCTACGTAATGGACGAATGCGACGTTGAAACTCACGGCGTAAGAAGAAAGAATGTACCCGGTGACAATCCTCTCTGGACAGCTGCAGTTGTTGACAGAGCAGAAAGAATGATCCTTCGTGACAGAAGCCACGCTTGTGTCTGCTTCTGGTCACTCGGTAACGAAGCTGGTGACGGCACAAACTTCAGCAGAATGAAAGAAAGAATGCTCGAGCTCTGCGATTTGTACCCCGTTCACTATGAAGGTGATTTTGATTTTACAAAGTCAGATTTCATCAGCCGTATGTATCCGACAGAGAGAATTGTTGAAGATCTCGTAAATCAGCGCGAAATAAAGACAACACTCTTTGACAATGTTGCAAATGCACTTGCGGCAGATAACAAGCCTGTTCCCGAAAAGATTTTCAAGACACATCCCGTTATCTACTGTGAATACGCTCACAGTATGGAAAACAGCCTCGGCAATCTCAAGGAATATGTTGACGATTTTGAAATGTACGACCATATGACGGGCGGATTCATCTGGGACTATGTTGACCAGTCAATCCGCGTTGTTGAGGACGGTCAGGAGAAGTGGCTCTACGGCGGTGACTTCAAGGAAGGCAACTCAAGCTACTACTTCTGTGCTAACGGTATTATCGGCGCTGACCGTGTACCGCACCCTGCATATTACGAAGTAAAGCAGGTTTATTCAAATATCTGCGCCGTTGAAATCGATAAGAAAAATCAGATTTACGGCATAAAGAATAAGAACTATTTTGACTCTCTTGACTATTGCTACGCTGTATGGGAAATCACACGTGACGGTAAGAAAATCGAAAGCGGTAAGATTAACCTTGACGGTACAGCTCCGCAGACTCAGAAGAGAGTTGCAATTCCTTATAAGAAAAAGTTCGGTGTCGGTGAATACATCCTCACAATTTCTTTCCGCTACAAGTCAAAGAACGAGTGGCACGCAAAAGATGAGGAAATCAGCTTCAGTCAGTTTGTTGTAAGCGATATCAAGGAAGAAGAAAAGCTCCTTCAGGGTGTTGTTACCTGTAAGATTATTGACGGTGTTTATAACATCAAAGCAGGCGAAACAACTGCAAGATTCTATAACGGTGAGCTTGTGGCTCTCGATTTCGGTAAGGGCAATGTGCTTGATACAAGCCTCACTCTGCGTCCGAATTTCTTCCGTCCGCTTACGGATAATGATACGAATTATTTCAACTTTGCCCCGATGTTCAAGCGAATCAATCCGCTTTATACCTGGGATTGTGTCAGCCGTATGTTGAAGCCGAAGCACTTTGAGGTATGGGGGCTTTCAGGTTCAATCTATGCTCTTACAAAGTGGTCAACTCCGCTTGCAAAGGATGTTGAAACTCAGTTTATTTTCCATGTTGACGGAACAATTGATTTCAGCCAGAGTATGACAGGTCTTGTTCTTCCGATGGTTAAGGCAGGCGTAAGACTCGGTCTTTCAAAGGATTTCACAAATGTAGAATGGTACGGCAGAGGTCCGCACGAAGCATACATTGACAGAAAAACGGGTCAGAAAATCGGCAAGTATACAGCAACTCCCGAAACTCTTGAGCACAGATATATGCGTCCGCAGGAAAACGGCAACCGTACGGATACAAGAAGTCTTACAATCACAAACTCTCAGGGCTACGGCTTCGAAATTTCTGCAGACAAGACATTTGACTTCAGCCTTCGTGAATATTCACAGGAAAAGCTTGAAAGTGCAAAGCATCTTTACGAGCTTGTTAAGGACGATTATCTCACACTCAATATCGACCACAGACAGAGAGGTGTCGGCGGCGATATGCCGGGCAACGCTTGTCTTCACGAGCCATACAAACTCAAGGTCGGCACATATCAGTACAGCGTGAAGATCAAAGGTGTGAAATAAGAAATGCTTTCGGATATTGGTATTATTATCTTAATGTCAGCTATAATAGTTTGCGGTATTGCTTTTCCGGCTTTGGTTATTGTCCCGGTTGTGGTGAAGTCAATGCAAGAGGCAAAAGAAGAAAAAGAATATCAGAAAAAGAAGAAAAACCAAAAAAAGTAAACTTAAAGCGAGTATGCACAACGCATACTCGCTTTAACATTTTATTCTCTGTGCCACTTAACGCCCTGAGCCGTGTCTTCAAGAACGATACCCATTGCCTTAAGCTCATCACGAATTCTGTCTGCTTCTGCCCAGTTTTTGTTCTTTCTTGCTTCCGTACGCTGTGCGATAAGAGCTTCAACCTCGCTGTCGAGGTCTTCTTTCTTTCTGTCGTAAACAAGACCGAGAACATCGCAAAGCTCATCAAAAAGTTTTGCAGCAGCTTCGCAGTTACCTTTGACGGGAGCATCCGTAATAACGTTTGAATTGATGTCACGTACAAGCTCGAACACCGCTGAAATAGCATCTGCAGTATTGAGGTCATCGTTAAGAGCCGCAATAAACTGCTCGCGGCGTTTTTCAAGCATTGCTGTGATTTCTTCGCTTACGTTACCGTCAGTCGCATTTGAAATTGCGAAATCAAGATTGTCACGGCAAGTGTAAAGTCTTGTAAGTGAAGCCTTGCACTGTTCGATAACGTCTGTGCTGTAGTTGATGGGACTTCTGTAATGAGAAGAAATCATAAGGTATCGGATAGGCTCATAGCCGTATTTTTCAGCAACGTCACGTACTGTGAAGAAGTTGCCGAGTGATTTGGACATCTTCACGTTATCAACGTTGATGTAACCGTTATGCATCCAATAGTTTGCAAAGGATGCGCCATTGCAGCATTCACTCTGTGCAATTTCATTTTCATGGTGCGGGAAGATAAGGTCCTGACCGCCGCAATGAATATCGATTGTGTTGCCGAGGTAACGTCTTACCATAGCTGAGCATTCAATGTGCCAGCCCGGTCTTCCGTGACCCCACGGAGATTCCCAATACGGCTCGCCCGGTTTTGCACTCTTCCAGAGAGCAAAATCCATCGGCTCTTTCTTCACTTCGCCAACCATAATTCTTGCGCCTGCTTCAAGGTCTTCAAGAGGCTGATGAGAAAGCTTGCCGTATTCATCAAACTTTTTGGGGCTGAAATATACGTCTCCGTCAACAGCATAAGCGAATCCTTTGTCAATAAGACTTGAAACGATATCGATAATCTCGTCAATGTTTTCAGTTGCCTTCGGGTGAACGGTTGCCTCGCGGATGTTCATACCCTTAACATCTTTCCAGAATTCCTCGATGTACTTTTCGCTTACTTCTTTGTAAGTAAGGTTTTCTTCGTTTGCGCGCTTGATGATTTTATCGTCGATATCCGTAAAATTCTGAACGAAACGAACGTCATAGCCTGTGTATTCAAGGAAACGGCGAAGCACGTCAAAAACACAGAGAGGTCTTGCGTTACCGATGTGAATGAAGTTGTAAACTGTCGGTCCGCAAGCATAGATTTTTACTTTACCTTCTTCAATTGTTTTAAGCTCTTCTTTCTGTCTTGTGAGTGTATTAAATACTTTCATTGGTACTCTCCTCCATTTTCTTTTTTAGTTTGTCTATTTCAGCACGTAATTTGCAAAGCTCCTGTGAAATCGGGTCGGGAATATGCACCTGATCAAGATCCTGAATGCGTTTTCCGTTACGGCGGACAACCCTTGCGGGTACACCGACTGCTGTCGAATTTTCGGGGATTTTATCAAGCACAACAGCACCTGCGGCGATATTTGTATTGTCGCCTACGGTTATGGGACCGAGCACCTTTGAACCGGCACCGATAAGTACATTGTTGCCGATTGTCGGATGACGTTTACCGGTGTCCTTGCCCGTACCTCCGAGGGTTACTCCCTGATAAATTGTAACATCGTCACCGATGACGGTCGTTTCGCCGATGACGATTCCTGTTCCGTGGTCGATGAAAAATCGTCTTCCGATCTCAGCACCCGGATGAATTTCGATACCTGTTCTTTTTACGTTACGTTGAGAAATCATTCTTGCGACGAAAAACATCTTTTTGGTGTAAAACCAATGTGCTTTTCTGTGGCTTCTGACGGCTTTGAATCCGGGATAAAGAAGCATAACTTCAATTGCCGAATGTGCCGCAGGGTCACGGTCAAGGACGCAACGGATGTCCTCCCTCATTCTTTCAAACATAAAATCAACTCTCTTTCAAAAGCGGTCGAAGACAACGGAAAATAAAAAAGCCCCATCGCCCGAAGGCGACGGAGGCGGTATTCCGCGGTTCCACTCCGACTTATTACTTTTTAGCCCTTTAACGGTGGCTTCCGCACAAGGATACTCGAAAAACTTTCCCCTTGCGTGCTGGCGGGTGCATTTCGCAATTCACGTCATAAGAGGTTCGCACCAAAACACCTCATTCTCTGATATGACGAAGAAGAGTTACTTCTCCCGATAATCGCATTTAGTTGCTACATTATACTACTATTTTAACTAAAAATCAAGATGCTTGTTACTAAATTAATCTGTGACGTACATTGTCTTTCTGCATAGGATGTATTAGGCATATGCCGAGTAACTAAAAGGAGCTAATCAAGTTGAATAATCCACAGTATATTCATCATCACGTCAAGCCGACAGGTTACCATAGACCGCGTTTTACTGATGATTGTGGCTGCAGAATGACAGAATTTCCTGAAAATCCGCAAGTCGCAATGTTATACGTTCCTTTTCAGACAGATTTTACCACCTTTGACGAAATGACGGCTCTTCGTTGCGGAACACTTTTCCCTGTTCTGAGCAAGCCGTTTCTCGGAAGTGGTAACAGATGACAAGAGGAATGCTTCTTCAGAGGCTTGATGCCGTGCAGTTTGCGATGTGGGAACTGCATCTTTATATGGATACACATCCCGAAGACCTCGCGGCACTTTCACTTTATAAAAAATACGAAGAAATTAACGAAAAACTCGTTTGTGAATACGAGGAACAGTTTGGCCCGCTTTACGGAAATTCCGACCCCGGAGTTTCATGGCTGAAAAATCCGTGGCCGTGGGACATAGGAGGTAGTTGCTGATGTTTGTCTATGAGAAAAAGCTGCAATATCCCGTAAAAATTACAAATCCTAATCCTAAATATGCACAGATCATAATTTCACAGTACGGCGGCCCTGACGGTGAGTTGGGTGCATCACTCCGCTACCTCAGTCAGCGTTATGCAATGCCTTTCCCTGAATTGAAGGGTCTTCTTACGGACATAGGCGTGGAGGAATTGGGCCACCTTGAAATGATCGGTGCAATCGTATATCAGTTGACACGCAACCTTTCGCCCGATGAAATCAAACGAAGCGGTTTCGACACCTATTTCGTTGACCATACAACAGGCGTTTATCCGACGGCGGCAAGCGGTTTCCCGTGGACAGCGGCAAGCATGCAGTCAAAGGGCGACCTTATCACAGACCTTTCGGAGGATATGGCTGCTGAACAGAAAGCACGTACAACGTATGATAATATTCTTCGCCTTATTGATGATCCCGACGTGCGTGAACCGATTAAATTCCTTCGCGAAAGAGAAATCGTCCACTTCCAGCGTTTCGGTGAAGGTTTACGTCTTGCAACAGACAAAATGGACTGCAAAAACTTCTACGCCTTCAACCCAAGCTTTGATAAGTAAAAAAGAAAGACCTTCCGCTGTGGAAGGTCTTTTGCTTTGATTAATCCTCAAGTGAAGCTTCTGCTTCAGCCTGAATTCTGGAATCATAGGAAAGAACGGGTTTTTCGTTCTTATTTTTAACCTTACGGTTAATGTAGTTCTGTGTGATTTTCATAACAATCGGGAACAAAACAACAACACCGATCAGGTTCGGAATCATCATAAGGCCGTTGAAGGTGTCTGAAATATCCCATGCAAGTGAAGATGTCATCACAGCACCGAAGATAACGGTGATAACGTGAATGATTTTAAATATGATTGTAGTCTTTGTACCGAACAAGTATTCCCACGCTTTTGAACCGTAGTGTGACCAACCGAGTACAGTTGTGAACGCAAAAAGGAACATTGCAACAGCAATGAATTTTTCACCGATGTCTCCCCAGGAGAATACAGAGTTAAATGCTCCTGCAACAAGTGTTGCATCTGTAAGTCCTTCGGCGAGAGCACCTGTTTTTGCGTCGAATACACCTGAAGTAAGAACAACAAGAGCAGTCATTGTGCAGACAACCATTGTGTCGGCAAAAACCTCAAATATACCCCACATACCCTGTTTTACAGGCTCTTTGATATTTGAGTTAGAATGAACCATAACGGAAGAACCGAGACCTGCTTCGTTAGAGAAAACACCGCGTTTGAAACCCTGAGTAACAGCGGCACTGATTGCAGCACCGAGCGTACCGCCGACAAAAGCTTCCGGTTTGAAAGCATTAACGAAAATTGTTTTAAATGCAGGGATAATCTGGTCGTAGTTAACACCTATAATAATAAGACTGCCTGCGATAAAGAGAATAATCATAAACGGAACAACTTTTTCTGCCACACTTGCGATTCTTTTAAGTCCGCCAAGAGTTATAAGTGCAACAAGAATCATAATTATTACACCGAGAAGAACATTGTAAAGTGAAACTCCGCCCAAAACTTCAATTGACGAAACGGCTTCCACATCAAAAGCCGTTGCTATATTGGCAACAATTTTGTTAACCTGACCCATACTTCCGATACCGAAAGATGCAAGCATTGTGAAAATGCAGAAAAGGACAGCAAGAATTTTACCTATTGTTTTGCAACCCTTCTTACTTCCAAGACCGTCACGAAGATAATACATTGCACCGCCTGACCATTCATTGTTTATGTTACGGCGACGGTAATAAATTCCAAGCACGTTTTCCGAATAGTTTGTCATCATTCCGAAAAATGCAGCAACCCACATCCAGAAAACAGCACCTGCACCGCCAATACAAATTGCAGCGGCAACACCTGCGATGTTACCTGTACCGACTGTTGCAGCAAGTGCAGTACAAAGTGCTTGGAAAGGAGAAATTGAACCCTTTTCCTTTGAATGTCCGATTACGTTTTTGGCAAAAAGACTACCGATTGTGTTTTTCCACCAGAGCTTGATGTGTGTTACCTGAAACACCTTGGTGCATACAGTCATAATAATGCCTGTGCCGATAAGCAGAAACAAGCCGAAGCTACCCCAAACAACACCGTTTACGGAATTGTTGATTTCTGCAACTTTTTCAAAAAAAGCTTCCATATTAAATCCTCCGAAAAAATAAAAATAAAAAAGTCGGATTACAGGGCGTAATCCGACAAAAGCACAGTTTTCCCGACAGAATCGGGTAATAAAACTTTGTCCTTTTGCCTGAGAGATTAGTGCGAAAACACTTTGCCCCTTCGGCACTCAATTTAATGAGATTCTCCAAAGTTATGTCCGTTTGCAGTCCTTTTCCCTTTCGGGAAGCCTGAGAGCGTTACTCCTTCGGCAGCAATAGCTTCTTCAGCAAACATCATCCATAATATATTTGATTTTTCAGAATTATAACACCTGATTATTACAAATGCAAGTGTTTTTTATAATTATTTAAAGTTTTAAATAACTATTACAAGCTTACAGTGCATATCCCGTCACAATACCAAGCACGGCAGCAAGGACGATTATAATAATCGGGTGAACTTTTTTGAAAGCGAGTACGGTACAAAGTGCAAAAATTGCAAGATAGCAATAGAACGCAATATCCTTGATTGAAGCCATAAGTCCCGTCATCGAAACACCTGCAGGTAAAAATACCGTGAGCGCAACGGAAACAATTGCTGAACCGATAAGTCCGACAACCGCAGGCTTAAGTCCTGTCATACAGCCTTTAACAACAAAGCTGTTTTTGAATTTTTCAAAGAACTTGGCAACAATGAGAATAACTATAAAAGACGGAAGTACAACGCCGAGTGTTGCACAGAATGAGCCAAAAACTGAACCCATAACTCCGTATGCACCGCCGACCTCTGAGCCGACGTATGTTGCCATATTGATTGCGAACGGACCGGGTGTACTTTCGCTTACAGCGATGAAGTTGACAACAGAAGAAAGCTCCATCCACTTGTGGGCAAGAACCTCTTCCTGCATAAGCGGAAGCATCGCGTAACCACCGCCAAAGGTAAATGCACCTATTTTAAAGAAGGTAAGGAAAAGATCAAGGAAAATGTTCATTTTTGTGCCTCCTTCTTCTTAATGATTACGGAGGTTACAAGTCCGAAAACAGCACAGCCGATGATAACGAACAGCACGTTGATATCAAAGAATGCCGTAATAATGAACGAAGCCGCAATAACGATATACGAAACCGCACTCTTCGGTGCTTTCTTATACATCCCCACAAGTGCCTTGATAAGAAGAGCAAGAACGCCTGCACGGATACCGTTGAATGCATACTGAACAGCCTTGATTTCCTGAAACTCTCTTAATACAAATGAGATAAGAAGAATAATAACAAACGACGGAAGAACTACGCCTGTTGTTGAAAAGAATGCACCCCAGAAGCCTGAAACACGGTAGCCGACAAACGTTGCAGAGTTAATTGCAATCGGACCGGGTGTTGATTCCGCAATTGCGATAATTTCAAGGATATCATCGTCTGTTATCCATTTTCTTTTTTCAACGATTTCCTTTTGAATAATAGGAATCATCGCATAGCCACCGCCAAAGGTGAATGCACCGATTTTAAGGAAGGTAATAAAAAGCTGTATTGCTTTGGAAAATTTGCTCATTGTGATTATTCGCCCTCTTTTTCTTTATTATTAAAACTGTCAGGGACGGCAAGAATATCCCACGGTGTGTTTTTCTCGGTTTTCATATCGTCACGGACAAGCTTGTAAATCGTTGCAGCAATCGGCACGGCGATAAGCATACCTATGATTCCCGAAACCGAACCGCCGATTGTAACAGCGGCAAGCACCCAAAGGCCCGGCAATCCCGTTGAGCTTCCGACAACCTTCGGATAAATAAAATTGCCTTCAATCTGCTGAAGGATGATGACGAAAACAATAAAAATCAAAGCCTTGATCGGTGAATCCATCAGGATAAGGAACGCGCCGACACCTGCACCGATAAGTCCGCCGAAAATCGGGATAAGTGCAGTGAATCCCATAAGTGCACCAATCATCGGAGCGTAAGGTATACGAAGAATGAACATACCGATTGTGCAGAGAGTACCGAGAATAACTGCTTCCAGACACTGACCGACGATAAATTTATGGAAAGATTCATTAAGCACCGACGATACGTGACAAAGCTTTGTGAATACTCGTTCGGGGATATAGTGAGCACCGACTCTTTTAACCTGACGTAAAAGCTTATCTCTTTCAAGAAGAACATAAAGTGAAATGATAACAGTAATAACAATGTTTGCAATCGTTGTGAAAACGGAAGAAATTGCCGTGAATGCGGCACCAACAGTATTTCCGACTCCTTCGGCGATTTTTTCTGTCATATCGGCAAGCTTTGCCTGCCAGTCAAATTGCGTGATTGCGCTGACAACGTTTTTGGAAAGAAATTCGTTTTCGTTAAATTTCCTGATAACAAAATCAACCGCAGGCGGAATCTTTGCAAAAAGCATCTTGATACAGGCAACAAACTGCGGAGCAACAAGTACAACAACCAGTGCCACAACACCGATAATTGAAATAACTGCGGCAACAAGGCAGACAGGCTTGCGAAGCCTGATGACAGCGTTTTTCTTGCTATTCGGGAAAAAGTGTCGTTCATAGAAGCTCAGGAGGATATTGATGGGATATGCTGCAACAAAGCCGAAAATGATAGGTGTTGCGGCAGAAAAAACAGAGCCGAGAACACCTGCGATATTCGGCCAATAGCGCGTTGAAAGATAAACAACGATAATCGCCGCGGCAACACTCGCAACAATTTTAAAATCTATTTTTTTCAAAAGAACAACTCCTTTGCTGATGAGTTTGTTTCATATATATAATAGACAATAATTATATCACGTATAAATAAAACAATCAACAATAAAGTTTGTTAATAAATGTTTCTCAGTGTTTACTTAAAACTCGCACCTTGTTATAATATTTTGCTGTTTAAATATTGAAATTAAATTTCATATATGATACAATTTTTTTAAATAATTATTGAAGAGGTGTTCTCGGATGAAAAAAGGTAAAGGATTTTTTAATGAATTCAAGAAATTTGTTCTCAGAGGCAATGTAGTTGACCTCGCAGTCGGCGTTATCATCGGCGGTGCTTTCCAGGCTATCGTTAAGTCATTGGTTGACGATATCGTAATGCCACTCGTAGGTATGGTCACAGGTAACATCGACTTTTCACAGCGCGTATGGAAAATCGGTGAAGGTGAATTTGCAGCTACAGTTACATGGGGTAACTTCGTAACAGCAGTTCTCAACTTCCTTATTATGTCATTTGTAATCTTCTGCTTTATCAAGCTTATCAATAAGATTACCGAAAAAGCTATAAAGAAAAAGGACGAGCCCGAAGCAGAGCCCACAACAAAGAAGTGCCCGTACTGCTGTTCTGAAATCGACATCAAGGCTGTTAAGTGCCCGAACTGTACATCTGATGTTGAATAATATTAATTGCTGATTAAGGTGATACACCTTGGAAAAAGAAGTTATACTTAAAAAGGCGATCGTCGGCGGTTTTGACCGTGTTCAGGTTATGAACTGTATCGCTTCCCTTCAGGAAGAAGCAAAAAACTCAAAAGACAACGCTAAGGAACTGAAAACTCTTCAGGCAACTCTTTGTGAGCTTGAAAAAGTCCTTAGCGAAAAGGATGCAGAAATCGAAAATCTTTCTGCAAACATCGCCGAAGCTGAAAGCAGGCTCCGTGTTTCGAAAACATCTGCACAGCTTATGAAGGAATCTGTTGATTATGCTGACCGTTACGTTGAAAGTGCAAAGATTCTTGCACAGGACATAACAGAAAAAACCTCCCTTAAGGTAAAAGAGGCAAAGGACAAAATCGATTCCATTCTTTCTGAAGTAACCGGTCTTTCTGACGATATACTTAAGCTTTACGGAAACCTTGCAGAGCTTAAAAGCGAGTACGAAGCTTTTGACGAAGTTTATCCCATAAGTCCTGAGATTAAGGAAGTTTCTTCTGTTGAAGAAACAAAGGAAGCTCCTCCGTCAAAAGAAATTGGCGAAACCGACGCAATCAAGCTCCTTCGTAAAGCAAAGGAAAAATATGAAAAAATGATCTGAAAAAAGCTGCTCAACGAGCAGCTTTTTTGCTTTAATTGTGATAATAAATTTTATTTGTAACAAAGGTAGTCACACCTTCGTTTACCCAACGAAGCATTGTTTCGGGAGAATCGATTGTCCAGCAGGCAATTTCAAGTCCTGCTTCACGCAATTTATCAATCTTTTCGGGAGTGTTTTTCTTTTCGTTTCCGTTAAAGCTGACGCCCATATTTTCTGCATCAAGACATTTCTTCATTTCCTTTTCGTCAAGCTTTGAAACAAGCTTAAGAATTCTGACTTCCTTGTTCTGTTCCCTGACGAGTTCAAGGGCTTCGCGTTGGAAAGAAATTATTGAACAGCTCTTTTCAAAACCGTATTTTTCAACAAGCTCAAGCAACTTTGTGATTCCGTCAGGAGTGTAATCCTTAATTTCAATCATCGGCACGATGTTGTATTCCATGCACGTTTTCAATGCCTGTTCAAGGGTCGGCACCTTAAGGTCGGGATATTCCTTCACGTTAGCACCGCGCACAACATTGCAGGTTACAAGGTCATAATATGTATACGAAGAAACCTTACCCTTTTTATCGCATACACTTTTAATGTCCTCATCGTGCATAAGTACCCATACGCCGTCTTTTGTCTGACGGATATCGATTTCAACGTAATCAAAGCCGTATTCAGCCGCTTTCGTAATTGACGGAATCGTGTTTTCGGGAGCTTGCGCCGAGTATCCGCGATGAGCAACAAGCGTAATTCGCTCCCTGTCCTTTTCCTGTGTAAGAATATCCGTCAAAGGAAGCGGAGTTTTAGCGTTAAATCTCTTTTGTGAGCTTACTAAAGATACCGTTATCGGCAAAACGATAGCTGTAACGAGAATAACGGCAATTACAGCAATCGGCCATTTTTTTCTTTTAATAATTCTCAGTCTGCGTTTGATACTTTCTTTATTCATAATACACCGCCAACTTCAGAAATTGCCTTGTGCCGATGACACAAGGCAATTTAATTTATGTATTTCAGCCGTTGAGAAGTTTAAAGTTTTCCTTGTTGCTCTTGTAAAGCTTCTTGAATACTTCGAAATTCTTATCGTAAACAGCTTTGTTAGCCTTATTCGGCTTGAAGGTTTTAACTGCAGGAACATATTCCTTAACCTTTGCCACGTTTTCAATAACACCGAGACCGATAGCAACCATAGCCGCCGCACCGACAGCACCGATATCCTGCGGACGGTTTACTGTTTCAACAGTCTTACCTGTGATGTCTGCAAGAATCTGACTTGTAACGTCCGAAAGTGCACCGCCGCCGACAAAACGTATTGTGTCAGAAGTCTTAATTTTCTTATCCTGTGCCTCAAGCATCCAGTTAAGGTGGAAGCAAACGCCCTCGATAACTGCACGGAGCATCTGCGATTTACCTGTATCAATACTGATGTTAAAGAACATACCTGCCGCATTCGGATCTTCGAACGGGCAACGGTTACCGTGAAGCCACGGTGTAAAGATAACTCCGCCTGAACCTGCAGGAACTTCGTTAATAACCTTTGTCATATAGTCGTAAAGACTTGTGTACTCTGTTTCGGGATCTTCCGCAACGTCTGTCTTCTGCTTGAAAATACCGATTTCATCAAGGCAGAGGTGGTCACGTACCCATTCAAGACACTTACCTGCTGTTTCAAGCTCTGCAAAATAATTAAATGTATCGGGGTCTGCACCGACGATTGCCGCAATCATAGCCGATGTATCAACAAGCTGTTTTTCAACAACTGTGCCGACCCAGCCTGATGTACCCTGATAAACGTGAGTATCGCCGACAGCACCGCTACCTGCGCCGACACCGATAAGCGAAGCGTCACCGCCGCCGCCGAATACCGGTGTACCCTCTGCAAGACCGAGCTGTTCCGCTGCTTTAGCGGTAACCTTGCCGACAATATCTGTTGACTTAACAATATCGGGCAAGTGGTTCATATTTACATCAAAGATACCTGCAACACTCTTGCTCCAGCATTCCTTGCCTTTTCTTGTATCGTAAAGAAGAGTTGCAAATGCCGAGTCTTTTGTCATTGCGAAAACATCTGTACAACGGCAGATGAGGAAATCCTTAACATCGAGCCATTTGTGAGTTTTCTTATAGTTTTCGGGTTCGTTAGCTTCAACCCACTTGTATTTATAGACAGGATCCTTGACACTGCAGGCAACCGCACCCGTTGCAACAAGTGACTTAAGAAGAGGCACGATATTAGCACCCGCAATCTGAATACCGTATGCCATATATTTTTTAAGCTCTTCCTTAGCGCGCTGGTCCATATAACTCATTGCTCTGCGGACAGGGTTACCGTTCTTGTCAACAAGTACAAGACCCTGAGCCTGTGAACAGAAAGAGATACCTGAAATCTGTGAAGGCTTGATATCAGTTTTTGTAAAAAGCTCCTTCGTCGTGGAACACATTGCACCCCACCATTCTTCGGGATCCTGCTCTGCTCCACCGTTGCCGACCATATAAAGATTATATGCGCCGTATGCGTTTGCGATAGGTTTAATCGTCTTGTCAATCTCAAAAAGACAAGTCTTCATGCCGGTTGTACCGACGTCATAAGCGATAACATAAATAGCCATTTTCATAACCCCCAAACTGTATTGAGTATATTCTAACATAAAAATATGGAAAATTGCAAAAAATTTTTGAAAAAATGTAAAAAATTATTTTATTTTTATTTTATTTATGTTATACTCTATCTTGGGTATAAAGCAAACTGCATTATATTGCAAAAAATTACATATATCGGAGGAAAATGAAATGGCTAACACTTTTGGTATCACCAAGTATCTTGATGCTGATGCTGTTACAAAACAGCTTGATGAGCTTATTAAGAAGCCTATCTACAGTGTCAAACCCGAAGCATTGAAGAAATACGAAGAGGAATACTTCGCAAAGAAGTGCGTAAAGTCAAAGGAAATGATTGATGTTGCTAAGGGTCGTATCCCCGGTGGCGTTCAGCACAACCTTGCTTTCAACTATCCGTTCCCTCTCGTTTTCACAAAGGCTTCAGGCAACAAGCTTTATGACATCGACGGTAACGAATACTACGACTTCCTTCAGGCAGGCGGTCCGACAATCGTTGGAAGCAACCCCGAAAAAGTTCGTAACAAGGTAATCGAACTCCTTAACGACTGCGGTCCTTCAACAGGTCTTTTCCACGAATATGAGTACAAGCTCGCAAACAAGATTGCTGAGTGCGTTCCTTCAGTTGAAATGTTCCGTATGCTCGGTTCAGGTACAGAAGCTTGTATGTGCGCTGTTCGTGTTGCACGTCTTGCTACAGGCAAAAAGAATATCCTTAAAATGGGCGGCGCATACCACGGTTGGTCAGATCAGATGGCTTACGGTATGAGAGTTCCCGGAACAAAGAACCTTCAGTCACCCGGTGTTCCGATGTTCGTATTCAAGCATACAGACGAATTTTTCCCGAACGATCTTGAAGACCTTGAGAAGAAGCTTAAGAAGAACCAGCTCATCGGCGGCACAGCTGCTGTATTCCTTGAGCCCGTTGGTCCCGAAAGCGGTACACGTCCCCTCAGCAAGGCATTTGTTAAGGGCGTTGAAAAGCTTTGCCGTAAGTATGGCTCACTCCTTGTTTTCGATGAGGTTGTTACAGGCTTCCGTATCGGTGTTTCAGGTGCTCAGGGTTACTTCGGCGTAGATCCCGACCTTACAATCTTCGGTAAGATCATCGCAGGCGGTTATCCGGGTGCAGGCGGTATCGGCGGTCATAAGGACGTTATGGCTCACCTTGGTGCAGGTCTTGACGGTTCAGGTAAGAAAGTTAAGAAGGCAATGTGCGGCGGTACAATGGCTGCTACTCCCCTTTCTTGCGTTGCAGGTTACTACACACTCTGCGAAATCGAAGAATCAAAGGCTTGCGAAAAGGCAGGCGCTATGGGCGACAGACTTGTTAAGGGTCTCCAGAAGTCAATTGAGAAGCACAACCTTCCCTTCGTAGCATTCAACCAGGGTTCAATCTGTCACCTTGATACAGTTGGTACAATGCACTATTCAATCGACTGGTCAAAGCCGTGGCTTATCCCCGACGTTCTCAAGCAGACAAGTGCCCGTAAGAAGGAAATGGAGCACATGGGTGCTGCTTACATGGCAGAGGGTATGGTTACTCTTGCAGGCAGCCGTCTTTACACAAGTGCTGCTTACACAGAAGAAGATATCGACGATGCAATCGCACGTTTCGACAGAGTATTCGACAACTGCGGCAGAATCGGCTAATCATAAATTAGGAGAAAAATTATGGCTTATAACATTCAAGAAGCAAAAGAGCTGGTTGTTGAAGCCGGCAAAAAGCTTTTGGAGACGGGGCTCATTGCTCGAACATGGGGTAACGTAAGCGCAAGAATTTCCGACACTCAGTTTGTTATCACTCCGAGCGGAAGAGCTTATGAAACACTCACTCCCGATGATATCGTTGTTGTTAATATCGCGGATTGCAGCTACGAGGGCGACCTCAAGCCTTCGAGCGAAAAAGGTGTTCACGCTGACGCTTACAGACTTCGTCCCGAAGAGAATTTTGTTATACATACTCATCAAATCAAGGCTTCTGTTGTTGGTGCCGCGGGCAAAAACATTGAAGCAATCCCTGAAAAATACGCTGAACTTTTCGGCGACTGTGTACCCGTTGCAGATTACGGTATGCCGTCAACTTCAAAGCTCCGCAATGCTGTTGCAAAGGCTTATGAAGACTATCCGAAGAGCAAGGCAATCCTTATGAAACAACACGGCGCCGTTGTTACAGGCAGAAGCTTCGAGGAAGCTTTCGAAGTTGTTTCTGAGCTTGAAAACCTCTGCGAAGAAAAGATTCAGCAGGCTTACAAGATGTACGAAGGCACAGCTTACTATTCACGTACAGCTATGCTCAACAGCTACATCAAATCAGTCGGAAGCGGTAAAATGCCCAAAACTATTGCTGACCTTGGCGAAAGCGCAAGAATCGGCTCAAAGTTTGAGATTTATTTCAAAAACGGCAAGACTTTTACTGTAGACATCAAGACAGGCAAATCTGCAACAGAAGAAAAAATTCCCGCTGCAGTTCTTATCCACAGCGAGATTTACAAGAATTCAGATGTTGATTACATCAAGCATCTTACAGCAAACGAGATTATTGCAGTAAGTATTGCTCAGAAATCAATCGCTCCCCGTCTTGACGACTTCGCACAGATTGCAGGTACAAAGATCGGCAGCTTCAAGTGGGACGGTTCAAAGGCTTCAGGCAAGGCTGCAGCAAAGGCTCTTAAGGGTAACAACGCAGTTCTTGTTTCGGGTGCAGGCGCAGGTGCTCTTTGCACAGGCACAAAGCTTGGCGACCTTGATGCGGTTGAACTCATTATGTCAAGAGAATGTCAGACCATTATCGGCTCAACATTCTTCGGCTCAGGAGATACACTCAGCCCGATTGACGCAAACATCATGAGAATTATTTATCAGACAAAATACTCCAAGAAAGCTGAATAAGTAAAATTTCAAATCCCCCGAAACAGCAATTGAACTGTTTCGGGGGATTTTTTAGTGTCAGAATTCGCATCCTAGTTAAAGAAAATATAAAGCTGTAAACCTGATGAACTTGCGATATATCTTACTTCTTCAATATCAGGATAGATTTCAAAAAATCTACCTCTGTCAAACAGGCTTTTTTCAGCACGTTCTCTCTGACTGACCGAGCTGAACTTTACGACGATATACTTTTCCTGTTGCTGACGTTCGGCAATTTCTCTGAACCTTGAAAAATTGTAATCGCCGCAGTAAAGATTTTTATATGTATAATAATTGTATGTTTCTGCCGTACAACCAGGAGCCGTCGGATTGTCTTTCAGGAAGTGTTGGGATGCAGAAAGCTCCTTCTCTGTCACAGCAAAGAAGTCGTGAGTATAATCAAGATACTGTTTCAGCTCATCCGAATCGAAGCTTGTATCATCCCATGTGAGGTCAAAATAGTAATAATCTTCATCCAATTTGCAGTAATTCCAGACGTGTCCTTCCGTTGATTCATCGTCTGATTTTTCATCAAACTCCGCACCGCAGGTCAATCCCAGCTTCTGCATTATCGAAGTGAACGCAAGTGTATATCCGCTGCAAACGGTTTTTCCGTCAACAAGACAACCGTATGCCGAAAATCCGAGCAAGTCCGCTACGTCCGTTTCTGCAAGGCTGTGGTCATAGTCCGTTTTGCTGAGTATATCATCGTAAACATAAAGCACGGCATCAAAAAGATTCCCCTTTTCTTTCGCCTTACTGACCATTTCATTTACGCGTTCATCGTAAAGCTTTTTTCTTTGCTCTGCTTCAGCTTCGGAAATTGTAAAATTCGGATCAACATTCAGGGTGTATTTGTCCCCTTTCTGTATCTCCTTGAAAGTGAAAGAGTTCGGATCAATCCAAAAATAATCAGGCTGCTCATACACAATTTCTCTGTAATTTTCGTTAAGCCAATCTTCGGCAAGCTCCATTTCGCTTTCGGCTTCAAACCGTTCAATAAACGCAGTTGATTCATAGTCCTCAAATGCCGCACAGAGCTTCACGTAATAATCCTGATAATGCTCGCCGAGAGAAGTATAAAACGGATAAATATCGGGGTTGCTTTCAAGCTTTTCTTCTATATCAATCTGCGTTTGAGTCGGCTCGGGTATTACATCTTCTTCAAGCGAAGTTTTGATTGTAAAAATGCAATAAAAAGTCAGGGGTATCAGCACAAAAAGCATTAACCATTTTTTCATCGTGCTCACCCCTGATGTTTTAATCTTTTTTCCTGTTGCGAAGCTGTTTGAAAAATTCCGTAAGAATTTCCGCACATTCCTCCTGCATGAATCCCGACACAGTTTCGGGTTTATGGTTGTACGGCAAATCGAAAAGATTTACAACACTTCCGCACGAGCCCGCCTTATAATCGGATGCTCCGTAAACAAGACGTTTTATCCTACTGTTTATAATTGCACCCGTACACATCGGGCAAGGCTCAAGCGTTACATACATATCGCATTGCCAGAGCCGCCAACCGCCAAGCTTTTTGCAAGCTTCATCAATTGCCTCAAGCTCGGCATGGGCAAGAGCATTCTTACCCGTTTCACGTCTGTTGCGTCCTCTGCCGACGATTTCGTCACCAAGCACCACAACAGCACCGACAGGCACTTCGCCCTCGTCAGCCGCCTCGCGCGCGAGCTTCAGAGCCTCTTTCATAAAAACCGAATCATTCATAAAGTTAACCTACCAGTGTAAATAAAGATGCTATCGGGAACACAATGCTTGCAATTATGAGAAGCACTCTTGAAACCGTATATATCTTACGATATTTAATCATCTTCTCTGTCCTGATTACGTTAATCCACCTGAACAAAGTGAACATAACAAAAAACAAACCTGCAAAAAGCACAAACAAACCGAATGCACTTTTCGTCTGAGTAAGACCGAGTGTTGTTATAATCACGAAATTTATTGCAATAATCAAAGTCGGACAGGTAACGAATGCGGCTTTTTTAAGCCTTTTGTGCTTATTCATCGCTGTTGCGTCTTTCTTTGTTTTTACCGTGCAATTCTTTCTGAACACGATCATCGCTGCAACACCGATAAGAATAAGTGCTGATGTTGCGATATAATAAATCAATACGCTCGCATTCGGATATTTTTCAAAATAAACGCTGAATAAAACCGAAATAAGGTTGTTGAGAAAATGGATTGTCACACTTGTCCATATACTTTTTGTTTTGATGCAGAAATAACCGAGAGATACGCCTGCGATAAAAGCAAACGGAATCTGCACCATATTTGCGTGGACAATCGCAAAACAGAAAGCAGACATTAAAATTGCGAACCAATCTCCGTACTTTCTGAGAGGCTGCATAACAACGCCTCTGAAGGCAAATTCTTCAAGCAGAGCAGGCATAACCGCCGTACTCAGTATATATATAAGAACTCCGACAACAGAAGTCGGTATTGCCATATCCTCACTGCCCGAAAAGAACGTAACACCAAAAACTTCAAGTGAAATTGCAAACAACGTTGTAGCAGAATTGCCGGCAAGACACAAACCGAGTCCTGCAAAAACGCCGAGTACATATAACATCCCCGATTTCGGTGCGTTAAAAACATTCATTCGTTTTTTGTCTTCCGGCTTACTGAACAGGTAGTAAACAAAAAACGGCACAAACATATAAAAAATCTGTGCAAGTGCTGAAAATGCCATAGAAAAATCAACATTATCGCTGTAAAGGTCGGCTATTGATCCGCTTGAAATCACCAAGCCTACGATAAACTGCATCGCAAACACACAGAGAATCAGTGCACCTGTTATCAGTCCGTATCTGCTCAGCTGCACAGCTTCCTTGTCTACCACCGGATTATATCCGCCGAACATATTGTATAGATTCTGATAATAGCTGTATCCGCCCGAACTATTTTCCTGCGGTGTGTGGCTGTAAATCGGAGGATAGTAATATCCCTGACCGTTCGGAGCGGAGTATTGATTATTATACTGTGTGCCGTAGTTACCGTTTCCTGAATTGTTATTATAATAATTAGGGTTATTGTCCATTTTTTCGCCTCGCTTATCCGACAAAACTTTCAGATAATTTATTATATCCTAAACACGCGCCATAATCAAGATTATCAAATGTTAACTTTTTAAGAACATGAAAATATACTTGTTTTTTGTTCAATAATAATGTATACTTATTAAGTATATAAATAAAAAGGAGCTGAGTCTATGGACCCAATCAAGGTTGACTTCACTAAAAAATCCGATCAGGGACCGGATAAAAAAACAGGTGTTGTTATTCCCCCAGAGAAAAAGGGACTTAAGATCGTTATCAACTTGCTTCTCACAGCAGTTTTCGGTGCGGTGCTTTACTACTTCCTTCTTCCCGCTTTCAATTTCAAATCAATTTTAATGTACGCTTTTCTTGGTGCGTTATGCGTTTTTTATTGCATTGCAAATTACGTTACAAGCGGCGCGTTGAAAACGCCTGACTATGTACCTTATGCAAGAAAATCAACTCTTGTACCTAAAATTCTTATCGGCGTACTTCTTGCGGTTGTCGCAATCGGTTTTGTTGTTTCTTCAGTTGTTTTCAGAGCTTCAAGCTACGCTGAAATTATTGATGTTCAGACAGGCGATTTTGTGCAGGAAGTTGACGAAGCTGATTTTTCAAGCGTTCCCGTAATCGACGAAGCTACAACTGCTGTTCTTGCACAGCGTGCTGTTTCTGACCTTGACAAGCTCGGTTACGTTTCTCAGTTTGACATTCAGCCGAACTATTTCCAGATCAACTACAAGGATTCTCCCGTAAGAGTTGTTCCCCTTCAGTATTCAAACATCATCAAATGGCTCACTAACGCAAAGAACGGTCTTCCTGCTTACGTTATTGTTGACGCAAGAACGCAGGAAGCTGAGCTCGTGGAAGTTAAGGGCGGTATGAAATATTCAACTGCTGACCACTTCAACGACAACGTTGTCCGTCACGTGCGTTTCAATTATCCGACATACCTTTTTGATACTCCGACTTTCGAAATTGATGAAGAAGGCCATCCTTATTGGATTTTCGCAAAGCTTGATATGACAATCGGTCTTTTCGGCGGTCGAGATGTTACAGGTGCTGTCATCTGTGACAGCGTTACAGGCGAATGTAAAGAATATTCAATTGAAGAAATCCGTACAAAGGAAGAGCTTCAGTGGATTGACAGAATTTATTCTGCAGAGCTTCTTAACGAACAGTACAACTTCTTCGGAAGATATCAGGGCGGTTTCTGGAACTCAATCCTCAGTCAGAAAAACACTTATTCAACAACAGAGGATTATTCTTACCTTGCAATGAACGATGACGTTTATATGTACACAGGCGTCACATCTCTTACAAACGACGAATCAATCACAGGCTTCATCCTTATCAACCAGCGTACAAAGGATGCTAAGTACTACGTGATGTCAGGTGCTAAGGAAGCTTCAGCTCAGGCTTCTGCACAGGGTCTTGTTCAGCAGTATGAATACACTGCATCATTCCCGCTTCTCCTTAACATCGACGGCGTTCCGACATACTTTATGTCACTCAAGGACGCAAGCAGCCTCGTTAAGGGTTATGCGATGATTAACGTTGGCCAGTACACACTCGGCACAACAGGTACAACACTTGAAGAGTGTATCAACAACTATGTCAAGGTTCTTTCTGACAACAACATCAAAGTTTCTGTCAACACAGACGGCATTGATGAGAACACAGGCTCTGCAGATAGCTCCGAAGAAAAGCTTACGGCAACAGGCGTTATCACAGACATCAGAACTGCAGTCGTCAACGGCAACAGTGTTTATTACATCAAGCTTGACTCAGCTGATTGCTACTATTCAGTGAAGGCAGCTGATGTTGAAGACATCGTTCTTGTTAATAAAGGCGACGAGGTTACATTTACAATCACGACAGACGAAGGCAGCATTATTCCTGCTTCTGCTCTTGAGGTTAAATAAAAATAATTTAAGATAATTTAAGCTGTATCAGATTTCGGTCTGATACAGCTTTTGTTTATTTATTTTCTTGTTTGGGATCTCTTAGCTTCACTCTCGGCAAGTCAAGTCTGAATATTGTCGCGAGCAATCTTATAACAAACGTAACCGCAACCGCAACGACAATCGACAGCGTCCTGTCCGTACTCGCAAGGCACATATTGTAATAAACAATTCCGCCCGCAATTGAAGCAAGAGCATAAATACGTTTTTTAAGAACAAAGGGAATTTCCCTTAACATAACATCACGAAGAACACCGCCGCCGATTCCCGTTATTACACCCAGGCAGACTGCGAGAATACCGTTCATTTTGAATCCGGATTCAATGGCAACCTGCACACCCGTAACGGTAAAAATCCCAAGGCCGACTGCGTCGAAAACATTGTTCACACTGTCTACAATCTTCTGACTTTTCTGATAATGGTTACGGAAGATATAAGCCATAAGAAAAACGAATAATGACACGGCAACGGCAAGCGTTACATACCTGTAGTCGGAAAACATCCTCGGAGGAAGAGTTCCGATGAGAATATCTCTTATACAGCCTCCGCCAAGCGCTGTAATCGAGCTTAACACAAGAACACCGAAGATATCCACCCTTTTGTTTATTGCGACCATTGCGCCCGACGTTGCAAATGCAACTGTACCCATCATCTCAACTATAAAATATATCAGTTCTTCAATCTCCATTTTAAACCTCTATAAACCTGAAACTGATTAACCCTATGATACTTTTGAGCTTGCACCGCTTACGACATAAGTAAGAATTTCAAGCGCATCCGACGAATTGATTTTTCCGTCCCTTGTGCTGTCTGCACTCAATCTTCTTGCAGGTCCAAGACTCTTTGAACCAACCGCATACTGCAAAACAAGCAATGCATCACTTGAATTGATTACGGAATTCATATCCGTATCGCGATTAACGGAAATCACATATTCCGCAAGAACTTTCTCGTCACCGATAATCTGTACTTTTGTACCCGTTGCAACACAACCTCCAACCGTCGTTGTATACTTTACGGTTGCACCGTCCTTGAGCTCGATGTATTTTTCCGTAAACGCCTGTGTAGTCATCTGCGATTCGATGCCGTAGATAATTGTATTATCGTCATTGAAAGTAAAGTCGTCGACTTCTTTAAAATCAAACGAGGGTTTTACCGAAGGCTTGTCATTACCCTTGTCATAGCCGCTCATACCAAGATTTTTGATTATCTGCGGATAGTCATAATAACAATAGTCAAGGTCAACATCTCCGTACAATCCGGGAACAGAGCCTGTTTCGCTGTACTGCCACATACCGTACGGTCCTTCATATGTACATTTATTCGCATACTGCGCAATCCAGAAATGGTAATCCGCCAACTGATGTGCATAAAGCTCGTCACGAGCAAAGAATTTATTGCAATAAATTCCTGTGTAAAATCCGCCTTTTTCAATTGTTTCGCAGAATGCTCTTGCCACAGCCGTTGCCGCTGACTGTGAAAGCCTTACCTGAGCATCCGTTTCCATATCATAGTAAACCGGCATTTCAAATTTGCAGTTATATTTTCTGAGGATTTCAAGAACAAATTCTGCCTCTTTGACAGATTCCTGAACCGTTGTTGCCGCACTGAAATAATAACAGCCTACAGGGATTCCCTTTGCCTTTGCACTCTCATAGTTCGATGCAAACTTGTTGTCTTCCCTCATCGCTTTGTTGGACGTTGCACTTGATCCGATTCGAAGAATTATCGCATCAACACTATTGGCAATTTTACTCCATGAGGTGATTTCATTCCAGACCGAAATATCAATTACATCCCACTTGATTCCGTCGTATTCATCCTCGGGTCTTTCAAGAGCCTTAACAACAAAGCTTTTTTCAAGAAGAACAACATTTGTGTTGTACTTATCGCTTGCCGTAATTCTGTAAACATATTCGCCGGCTTTGAGTTTCGAAAAGGTCATATATCTGTCAAGTCCCGAAACGGAGTATGACTCCGCAGCAGGGTTCGTTGTCTTTGTAAACTGTACGGTACCTCCCGTGCTTTTTACCGAACAGGTAACGGATGTAATCACATAATCCGATGTGACCGTTCCCTTGATCGAGAATGTCTGACCCTCTGTCATTTCTGTAGGATAGTTCGCATCGGTAAGCTTGAATGTATTATAATGATCCTTTGAAACAACCTTGAATGCTTTTTTCAGCAATTCAACATTACTGTCCTTAGTGTCCGAAACAACTATCTTGTAAACATAGTCGCCCGCTTTAAGTTTTGAGAAAGTAAGAAGATAGTCAATATTATGTATATTGTAAGTTTTTTCGCCGGGCTTGCCCGTATATTCAAACTCTGCCTCACCGTCAGCATTATATACGCCGATTGTAACAGCAAGAATATTATTTTCAGAAGTAACTATTCCGTAAACCGAAAAAGTTTTTCCTTCAATTATTTCAACAGGATAAACTTCGTCTGTGAGCTTAATGTCAGTTTCAGCTAACGCAGGCACCGTCAGACAAAGAATCACCATAATGACAGCTATCACCGTACATCCGATTTTCTTCATCGTCATTTTGTTTTCCTCCATTTTTCAATTCCACATAATTATACCATAAAATTACTCTCGTGTATACTTGAAAAGGAAATATTTTATTGGTATAATTTAGAAAATCAGGGGGTTTATTATGAACATTTTTGACAGAAGTGAAATATTGTTGGGCAAAGATGCTCTTGAAAAATTGCGCGGCTCATCAGTTGCCGTTTTTGGCATAGGAGGCGTTGGTTCATACACGGTTGAAGCACTTGTGCGCGGAGGTATCGGCAAGCTGTTTCTTTTTGACGGCGACGTCGTTTCGCAGACAAATATTAACCGTCAGCTTGTTGCAACAACCAAAACCGTCGATATGGATAAAGTTGAGGTTGCGGCTGCACATTGTCTTGAGGTAAACCCCGATGTAGAAGTACACACCGAAAAGATTTTCTTCAACATCGAAAACGCAGACAGCATTGATTTCAGTCAGTTTGATTATGTTGTTGATGCTATTGATACGGTTTCATCCAAGCTCCTGTTAATTGAAAAATCCAAAGCAGCAAATATCCCTGTAATAAGCTGTATGGGTGCCGGCAACAAGCTTGACCCCACACGTTTTGAGGTTGCAGACATCAGCAAAACAAGTGTTTGTCCCCTTGCAAAGGTTATGCGATACGAGCTGAAAAAACGCGGCATTTCAAAAGTAAAGGTTGTTTACTCAAAAGAAGAGCCGATCAAACACGGTCATACAGAAAACGGAAAACCGTTACCCGGCAGCGTTTCTTTTGTGCCGAGTGTTGCAGGGTTGATAATCGCCGGAGAAGTTATTAAAGACCTCATAAAAAGTGAAATCACCGATTCTCAGTGAATCGGTGATTTTTTCAATTAAAACCGTATTTTATATAATAAAACTTTCTTTTAATTATTTTTTATCTATCTGTTTGTCTTCACTATGCTGTGAGCCAGGTCCGGGTCCGTAGCCGTAGCCGCCGTAACCATAACCATAGCCACCGTAGCCGTAGCCGTAGCCATAGCCACCATATCCGCCATAGCCGTAACCATTGCCGTAGCCGTAGCCGTTACCGTAGCCATAACCGTTACCGTAACCGTAGCCACTGCCATAACCGTATCCGCTGTGCTTTCTCTTACGTCTGCCGTAGTATCCGCCATAACGCAGATAACCCTTACGCTTGTAGTATCTGCTGTTTTCTTCATTACCGCTCATTGTGAAGATTGCACCAACAACCTCGATGTCCGCACTACGGATTTCCTCGAGCGTACGGTTGATATCAGCAACCTTAGCATAGTCGCGTCTGATACTGTAAATAATACCGTCAGCAAGAGGAGCAATAACCAAGCTGTCCGTAACAACGTTTGACGGCGGTGAGTCGATGATAATATAGTCAAACTCACGGCGAGCCTGTTCAATAACGTTACGCACTTTTTCAGTATCAAGAACTTCAGTTGACTTAAGCGAAATACCGCCAGTCGGCAAAACGAATATGCCGAGAGATTTGATGAACTTGATCGAATCAACATATGTTGACGTACCTTTGATAATCGGAATAAGACCGTAATTTGTGTCACTCTTAACACCGACCGCATGAAGAACAGCAGGTTTTCTCAAGTCACTGTCGATAAGGAGAACCGACTTACCCTTCTGTGCAAGTGAACAAGCGATATTAACCGCAACTGTTGTTTTACCTTCATCCTCATATGTACTTGTAACAACAAATGCCTTGTATCCCTTTTCACTCTTGACGTTTTCGAGCTTAGTTCTGATTGATTTGAAGCTTTCAACAAAGGCGAAGCTGACCTTGGAAGAATCAGTGATAAGCAATGAACCCTGCGGAGTCTTGGTCTTTTTGCCAAAAAGACCGACCTGTTTTTCGAGTAACGGTACTGAGCCGAGCACCTTGACATTGATCTCACGACGAAGATATTCAAGGCTTGTGACTGTATTGGTTGAAAGAGTAATCACAAAGATAATCAAAGCAACAATCGCCGCACCGATAATAAAACCGTAAATTGCGTTTGTCATTGCCTGATCGCTGTTTGTAACAACCGGTGCCGACGGATTCTTTATAACCTTGATTGAAATTGTACTGTCAAAATCGCTGACATAATCCGGAAACTCTTCAAGAACAACCGCAAGCGCACGTTCACAGTATGCCTTATCCTGACTTGTAACACTTACAACAAAAAATCCGTTAATACCTTCTTCAACTGTTTCAATATTAAGGCTGCTTTCAATTGCTCCCTTGCTGTAATTGCTTTCGGGGTTTTTCTCCTTGAGCTTAGACTGAACCTTACTTACCATCTCGTCACTCTTAAGAAGGAACTGGTATCTTTGTGCATCAGAGGCACTAAAGAAAGTAGTTTCCTCTTCGTACTCAACAGGAGCATCTTTTCTTCCCGAATAGTCCTTTACGATAACCATTTTTGTTTCCATAAATCCGAGAGTCATCGTTGAAGAATAAACTTCAACATACGTGGCCTTTGCAATTGCAAGGCCACCTGCCGCAAAAATTGCACCGACAAGCAAAAGTGCCCATATCTTACTGATAAGGTTCTTGATAAAACGGCTTACATCAAAGCCTGAACCTTCCTCACTATAATAAATATTTTTATTGGTATCCAATTCCTGCATATTTACCATCCTTTCCGTCACAGCTTCTCATTTTGTGACGAGGTATACACCTGAAATAACATGCTTATTATAAAGTATCGTCATACCTGTGTCAACTGTTAAAAGCTTCCGCGCTTATGTATTTCTCTTCTTTCCACTAAAGGTATCGGATTGTCCGTAAGAACAGCCTTTGCTGCATCATGCACCATCATCTGCATATTATACTGGCTGATATCCGGAGGAAAATACCTCATCATTTCAGAAAGATTCGGAGCTCTGTAACTGAGCGCATGCGCATCCGTACCAATAAAAGATGCCAATCCGTTATACGCCATAGAATAGGCCAGTTCAAACTCCTGCAAACCGTCAAGGCTCGCAAGGCTCGTTGCATTAATCTGGAAAATCACTCCGTTTTTTGCAAGTGAATTAACAGCATCGTAATCAAACTGAAAAAACTCATATCTCTCAGGGTGAGCGATTATCGGCACAATACCCATATCGATTATTTCGTTGAGATAATCGTATATCTTTCTTATCTGAACATTTCTGAAATTGAATTCGATAAGTATATACCTACTTCCGTTTATTGTCAGGCGTTTCAGGTCGTTTGCAAAAAAGATATCGTCATCAACAAAGACTTCGGCTCCGGGATAAAGTTTGATATCAATACCCCTGTCCGCAATATGTTTGCGCAAAACGTGCAATCTTTCGTCTCTTATTTCAAGGAAGTGATCGATATTATCCACAGTATTTGTGTGCGGAGTTGCGACAATATGTTTAATTCCGTTCGACTCTGCAAGATGACACATTCGGATTGCCGTTTCAAGATCGCGGGCTCCGTCATCAATTTCAGGAAGAATATGACAGTGAATGTCAATCATATTATATCAACTCCTTAAAAATCTATTTCTTTTGCCGCTACTACGGCAAATCCCTGTGCCGCAGGTACAACACGCAACGCATCCGAATAAAAACCGATTCCCATTGTATCGCCCTGAGCATAGTCAATCACACCGTTACGTCGGGTGCAGGTTTTAAGATGTCTGAGCGTTTTTTTACAGCAATCTTCAAACTCGTCGTTTTCCGTAAGCTTTGCGATATATGCAAAACAGTAAGCCAACATTGCGCCGGCAGAGCTGTCCTCAAGTGACGGAGTAAAAATCATCCTTGTGAATGCGCCGTCATCACGCTGATAATTTTTCATCACTGCAACAAATTCAACACAGTATTTCAGAAGCCTTACCTTTTCGAGGTGATATGTTTTGCTTTCCATAAGGGTTTTCAGGCTGTCTGTAATACCGATTGCCCACCATGCGCAGCCTCTGCCCCAACCGCAGATACCGAGGGGAGCTTTCGACTTCACGTTGAAACAGTGATAGGGCATTTTTGTTTCTTTATCAAAACCGTTCTTGTGATATTCCTTGATCTGTTCAAGTGCTATATCCACAAAACGAGGTTCATTGTAAATAACCGCATATTTCATAAGAAACGGACAAATCATTCCGACCGTATCAACAAAACGGACATCTTTAGCGTTTTTATTATAAGGTACTGTTCCGTATTCATCATAAAGATTTTGAAGAAATTTTGCTACGTAGTCCATCGCGGGACGTATCAGACTGTTATCAATGTAATCGCAACAAAGCAATTCATAACAAAGCATTGCACAGTCAACCCTTTCGGGCGGAAGCTTCCAGTTGCCGTTATCGGTGTCTATGTATCGGTCCAGGAGAACAAACACACTTTCATCCATATTGCCTGCCGCTGTCGCTGCCTTGAGCACAGCAGCATCCTGCCAATAAGCAGTAGACTCCACCTTGCCGATGCTTTTAATTTTATGAACAAGCTTCAACCTCTTGTTTTCGTTGACAGGCACTTTCGGCGTACCGGAATCAAGCCATTTTTCAATAACTTTTTCTGTTGATTTCTTCCACTCGCCGTCATCTGTTATTGTTCCGATTCTAATTCTTCCGAACCAATCAAGCGCAGAATCCAAAAAATCAAAACCAAGGACAACCAGTGCAATCAGCAGCAGAATGATAATCACAATTGACATAAGGCTTTTCCTTTCAATTTAAAATTGAGTAAAACTTTTCAAGCTCTTCTTCATTGCCTGTTTTTTCTTCTGAAAGATTTTGGGCTAATTTCTTTCTTAAACTTTCATCATTTAAAAGAGTTTCTATCTTAACAGCGATATCATTTTCATCCATTTCACAGACAAGTCCGTTTATACCGTCCTTAATCTGGTCAGCAACCGTTGTAAAATTAGTCGTGACAATCGGTCTACAAAGACACTTTGCTTCGTCAATCGCAATCGATTTCCCTTCGAAACGTGATGGTTGCACATAAATATCGCATTGACCGATGTATGGATACGGATTTGCCCTTTCACCAAGCAAGATAAACTCATCTTCAACACCAAGTGAAGAAATCAGGCTTTCAATTTCATCCCTAAGTCCACCTGTGCCGATATGATACCACTTAAAATCGTAACCTTTTTTCTTGATGAGTTCACTCGCTTTGACTGCGAGGTCTATGGCCTTCTGCGGCGCCAATCTACCAACGGTTGTGATAATAAACTTCCCTTGATCTTTCTCATACGGTGTTTCTTCTAACGCATACTCGTTTATAATTTTCGGACTTGTAATGTTTTCGATTATCATAAACTTTTCACAAAGCTCAGGAAATTCATCTGTAAGACTGTCAAGGCACACCTGTGAAACAGTCACAACCTTGTCACATTTCGCAAAAAGTTCACGATTTTTTTTCTTGCAGAGTCCGAGCTTTTTGAAATCGTTATGTACATAACAGATTTTTCTTTTCGCCTGAACATTTTCCACAGCAAAATAACTTGCGTTTCCTTCAAGATATCCGACAGCATAGTCATATTCTTTGTCTATTCTCGGTAACCGCTTTTTCAACAGGTTCCAACGTTCATTTTCCGTTAATGATTTTCTTGTATACTTTACACGGTCAAGCAACGAAGAAAACTTTCCCTTTTTTAAAAAATATATAATCGCCGCTTTCGCATCACCGTCAAACATTTCGTAATCTTCTGTACCTTTTATAACATTTACCTTTTGCGGAATTTTGTCGTAAAAAAGTCCGTCTCTTCGAAAGCAAAGTAAATCAACGTCGTATTTCTCATAATCTATCAGTGACAGCAGAGTAATCAAGCTTTTTTCTGCCCCTCCGCTGCGAAGCGAAGGAATTACGAAAAGAATTTTTTCTTTCATACTGTCACCACGTTTCATTAAAGTTTTGTAAGTTTATCGCCCATTTGCATTGCATTCCGCAGATAGATAGGAATTTTTTTTATAAGTATTTCCTTGATTTCTTTTTCATCTTCAATCAATGAGTTGAATGTATCGATAACCGGTTGAGCGTCTGCGATTATCCTTGAATTAAGAACATACTTTTCCTCACCGAAAAGGTCCTTTGCAAGCCCTCTTGACTTGACACTGTAACCAAGTACTGCCGTCGGCACTCCGCTTGAATACGCCGCTATCGTCGCATGTGTGCGTGCGCCAATAAAAAAACGTGTGTTTGCAATATATCCCTTATACTGTTTTGCGTTAAGATCAGGAGGAAGAATATCAATACGTCCGCTGTCCTTGAATTCCTCGTAAAACTTCGTCATATAATCATAATCGTTGTTTCCGTTTTCGATAACGTGAGGAATTAACAAAATTTTAAGAGTAGTGTTTTCAAGAACATATTTTATAAAATCTCTTGTAATCTGTGTGATTTTCGGGTTGTATCCTTCGATCAACGGACTTACGTTAAGACCGAGGGTGTTTTCTTTTGTAAAGCCTTTAATCGGCTCAATTCCATCCCTTTCCATACAAAATGCAGGATCCGGGTTCAGGAAAATATTTTCATTTGCATTTTTATTTTTAAGAAGGTCAAAAGTTAACGATTCTCTTGTAAAAACCGCGTCAAAATCCTTAAGACTTTGAAGTTTTTCTTCGTCGAGATCTTCCTCTCCTATGGATGCTCCCCAGAGAACAACTTTCTTTCCGCTTTTTTTCAGTTCTCTTGTCAATACCTGAATACCGTGATTATCTCCATAGCAATAGGTATCTCCGCCGACAGAAAGACATATGTCGCAATCCTGTGCCTGATCTGTTACTTCTGAATACATCTTCTTTAAAGCGTATTCTTCAGAATGACACATCTTTACATAAAACGCAGAAACGAGCTTTTCAAAACAAGTGAGTTGCCTTGTTGCAAAAGTCCTCTTTTCAACTTTGACAATACCACTGTCTGTTTCAGGCGCAAAAGATGAGAGAACAAATTCGGCCTTCGGGTCAGCATTGCCAATGATATTTACGGTACCTCTCACTATAGCTTCACATCCACGATTGAAGCTGCCGACATGATTAAACAAAAAATACTTCATATTTAAACCCTATTTTCTGAAAAATGTTCTTCCCGGGAAGAAATAATCCGACTCGTACATTGAAATTGTAAATGAATCCATTCGTGAATACAAGAAATATAATACAACTGTTGCAAATACAAATATCGACCGATCTTTAGGTTTAACCGCATAATTAACTACCCATATCACAAATATTATGAAGTAAATTGCAAGATAAATTGCCAAACGAGCAAAAATCCAGTTGTACATAGCGATCATATATATCGCAACATCTATGAAAACAATATTGGCAAGTATATCTCCGATATGCCCGAGCATTTTAAGACGCTCCCTGTTCATATATGCAACCACCAACGGATATGCTATAAACATAACACGAACAAGGCTGCTTCCGCCTTCCTGACCGCTTGTAAACCAACCGTTTTCAGAATAGTTTGCATAGCTTGTCTGCTCAAGTGCCGAAAGGAATGAAGGAAGAATTGCATCAAAAATAATGACGCCTACTATACTTCCCAAAATAATCAGATATGAGCTGATCTGCCAAGCCCGTCGCCTTACAACAAAATACAACGGTAACATTATAATCGCACTGTTGTGCATACAATACGCCAAAAGAACTATCACGGCGTATTTAATAAAATCCGTTCTTTTTATCGAGAAAAGATACTTCGTTCCCAGAAGTACAATCGAAGCAGCCATATACTGTCTCATACCATTCATCGCACCGCCAAGATAACTGAAGGCAACAAACATATAAATCGCCATTTCAAAACGCGGACAATATTTGTAAAGTATAATCAGCGGTACCGGAATTGAAAAAACTGCAGAAAAAGCAATCAACCATTGCGGATCATCTGTCATATTTCTGATAATGTTCTGAAAAAATCCGAACATACCGGTAAAGAAATATTCTATTTTGACCTGGTTGTAGTCAGGCATAAGGTTAAACGAGTGCATATAAAAATATGTATCACCGATTGTTTTTCTCAAAGCAACGAAAACAGTAAAGAAAACTATCGGCAAAATTACTGCGATAGGATTCGGCAACGGCTGACCCAGACTGCCCGGGCGGCGAAGAGGAGCTCTTCGACAGGCGGCCGCTATTGCACACATTATGATTGTCATAACCCAGACAATTATTTCATAAAAGTCAAAATCAAAAATTTTCATATATGCCTCAGTTTATGTACTGATTATAAATCCCCTTTAATTCTACAATAACACTTTCCTTTGAGAAAGGCTTTATCAGCTCAACTGCGTTCTTTGAAAACCTTTCGCGAAGAGCCTCATTTTCAATGATTTCACATATTTTTTGTGCCATTGTTTCGTAATCATTAATTTTTACAATATAGCCGTTTTCGCCGTTAACTCCAAGCACTCTGTGGCCTCTGTTGTCAGAAAGCACAACAGGTAAACCGCAGGCAAGAGCTTCCATAACATTTACCGGCAACCCTTCGCGATAGCTTGAACCGACAGCGATATCGCTCGCGTGGAGAAGGTCGTTGATATCCTCACGATGGCCGAGAAAATCAACATAGCCTTCAACACCGAGTTCTTTTGCAAGCTGCGGATATTCACCGTTAAAATTATCCGCACCTGCAATAATCAGTCTTACATTTTTATGTGTTTTTAAAACTTCATTCAATGTCCGTATAAGCATTGCCTGATTTTTATTACGATTCATTTCTGCAACATAAATAAGAAGCTTTTCATCTTTCTTATAGCCAAGCTTTTCGCGCAGAGAAAATTTTTCTTCTTTTGATACCGGAAAATAGCGGTCACTATTATAACCTACTCCGTTTACCTTTGCTACACTTTTTGCCTTAAGATGCTTTTGGGCACAGTTATAATCCTCATCATTAATTGTGATAAGACAGTCGGTAATCAACGACATAACATATTCAATCGGGAAATAGACCATCCAGTTAGCTTTCGGTGCACCTTCATAAAAATGGAAGCCGTGAGCAGTATACAAAACTTTCGTGCCTTTTTTCTTCTGAGAAAAAGAGGCAAGTCTTGCAAGCATACCGCCCATCGGTGTGTGGCAATGGACAATATCGTAATGATTGTCCTTTATAATCTTTTTAAGCATACGGTATGCTTTGAGGTTGTCTTTATCCGCAGGAGAACGCTTTATCGGGATTTCATATCTGTTGTCGCAGAACGGAAGCTCAACATCGCCGTGACTTGCAACATCGACCTGCCAGCCGAGGTCGTGAAACATCTTAAGATACGGCAGATGAAAATAGTAAAAATGCTCCGTTATCGTCGCAACATACAGTATTTTCTTCATTCCTTCACTTCCTCTTTGTTTGTTCCGCGGAATTTTTCCATCGTGTTTGCCTCACCGCTGTTTATCCCGTCCTGTTTAAGCACATTGAGAATCGTTCTTATAAATATGTACACGTCCATTTTAAGGTTCATTTTATCGACATACTCCACATCGTATCGGAATTTTTCTTCCCACGTAATTGTGTTTCTGCCGTTCACCTGCGCCCAACCCGAAATACCGGGTCTTACCTCATGTCGCCTCATCTGCTCAGGAGTATAAAACTCAAGATATTCTGTAAGCAACGGTCGCGGACCGATAAAACTCATATCTCCTTTAAGAATATTGATAAACTGAGGCAATTCATCAATGCTTGTCTTTCGAAGAACATTACCAATTTTCGACATTCTTTCGAAATCAGAAAGTTCTCTGCCGTTTTCATCGTGAGTTTTCACGGACATTGTCCTGAATTTATAAACAGTAAAAATCTTTCCGTTAAGACCCGGTCTTTTCTGTTTGAAAAATACGGGACCGTCACGGTTGAGTTTAATCAGTATTGAAACAATCAGCATCAAAGGAGAAAGAAGCAAAAGTGCGATGAACGCTACCGTAAAATCCATTCCCCTTTTGATGTATTTATACATACTAATCCCTCTCTAGGGTGACGATAATAATCCAAACCGTGTTTTTTATCGGATGATTTCCGCCACTTCTTCGTTAAAATACTCGCCAATCCGCAAGGATTGGCTGTGTTTTTGCCTTGAATTGCCAAAAATCCTCTCGATAAAAAATCTTCGACCCGAAAGCTGAGGATTTTCAGATGATTTTTGGATGTTGAGGATGCCGACATGCTGACGCCTTTCAAATCCGAAACGCCGAAAATCGCTGAAAAGACTTGCTTTCGGGCAGGTTCGGATTATTATCGTCACCCTAACAATTATTGAGCGTGATCGTAATCCTTCTGTTCAACATAGTTCGGAACAATTTCTTTAAGCAATCTTCTGATATCTTCTTCTTTAGCCACTTTGAGTTCGGCAAGTTTTTGTTCAAACAATCCGTCATCCATTTCAAGCGGCTTTGTAACAAAAATCTTGTTATTAGCAGTCATTCTGCGTTCATTTGACTCTTCCTCAAGCGCAAGCTCTTCATAAAGCTTTTCACCGGGACGCAAGCCTGAAAACTCAATTGCGATTTCAGAATAAGGCTTATATCCGGAAAGTCTTATAAGATTTTCAGCAAGCGAAAGAATTTTGACGGGTTCACCCATATCAAGAACGAAAATTTCACCGCCGTGCGCAAGGCCGCCTGCCTGTGCGACAAGCTGAGAAGCTTCAGGAATTGTCATAAAATATCTTGTGATATCCGGGTGAGTAACTGTTATGGGCCCGCCTTCTTTAATCTGCTCCGTGAAAATCGGAATAACGCTTCCGCTGGATCCCAGAACATTACCGAAACGTACAGCCGCAAACAACGTGCTACCTCCGCATTTTCTTTGGAAATACTGTATAACCATTTCAGTAACACGCTTTGTTGCACCCATAACATTTGCAGGATTAACAGCCTTATCCGTTGAAATGCTTACGAAACGTTTGACGTTAAAATCAACCGCTGTTTTTGCTACGTTATATGTGCCGAAAATGTTGTTCTTGACTGCTTCTTTCGGACTGTCCTCCATTAAAGGAACATGCTTATGCGCCGCCGCGTGGAAAACAACCGTCGGTCTGAATTCTTCGAAAACTTCGCGAAGTCTTATTTCATCACGGATCGAACCGATTCTTATATGCACTTCAGGCTTACCTTTGTTATAAGAATCAAGCTGATTTTTAAGCATATATGCATTATTTTCATAAATATCGAAAACGACTACCTTTTCTGGTCCGTACTTCGAAATCTGACGGCAGATCTCACTTCCTATCGAACCGCCGCCACCCGTTACAAGAACAGTCTGACCTGTAATATAATTACAAACGTGCGGATCAAGCTTAACTTCGGGACGTGCAAGAAGGTCTGAAATATTTACATCGCGGATTTTATTTTTACTTACACCTTCAGCCATTTCAAGAATACTCGGTGCAGTTTTGATTTTACATCCGGTTTCAACTGCAATCCTCACAATTTCTGTCTGTCTCTCGGTTCCTGCTGACGGGATACACAAGATAATTATGTCAATCTTATATCTTTTTGCAAGCTCAGGAATTTCACTGCAAGTACCCTTAACAGGTACTCCGCGGAGTCTTTTACCTATTTTTGCAGGATTATCGTCAACCGCAACAACAGGTTTACCGTTTGAATAGTTGCTTGCACCAAGCTCGCTGATGATAATCATACCCATATCACCTGCGCCAACGATCATAACCCGGTCAATTTTCTTCTGTCTGTGCATACTCCTCATACGCATCTGACGCCTTATAAATCTATATACCAGGCGCATTCCGCCGATAAAAATTATGGCAAGAATAGTTCCGAAAACGTAAACATACATATTAAAACAGCCATTCTGAACTTCTGATATCGAAAATCCGAACGACGACATCGCAATATCAATTGCAACGCTGGAAAGACCGCCTATAAAAATTGATGCGCAAATATTTGAAAGTTCTCTGATACCTGCATATTCCCACATGCTTGAATAAACCCTGAAGGCATTAAGAAGCATAAAGAAAACAATCGTTACAGGTAATGCTCTTTCGGCAAATATCTTCACCCAAAAAGCGATATCGCCATCTCCCGTTACAGTAGTCAAAGACAGCTGAGCAAGAAAGTATGACAGGTTTATAGCTACGATATCATAGATCACCATAAGCACCTGTTTTGTGAACATATCCTTCCAGTTTATACGTTTCATTTTACACCCTCCGCCTGACGGCATTTTAAGTTATATCCTAAATCAAGTCCCACTACCCTAAGATAACTATAATAATATGAGTATATTCTAATACACTACAGTTGAAAAGTCAAGCAAACCAAACCATTTACACTCCTCCAAAATGAGGTAATTGTATTGACAGAGTTTTTCTCATATGATAATCTAAATAAAAAACGAAAAGGAGATACATATATGATAGGACTTGGCACTTGGGAAGCTCAGATTAACACAATGCTCTTCAGAGGCACGGGCAGAGTTACAATCAGCGATGTTAACGGAGAATACGATTTCAAGTTTGAGCTCGTCGGCGAGCAGCTCCCGAAAATCACGGTAAGTGATGTCGAAGAGGACGGCGATACACTCACAGCAGTGGGCGAATGTGAAGCTTTCCCCGGAAAGGAAATCCCCGTTTCAGTTACTTTTAACGATGACGACACATTCCTCTGCGTCGTAAAGCTCCCTTTCGTCGGCAAACTCAAACTCACAGGAAATAAAATTGCATAATCAGGTATACAAAATCCCCATCGGACATTCAAAATCCGATGGGGATAATCATTATGAAGTTTTATTTTTCATTGACAAGATAGGTTATCTCTCTTTTAAGAATATTGAACCACTGACGGAAAATTCTGAAAATCTTTTCAACAAGCCACTCACGGTCATATTCGCCGTCCTCACCGTCACCGCCGTAGCAACCGATGTTATTGCTCATGATTTCGTTACCGAAGAAGTCCGTTGTGAGGTCGTCTTCTATTTCCATACCCTTGCCGATAAGCGGTGATTTTGTAACAAGCTCGTACGCTGTGTAATCATCTCCGCCGACAAAACCCGGAACAGTATTTTTTGAGAATAGTTTTTCATAAATCGGAGTCGGACAGTTATAGAAACAGTTGTTTGAGAAAACGGTTCCTGAACCTAAAATATCATCAAGCTCGAAGTAAATCTTTTCTCCGTCCTTCGGAATAATGATATTGTTTGCGAAAATTCCGTCATAGATATGGGTTACCTGGAATTCACCGCAACCGATTATGGTGTTGTTATAGAAATTAAAACCGTACTCACCTGCCGACGAACTGGTCTTGCTTCTGCCGTCACCGTCATTTACGGAAAGACAATATCTTACAGTATTGTTGTGCTGACCGCTGTAGTTTGCATTGTTGCACATAAAACGCATATTGTCGTGCGAATAGATATACTGGTAGGTGCAGTTGTTTGTATGAGAGTCAAAGTCGATTGACATACCGTCACCGAAGTTTTTCTGACCTGCAATTTCACAGTACTGTATTGTGCTGTTTTCACTTCCCCAGAACCACATTGCCGCTGTGAAATAAGTCGGCTCTCCGTTTTCGTCAACACCGCTGCCCTGACAACAGTTAATAGAACGGCAATGAGTAACAAGTGCACCGTCGCACATTCCGACAATTATTGCTTCGCTGTCCATATCGTGGAAATAACAACCCTTGACAAGAACACCCGTGTTATATACGGGGTCAATTTCTTCTTCAGTTTCGCACCAGGGTGTCTGCGAATCGTTCCAAGAACCCCAGATATTGATACCGTTACCGCAGTCATACATCTCACAGTTTGTAATTGTGAGGTCATTTACAGCATATCTTGACCGTGCAGGAAGACCCTTGACCATAATGCAGGCTCTTGCACCTGCCGCACCTGCAGACGCATTGTCACGTGCAGGAAGATGGTAATTCTGAATATCGTGGAATTCAATGTTATCGATTGTGATACCGTAAGATGTTTTTTCGAGGGTATCAATCCAGATACCGCCACCGTTGGGTGCGGTTATTTCGAGATTTGAAACAGTAATATAACTGCAGTCAATAAGCTGCAGAACTTCTTTGTTTTCTTTCGTTGTAAGGAGAGGTCTTTCTCCATCACCATAGGCAGAAATCACAATCGGGTTTTCTTTCGTTCCCGATGCAGAAAGAGTTGCGGCAAATTCATAAACACCACCGCATTTGAAAAGAATCTTCATACCCGGCACAAACGGAACACCGCCAAGATTGTCGATTGTTTTCCATGGGCTGTCAATTGTGCCGTCGCCTGCATTGTCACCTGCAACAGAGTCAATGTAATACTCTCTTGCTCCTGCCGCTATGACGTGCGGAACGCAGAACGCAAAGACAGAAAAAATCATAACAACCGTCATAAAAACTGAAAATGTTTTTCTCATAAAATCCCTCCTAAAAGCTATATTCAAAGAATATCACACACGGAATATTATGTCAAATCTGACATTAGTTGATTTCGAAAACACCTCGATAAATTCTGGTTTGTGGGGTTCTTTGATTTCGCACAATCTATCTCTGTGCGCGTAGGGGCGCGCATTGCGCGTCCGTTGAATTAAGCAGAATTTCCACGGACGACCAATGGTCGCCCCTACGATGTAGATTGAATATTAATC